>CAVKQI010000052.1:0-17463 GCA_963658405.1 bacterium | reverse complement strand
TTCGCCATCAGCTCCTCATAGCTTCCCTGCTCCTGGATCACGCCGTCTCCCAGCACGATGATCCGGTCGCATTTTCGCACCGTGGAGAGACGGTGCGCGATGACGATCCGGGTGATATTCAGCGCATCGAGATTGCGCCGGATGGCCTCCTGGGTGATATTGTCCACCGCCGATGTGGCCTCGTCCAGGATCAGGATCTTTGGCTCATTCATCAGGGCTCTGGCCAGGGCGACCCGCTGTCCCTGCCCGCCGGAGATCACATCGATCTCGCCGGACAGGAAAGTATTGTACTTCATGGGCATGGCCTCGATGTCCTCATCGATGGCTGCCAGCTTCGCCGCCCGCTTTACCTTCTCCATGTCCGCCGTCTCCGACATCCCGATATTCTGACGGACACTGCCGTTCATGCATCCCGCATTCTGCAGCACCACGCCAAACTGCCCGCGCAGCTTGTGGAGATCGTACTGTCCTATGTCTACGCCGTCGTATTCGATGGTGCCCCCGGTGGCCTTTTCAAAGCCCAGCAGCAGCCGCACCAGGGTACTCTTTCCGCATCCTGAGGCACCCACCACGCCGATGTACTCCCCCGGCTGCACCGTAAGAGAGATCCTGCTCAGCACGGGAGAGGAGCTTCCCGGATAGCAAAAGCTCACATCCCGCAGCGTAATGCCACCCGTGATCTGCGCCTGCATTTCCTGGTCTTCCACTTTTTCCGTCTCTGCCTTCTGAATCCAGGAAATATACTGCAGGTACGGATAGGAGCCCACGATCTCCGACACGGAATTGATAAAGGAGCCGATATAGCCGGCCAGCAGCGTAAAAAGGGAAACCGCCGCCGTCACCACGCCTGCGGAATGTCTGCCGCTTGCTGCCGCTGACATAAAGATCAGCAGGACACCGATGCCGCTCACCATGGAGCACATCAGGCTGATCCACTGCCTGTATCTGCTCACCCGCACTCTCTGGTCTGCATAGCGGCCAAAGCTCACTGCAAAACGATAGAACATCCTGTCCTCGATGTGGTTATTCTTGATCGCCTCTATATTGTCCACGATCTCACTTCTGCGCAGGGCATATTCCTCCTGCTGCTTTCCCATCTCTCCTGTTCTTTTCAGGATCAGCCACTCTGCCAGAAGGGCCGCTGCCACTTCCGCTGCAAAGAGAACGATCAGCGGCTGTGCCAGATCGGAGAGGTATACATTAAAGACCGACAGGACGATGACCACCTGCGCCAGATATACAATGGCCGAGAAAGACATGGCGATGATGGACTGCACGGCGCCCAGAAAAGGCATCAGCATGGTATCCAGCCGCCCCGCCAGCTTATGTTCCTGGGCTGTTTTCATCCGCATCATGCGGTGCAGCAGCATGACATAGATCCTGACACAGACGAAGGACTGCAGTCCCGCGGTACTGTAGTGAATGCCCAGCTGGATGAATATGTTGGCGAAAATGGTCAGCAGAAGGCTGATGCTGATCATGAAGATCATTTTCGTACTATCCATTCCCGTGGCCGTGGATACCAGCGCATTGATCACATTGGGGATCCCCATGGTCAGGATGGAGGAGATCACCGTCAGCAGGGCAAAATGCAGCAGTACCCGCCTGCGCTGCAGGAGCTGCTTTCCCATCAGCAGAAGGGGAGATGCCGTCTCCGCATCGGCAATCGGCACCACGAACAGTCCTTGTCCCGCAAAGGCACCGGCCAGCTCCTTTGTCACCTTCTCTTCTTTGCCGTCGGCTTCGGATCGAATGACATAGTGTCCTCTCCTGCGGCGCAGGAGCACCGGCTCCTCTTTCTCGTTTTCTTTGTAAAATCCGATAAAGGGCCCTAAGTCCTCCCGGTACCAGTCCGGACCGAGACTCTGATAGGAGGCATAGACATGCTCTGTCCGTGCCAGATATCCCAGATCATCCGTTCCGTTCAGCCGAAAGTCATCGACAGGCACCGTCTTTCCGCCGGAAGCCCTCACCAGCTGCAGAAAAAGGCAGGCAAAGGGATCCTCGCTCTCTCCCCGGGGTGCCTCATCCTTCCGGCGTGCTCCCAGGAGTACTCCGTAGGCCCGTTCCCACAAATCTGAAGAATTTCTGCTGGCGCTCATTTGCTCCTCCTTTTGCTGCCTATCTCTGTGCTCAGTCTGTCTCATCGGACAATACCAGCTGCCGGTACTTACTGTCGCTGCGGGCGAACAGTTCCTCATGCGTCCCGCGCTCTGCGATGGTTCCCTGGTCCATGACGATGATCTCATCGCAGTCCCGGATGGTGGAGAGCCGGTGTGCCACCACGATCCGCGTGATGCCCAGGCTCTCGATCTTATTCATTACCTCTTCCTCCACCTCCGGATCCAGTGCGCTGGTGGCCTCGTCCATGATCAGGATGGAAGGCTTTCTCACCAGAGCCCTCGCCAGCATCATGCGCTGTACCTGTCCGCCGCTGTAGGAGCACTCTTCCGGCGTGAGGCTTTCTCCAAAGCCGCCGGCCCGCTTTAAGATATCCTCGAGGATGCAGGCATTCTCCGCCGCCTTTTCCACTTCTGCCGTGGAAATTTTCTGATTGAACAGGGTGACGTTGTCCCGGACGGTTCCCCGGAAGAGAGCGGCCTTCTGCTGCACGACTGCGATGGATGCCGCTGCCGTATCCCGGCTCGTCTGCGCCAGAGGGCAGTCATCCAGCAGGACCGTGCCCTCCACAGGAGCATACAGACCCTCGATGAGTTTGAGCATGGTGGACTTTCCGGAGCCCGAACCGCCCACGATGGCAAGGCTTTTTCCGGGCTCCACGGTCACATTGATATCCTTGAGCACAGGGGGCAGCATGGCATTGTATTGGAAAGAAACGTGCCGCAGCTCCACCTTTCCCTGCAGCCGTTCGCTGACAGGCGCAGCGCTCCTTTCTGCGAGCTCGTCTGCCGGCTCCAGCTCGATATCGTGCAGGCAGTGCAGATCGGACTCCTGGGACTGGAGAGAGGAAAACTCCGAAACAAAGGTCACAATGGGCTCAAAAATGGACATGGCGATGCTCTGGCAGGCCAGCACCACGCCAACGGTCATCGAGCCATACCACACCTGGTACATGCCCAGCGTCACCACTACCACCTGCAGCAGCATGGGAACAAATACCGGAATGGTCCGTGCCATCGCCTGGTACCGCCTCATACGGCCGTTCTCATTCTCGTACCGGTAATAATGGCTGACGGTCTCCCGCATCATCTTATCCTCCTGCGCCGTGGATTTGATGATGTCGAACAGCCGCACATTCTGTCCCGATGCTGCCAGAAAACGCATGCAGGAGCCGGAAGCCTGCATATTGTAGCCCTTGCTGCAGGTAAGGATATACTGCAATGCCCCGAGGACCGCTGCGATGATAATGATCACCGCCACGCAGATGCTCACGCTGTAATACAGCAGCAGTGCTGCATAGACCAGCGAAAATGCCAGCCCCAGAACCAGGGGAATAAAACGCGCCGTCACAAAATCCGCCATGGCGTCAATAGATTCGATCCTTGCCATCAGCATGGAATTGCTGCGGGTCTGGAAGAATTTCAGCGGCAGCTGCAGGAGCTTATGGACCAGCTCTCCGTTCATCCTGCCTGACTCAATCCGCCCGAAACGCCGGACCACACCATTCTGTGCCAGCAGCAGCAGAAACTGCACCAGCAGCACAAACAGAAAGACAGCCATATAGATGCCCAGATCCACGTTGCCAAGAGAGGGCAGATACTGGTCCACGAACAGACGCGTCAGTCCCGGTATCACCAGTGTGACCGCATGCAGCAGCGCGCTGATCACCAGCAGGTAGGCGTAAACCATCTTTTTCCCGCCCAGGATCTCCTGCAGTGCCTTTCTGGTACTGTAGGGCTTTCCCCCGGTAACGAAATCCGGCTTTTTCGTGAGCTGCAGAACCACGCCGGTAAAATCTCTCTCGAATTCCTCTTTGGAAATCCTGCGTCTTCCCATGGCAGGGTCACAGATGGTGACGGACTTTTCCTCCATTTTTTCTACCACAATGAAGTGGTAGCCCTTCCAGAAGGCAATGGCCGGAAGCCGGACGCCGTTCATGGTGGGAGGGCAGCGCAGCGCATCTGCCTGCAGACCGTACTCCTCCGCGGCATGCATCATGTTCCGCAGCTTGCTGCCGTCCCGGGAAATATGGCAGGCACGGCGCATCTGTGAGAGTTCCACATATCTTCCGTAATATCCCAGTACCATGCACAGGGAAGCGGCGCCGCACTCCGACATTTCTATCTGCAGTACGATCGGTACCTTATGTTTGCGAATATTCTTCATGGTTACCTCTTTTATATCTCCGGACTATCTGCCTGCCAGAAATATCTTCTCATAGGGATGCATCTCCTTCAGGATAATGGTGAGCTTTCCTTCCGCATACACAGAAGGATCATACGCCTTTCCCGAATTCGCATAGCAGATCCTGCCATCCTCCGTCTGATCCAGTTCGATCACGAGCATCTGTTTTTCGTACTCGCCGCCCATGAAAGTCTCCGCCACCTGACCGGAGCCCACCAGGTCCGTCAGCTGATAATCTCCCCGCACAGTGAAGGGCTCCTGTACGATGGTTCCCCAGATCCAGTCATCCTCGTTATCATTGTTTGGCTCAAACTTTACCCTGGTTTCTCCGGGTTTTACCGATCCCAGTGACGCCTCCTGCATGCTGCAGTACACCCGATACCGGATGACATTCTCCCCCTGGGTGCGTATGTGAAGAAGCGACTTGGTGACATCTACCCGCTCCCAGGGCTCTGCATTAATTTCCGTCACATAGCCGTCGGTATCTGCGCAGACTGACACTGCATCCCTGCGCATCTCGGCAATACCCGGATAATCGCTTTCCTCATCACAGACATAGATTTTCATGAGCTCGTCCCCGGCATGGACATAGGCATTTTCCGTGCAGGCGATGTCCACCACGATGCCAGCCTTAGGATAATGCACGGTCACGGTGGACTCTCCCGGCACATAAACGCCGTTTCCCGTCAGTGTCACCTGCACGGTGCCAAGCAGCATCCACAGTCCCAGCCCCACTGCGATCAGCAGGATCGCCGCCAGCATAAACCAGTGGTGCATGTGTATGGTGCGGTATGCCGGACTGTTATCGTCAAATTTTCTGGACGTATCATTCATAATGAACCCCATTCCGCAGGCGCTTTGCGCCGGAGGAATCGCAAAGAAAATATCAGATTTTCTTTGCGATCAGGGCTGTTTGTGACGCCTGCGGCACAAACAGCCGTTTGAACCATACGCTATCGAGCGTATGGCTCAAACTGATCCCCATTCCTAAAATTTTATTTAAAGTGAAGGTACTTTTTCCGGGTTCAGAAAGCGGCAAACGCTGTACAGAACCCCGGGCATACCATGCAGCAGCCCTGTTTCCAGGTAATCCTCGGGGAAGGAAACATCCCGCAGCACATGGGCTGCGCCGGAGAGCGCAAAGGCCAGTTCCCGGCCTCTTTCCTGCAGTCCGGCGGTATCTTCTCCTGCCTGCTCCATCGCTGCGATCTCCTGCGTGATCCGATACAGACGGCCCGCATTGCCAAAGCGCAGGGTATCATTGACGGATCTTTGCCGTATCCCGCTTTCCTCTGCAGCGAAGACACCGGATGCATCGGGGGATGCTTTTTCCGTGGCCCGGAAGGCTTCGCCTTCCCCGCACAGCACCTTCACCATCTTACTTTGCGCCGCCTTCTGCAGCTTTTCCGGCTCTGTCAATTCCCTGTATGCCGGATTCCTATCCATCATTTCCTGCAGCTGCGCATCCAGCTGGCACAGCTGCGGGGAGCGCCATTTAATAGGGACTCTGGCGATGGCAGAGCGCAGGCCGTAAACGCCGTGGAGAAATTCCTCTCTGCCGTATCGTATCCGCTCACGGTCTGCCGCAAGGGGCTCCATGTTGGAGAGGATCGCACGAAATGCCTGCTCTGTCAGCATCCCCATCTCCCGGCACATGCAGCTTCCCAGCAGAAAGCCTGCGGCGCCGTCTGCCAGTCCCGGCTCTGCGGCGGTAAGGCCCGCCCCCGTTTTCTGCGGATCGGTCAGCTCTTCCATCTCCGCGGAAAGGGCGGCGCGGATCTCCTCATCCTTCGGACAGACCTGCAGGTAGGCACACAGAGCCACCACTGCGCCGAAATTTCCATCCAGCAGACAATGCTCTCTCAGAAGGACGCCGAAACCGGCTGTATAGGATGCATTTTTCCCTTGGGGAACGGCAAGGGGTGTGACCTGCATCCCCAGCAGCCTGCAGACGCTTCTTGCCTGTTTCCGGAGCCTGTCCCGGATGATTTCCTCGGAGAATCCGCTCTTTCCTTCCCCGTGCACTTCCTGTACACCCTCGTGCTTCGGGCTGATGCGTCTTAAGCAGAAGGTAAGCTTCTCTTTCTCCCTCTCTGCCTTTTCCGGGGAAATCTGCTCCCATTCCTTCGCCAGATCCCGCAGCATCTCTTCTGTGATCTGTTCCTCAAAGTAAGGGACATCCAGTCTGTCCAGTGCTTCCCGTTCTGTCTTTTCTACCCGGATGCCTGCACTTTCCCCCATTGCCTTTGCACGGCGCGTAGCCCGCCGGATCAGATGACAGTAAGCACCTGCGTCCTGCTGCAGATTCTGGCTGCACAATACTTCCAGTATCCTGCAGTAGACCGCGGTAGGACGTATCACCATGCGCAGTCCGCAGCCGGTAAACAGGCTTCTCAGCTCGCTCTCTGCCCATGCGCGGTCCTGCAGGACCGTCTGCAGCGCCAGCCGAAATCCCTCTCCGATCTCCTTTGCATACTCTGCCCCCGAAACAGGCTTTCCATCCAGCAGCGGCAGATTGTGGGTCCCCGGCCGTGCATCCAGGAGGCAGGCATAGCCCTGCTCCCGCAGCCCGGGCAGAGACATCAGCATGGGCAGAATCGACATCTGGTTGATGGAGTACGGGATCTCATCCCCTGTCCATCTCCGGGACAAGCACCCCGGCGGCATCAGCATGGTTTCCATGTCGATGATCACCGGATCCTCTCCGCAGGCCACTATGTTTTCCCCATGCAGATCCATCCCCCGCAGCACATAGACCAGTCCCAGAAGGAAGCCCGTCCGTTCAAAGTAAACCGCTGCCTCCGACAGATCCTGCAGGGGCACTGCCTCCACAAAGGTACAGAAACCTCCCTTTTCCGTATCTGCTGAGATCACGGTCCGAAAAGGCCGAAGACCCACCCGCTGTGCCATGACATGCACCCAGTGGCCGAAGGCGCGGTCGATGGCCATGCTGTGGGGCTTGTATACCAGTCTTCGCCCGTCTTCCAGCCGCAGCAGATGCACGCTGCGACCGCCTCTGTGGCGATCGCCCCCGGAGGCCTCCACGGTCACAACTGCCGGTGCCTCCCCTTTCTCTCCCAGATCTTTCCAGACCATCGGCAGCTCCAGGCAAACGGCATCTGCCAGCTCCTGCGCATGCGCTGCCTCTCTGGCCGTGAATTCCACCATCTGACGAAAGGCAATAGGCCAGTCCTGTGCCAGGGCCCGCAGATAGCTGCCGTCCTGCATCACCGGCATCACGCGTTCCCGGATCCAGGCGTCCGTCGGCAGGGTCACGTCTCCGACAAGCCGGGAAAGCGTCCGGTTCCCGCACAGGACAAAGAGTTCCCGAAGGGACTGCATAAAAGCCTCCGGCCACTGTCCAAAGGCGCCGGGCCGGATCATTGCTCTGTTATCCGGTACGTGTACGGACTGTATCAGGCCTGCCACGAAAGGAAGGAAGAAGATATCCGCTGCCCCCGGATCCTCGGCTTTTCCGAACAGATACGCTGCCTCCTCACCGCACGCCTTTTGGGACGCAGCGCAAATGCGGTCCAGCCATTCCATGAACAGCCCCTCATCCGGCTGCCAGCGCTCCTCTTTTGGCAACGCCTGCATCCAGCAGGAGCGCCGGAAAATATTCTTCTTTTCTTCTTCCGTAAAAAAAGGGTTCATATCATCATCCTGTCAGGCGGTAAAATCCTGAAATAATTCCTGCAGCGCCATCTGATCCATGGGATGGTCCGCCTCTGCCTTCACCAGCTTTTTATAGAATTCCCGCACGCCCTGATAGGTGCTGCCGCCCTCCGTGACATCTGCGGAGGATTTGCCGCCGCAGTCCGGATAGAGCTTTGTCAGCACGGTCTGCGGATCTATCCAGATCCTGCGCACGCGCTCCGCTTCCCCCGGCAGCATGCTTCTGACCACATCATAGGCCTGCTGCTCCGTTCCGTTTATCCTTACATTCAGATAATAGAAGCTGGCCTTGATAAATGCCATTTTTTCCGGCAATCCCACCAGACCTCTCATGATCTGCTGCAGGATCTCCACAGCCTTTGCCGTCTTGCCCAGTCGATAGAGGCAGGCAGCCAGCAGCAGATCCGCCTCAAAGGGTGCTCCCGGCATTTCCTCCCGGAAATACAGTCCGCTGATGGCGCCGATGGTATTCTCCAGCACAGCGCCCCGCTTTGCCGTAGCCAGGATGGCGATATCTCTGACCTGCTCCTGTGTCAGATCCCCTAAATGGAGGAAATGATCCTGCACATCCAGGATCAACCGGTTGATCTTTAATTCCAAAAAGTCCACGGGTCGTACCTCGGAGATCCCTGCCGCATAGATATTCACGGCCGGGAATCCCATATAGGAGGCATCGCGTACATAAATGTCCGCACCCAAATCCTTTAACAGGTGCAGCATATCCATCATCAGCTCCTGGTTGGTCTTGTGCTCCTCACTCGGCCACTCCCGGAAAGGATAGCTGGGCTCGTCCATCAATAAAGTAGCCGGCATGCTGCTGGAGGAGATCTTGATGCTGTTCCATTTATCCATCCGGGTCTGCCCGTCGTTTACGAAAAAGCCCGGGCGGGAGGAATTGGAGAATCTCTCCAGGCTGCTTCCCTGCATGGACTCGGTAAATACACGCTCCAGTGCGATTCCCATATTGGGCTGTGCGCCGAATTTCACCCCGAAGTTTCCTGTCTTCGTGTCGATGACTACACCGCAAACCGTGGGAATGCCCTTGCCCAGGGACGCATCCAGTACCCGCACCTTGTGCCCGCCGTCTGCCTCGATGGAGGTAATGATCTTCCGGATATGGGGATAGCGGTCGATCACTTCGTCCGGAATGACCGGTGGGATCATGGTACCGTTCAGCAGCTCCAGCTGGGAATACCGTTCCACCAGCTCGGAGATTCCCTCCACCATGGCCTCCTGCAGGGTATTTCCGGCAGCCAGGCCGTTGCTCCCGATAAAGATCTGCATCCAGTCCGGAAGATAGACGACCTCTTTGTCTGTCAGGGAGTAGAAGGGAAGGGTGCCGAATTGACCATTTAATGCGGCAGGTGCCAGCTTTTCCAGAAGATCATCGACCAGATCCTCTGCCGTCGTCAGAAGGGGCACATTGGAAATGGTGTCGGCCACTCTCTTTTTTAATGCCGCCACGCACCGGTGATCCTGTCCTCCCCGCACCTTATAAAGGGGATACTGCGGCACCAGAAATTCTGTATACTCCCTGTCATCCAGGCGAACCAGAGAGCTGAAGATACGATTCTCCACGCGTTCCATCATCTCCCCATAGGCACTGGCATAGCAGAGTTCCCTGGTCATTCCCTTTCCGTTGGTGCCGATGGCCGGGCCGGCGTCGCCTTTGATGGTCAGTCTGCAGGAGTAGCAATCCGGCAGAGACTGGGGGACATCCTGCATTTCGGTCTCAAAGCCATATTCCTTCAGGATCCCTTCAATCCTTGCCACTGTCTTCTCCGGGCTGGACTCCTTGCCCCGCATTTTCCAATCTTCCATTTTTACCTCCATGCCGCAGTTTACTGCGGCAGTCTGAGGAGAATTTCGCGCAGGCGAATTCTCCGATAGGATACCGAATGATGACGTTATCGTCATCATTCGAGTTATAAGAAAATGCCATCAGGCATTTCCTTATAACTTTTTCCTTTCTATGCCGCTGCTCTACTTTTATTCGTTTCGTCCGATGACCAGCAGATTTCCGTTTCCTGTCCAGTCCCAGATCTGGTTTTCTCCCAGATCCCGCAAAAGATCATCCCGGCGCTTCCTAAGAAGCTCCAGGAACTCATCCTTTTCCTGCTGCGTCAGATACTGCCTGGACTCCTCCAGCTCCCATATAGCCTGCAGATGCTTCTTCTCCGCGATATAGTCCAGTTCGATGTACCTTTCTTTTCTCTCCTTCGACACCGCCGCGTTGCTTAAGGACCAGAAGCTTCCCACGGGATAGACGCAGACATCCTTAAGGTCTGCCTCGTAGAAGACCCGGGGCATTCTGACCGGCGGAACTCCCTGCGAATACTCCTGATAAGGGACAATGCTCTGGTACATGCCCACCACCTTGCTAAGGAGCTCATAGTAACGCACCACCCAGGAATATGTCGTCGGATAGTTTCCTACATCCAGAGGGATATTGGTAAAGGTCATGCCGCTCAGGGAACTGATGCGTCCTCCTTTCCGGCACACACGGCGCATCTCGGCAAGTGCCTCCCGGTACTTCGGCATGCTGGTCAGAAAGGTATGGGACACCACCAGATCAAAGCTCTCATCTTCATATGGGAGGGAGAGGGCATCTCCTGTCCGATACTGGATCTTCCTGCCCTTTTCGTCCTTCTCCTCTATCTGCTGTGCCCGGGTGATGAAATCCGGGTCGTTGTCTATACCGAAGAATTCCGCATCCTTCATGCCTTCTGCCAGATAGCGCGCATAGGCGCCGGTGCCGCATCCCACATCCAGGATGCGCATTCCCTCCTGCAGACCCAGCCAGCCCCGAATAGACTCCCGCATCTCCGGCAGCAGCATGCCCATTCTGGTCTTCTCCAGGAATTCCTCATTTTGAAAAAATCGTGACCACTGCATATTTATCTCCCATGTTGGAGAATTTCGCGAAAGCACACAAAAAGGATGACGTATCACTTCATACGCCATCCTCTCTATATCCCGCATGGCGGGGCTTTCTATTCTCGTCCTTGTGCCCCATCTCTGTGGGGCGCCCCGACCGGGCGGATGATCCTGACAGTCTTAGACTGCTGCTGCGGATGCAGAAGCGGTGATCGTCACTGTGGTGGTAGTGGTCAGGGTGGTGATGGTTCCTGCATCGCCGCCGGAAATAGCATCTACATCGGCATCGCTCATCTTGGTCAGAGATGCATTCAGCTCCTCTGCGCCCTTCTTAAACTCTTCGAAGCTCATGTCAGCGCCAACAGACTTAGCTACCTCGTAAACATCCTCCGGGTTCTTCATACCCTTTACTTTCTCAGCCAGATCCTTATCCTGTGCGATCTTCTCAAGTACTTCCTTAACTGTCATGGTCAAATCCTTTCCGGAGTATCCTTGCAAGTACTCCTCATGAATCCGCTATCTGCTCTGATCCTGTCCTGCACTCCGTAAAACGGCCGCCTGCAGGGTCATGCCGGGCAGATATGCATTGTCGGGGCTTCTCTTTAGGATCTCCCCAGATCCTGAAGTCCCATGTTCCTGACACCTCTGTATACGCGCCTCTGCCGTTGGTGTCACGAACGCATCAAAAGTCAGATAAGCACCAAACTTTCCCATCTTCGCAGCAGCGGCGCCGCGCATCCTTTCTGCCGAAAGAAGCGCAAAGAACTGTCTGAGCACATTTTATATCGTTGGTCACCTTAGCGCAATAATCAATTTGAGTCATCCGGTGATGCGATACTGTTGTCTTTCAGGTCTGCTGTGCTGCAATAGCAATAGGCGGCGCAGGTAAAGCAAATGCCGCCCTTGGTTGAGAGCGGCATTCGTCTTTTGTTTCACGCTATTGTGATCGTCAGTGTTTTTTCTTCTCCGTCATCAGCTGTGACTGTTAATCTGGCATCACCCGGTTCTGCGCCCGCGCGCAGAACCGCCATACAGCAGCCATCAAACGTCACACTTTCCGGTGTATCATAGCGCTCTTCAGAGCAGGGGTTTGCACTGCCAAGTGCTTCAAGCGAAGCGGCGCCATCTACTGTAAGACGAATACTATGTTGCGCGTGCAGATCATCATGACCATCGGCATCGGTAAAATGAATCATGATAAATGCAGCATCTTCGCCATCCGCATGAAGCTTTGTTCGATCAGCCGTCAGCGTGAGCCCTGCATTTTGTACAGTGTGCAGCGCAAATGTTCCATCGTAGCTTCCATCCGTATAGCCGACAGCTTTCAGCTCACCGGATGCATAAGGTACAGAATAGGCCGCTGCAAAATCTACGACTTTTTGCCGCCCCAAAGACATGTCGTTCAAAAACAGCTCCACTTCCTCGGATGCGGAATAGACATCCACCGATGCGATTTGTCCTTCATATCCGGGCCAGGTCCAACTGGCAATATTATCCTTGAACATCCACGGCGTCTTGCTCGGCGTCTGATCGTTATGTTCCATGCGCAAGACCGCGATATACGGTTCTTTGCGCAGACCGTAGACGATTTCCCTGAAGTAGCTGACAGGCCGGCGATTGCCCAACAGATCCAGATCTCCAATGTAGGCGGTCCGTTCCGGATAGATACTGCTGAAATTCTCGTCACCGTTATAATGGAAGATGCCGCATCCGGCCTCTCCAAGATAGTCATATCCGGCCCATGTAAAATCGCCGATCATATGCGGATTCTCTTCTACAATGCGCCACAGTCTCACTATATCTGCAGGGTAAGTCTCCGTGCCGAGCACGGCTTTATATGGGTGCAGTTCGTGCTCCAGGACATGACGGCCAGTCAGATAATTCAAGCCGATCACGTCACAGCCTTCCTCACAGCCGGAGAGCGCTTCGGTCAGCAGGGGATGCATTGAAAAATAGTCACCCTTTTCTCCTGCCATCAGACTCATAAAACTGTTCAGCGCATTACTGCCGGCACCATCGCCGCCGGCCTGACCGACAGGAAACCGCGCAGCAACATCCTGCATGATCTGGCGCAAACGGGGACCTGCAGCCATCAGGCCATTTAAGGCATTTGTCGTATAGCGCGTGGGGTCGAGTTTGCGCAGTGCATCGCAGAGATTCCGGTTCGTCTCGGCCCCATGCTCGCTGCCCGCCTCGGAAATCTCATTGCCGACGCAGTACAGAATAACACTGGGATGGTTATAGTCCTTGGCTACCATCTTTTCCACTGCAGAATGCCAGTCTTCAGCAAAATGCAGTGCGTAGTCATAGGGATTTTTGCGGGTGTTCCATACATCGCTTATCTCGTCCATGACCAGCATTCCGTAATGGTCACAAGCAGCCAGCAGATCTCGCCCGGCCGGATTGTGACTGCTGCGGACGGCATTGAACCCCGCCTCTTTCAATTGACGAATACGCCGATCCTCAGCCGCCGCCAACGTAGCCGCGCCAATAATTCCATTATCGTGATGGATGCATGCACCTCGCAGTTTGACCGTCTGCCCGTTAATGCGCACGCCATGCAATGCGTCAATGCTGACCGTCCGAATGCCAAACACAGTCTCATCACGGTCCAGCTCGTTCTCGCCCACCAATACCCGTGTGTGACTCTTATATAAATTCGGCTCATCCGGACTCCAGAGAGCAGGGGATGGCAGGCAGTAACGGAAGTATATGGTTCGCTTTTCGCCCGGCCGCAAAGTCAGGTGCTGCACATCATTGGCAACCGTATCTTCACTGCCAATGATGGCATTGCATACCGTAATGCGCCTCGTTTCATTCACGGCATTTTGCACATCCGCTGTCACTTCCACATCCGCAAAATCACTGCCAATCTCACGGGTCGTAACGCGCACACCATCCTGCGGAATATAGACCTCGTTGCCTGTCAGCAGCCGCACCCCTCGATACAGACCGCTTCCCGTATACCAGCGACTGTTGGGCATCAGACTATTGTCCGCAATGACGCGGAGATGATTTTCCGCTCCATATTGCAAAAACGGCGTAATATCGACGGTAAATTCCGCATAGCCATTTACGCTCTTACACGCCGGAAAACGGTTTACAGTGACTACGGCAAGCTGATAGCAGCCCTCAAATGTCAAAAACACCGGGCGCCCACGCCAGCTTTCAGGTGCGATGAAATCTTTCTCAAAGGTGTACTCGCCGCCCGGGTAGAACCCCGTCTGTGCGCCGTTCGGCGTATCAGGCGTACGTTCCTCATGGATCATTGCATCGTAGGGCAGGTGCACAGTCTTAGCGTTTGTTTTTCCCAAAAAGGCATTCGCCATCTGGTTTCCGGTGGATTTTTCGACCCGCCAGTCGGCGTTGAAATTCTGTCGAATCATACCTGAGCCTCTTTCTGCGCGTGATCAGCATCCCACTTTCTGTTAGCCTTTTCCACATCCATGAAGGCAAGGAGCACCGTGATGATAACACCGATAATGACAGGGAAGGTGATATACAGGTTAAAGATCATCTGAAGGGCGCTATCGCTTTGTACTGCCGCTGTACCGACAAAACCGCCGAGCTTCAGCAGCCAACCGACAGCAGCAGTGCCGATACCGCCGCCAACTTTAATGCCCAGTGAAGAGCAGCTGTACATCATGCCATCCATTCGTTTGCCTGTAGTGCGGGTCGTCCATCCGCTGGCCTCAGCGATCAGCGCATTCAGCGAGCCGCTGAGCATACCGGCAAAAATGCCTTTGATAAACATGAATACCAGGAACATCGTGATGTTTTTCTGCATCGCGAAGTAAATCATCGGTATACCCAGCACGCAGCTGACAGCATAGCCCCAAAAGTTAACTTTCTGCATACTGCCGACTTTTTTGATAAGTGCAGGCGCAATGGCCAGTGCAATGATGACCGGGAACATCTTCATCATTGAGAATTGACCAAGCAGGCTTCCGTCGCCCCAGTAGTAGGTCGCGCAGAATGCGCCCGCACCGGTGGTCAGATTGCTCATGATGTAGTAAACGATATAAATGGCGAGGATCAGCAGATAATATTTGTTATGGATAAGAATTTTTACTGTTTCGACAAAGCCCAGCTTGTCCTCAGAAGACTTTTCGGATACAGCCGCTTCGGCAGGCGCATCCTCCTCAGGCAATTCCCTGACTGCCAGGCAGCTGATGGTGTTTACCACAAGACCGACGATGGCAAAAATCAGCGCTGTGGTGCGCCATCCTGCCGCACCGCCGCCAAACTTCTCGACCATGCCGGTGACGGCAAAGCCCATAAAGATGTTGGTGACGACTGCGAACATAAAGCGGATAGAGCCAAGCTGTACGCGTTCGTTATTATTGCGGGTGATGAGGGCCACCAGTGACGAATAGGCAATGCCGTTAGCCGTATAGAACACAGCGTTCAATGCGGTATAGACGATGAAAAAGTAGACGTACTGCATCGTCGTACTGCCTGCGGGAACAGCAAACAGCAGGAACAGGCAGACAGAGACACCGACCTGACCATACAGCATCCAGGGACGTGCCTTTCCCATCTTGGAGTGGGTACGGTCAATGAGTGTGCCGAAAATGATGTCGCTGATGCCGTCCAGCACCTTGGATGCGAGCATCAGTGTGCCAATGATGGCGCTGTCAAGTCCAAGCGTGCCGGTCAGGTAGAGGAGTACGAAGCTGGAAACCAGTCCGTAGGAACAGTTGGAGGCCAGATCACCGGAGCCATAGGCAAGTTTTTGGTACCATTTCAGATACTTTTTTTCGGTTGTTGCTGCCATAAAGCATTTCCTTTCTTTTGCAGAGCGATACAGTGTGATGAACTGTATCACAAAAATCAGTAGATTTCTTTCTTCTTTACATATAAGGCTGTGCAATATATGATGAAGTTGGCGGCCGTCCAACTTTTCTCCAATTTATCGCCTTATCCTGGTTCTTATTCTACACTGATTTACCCTTTCTCACTATGACAGCTTCACATTGCTGGAGCCGTCTATTGTATCACATTCGCAGTTACAGGAGCGCACAATGGCAGAAATCACTATAGGGAACCGTCATGGCTTTCAAAATATCCTTGAAGTGGAAAACTGGGGAAGCCGTACTGATACACAGTACAAGATCCAGGCCCCCATTCAGGTTACCGTAGAATATTGCAGCGGATTGACAGACGAAGATCATTACAATATTCTGATGTTCTCGCCCAACGGGTGCTGGTTTAGAAACAACCAGAACGATACGGTGTTCCGCGGCCTCAATACCCGCTCTCCGCACAGCCATGACTATTTTGAGCTGATGCTGGTCCTACAGGGAGAAATGATCCAGCAAATAGAGGGGCAGGAGTATTTATACCGCGCGGGTACCTGCTGCCTGATCAACCGAAGCATAATGCACACCGAAAGATTCATCGGAGAAGCAAAACTCTGTTTCATCGGCTTGTCAGTGGAGTTCGTACAGGATTTACTGAATGAGAACATCGAGCACTATTTTGCAGAAGAACGCCGATGGAGAGACAACCCGATCCTGCAGTTCATGTTGGAAAATATAGGCGATGAAGTAACCAAGGAGTATCAGGATCTCTTCCCCACACACGACAACCACAGCAGCACCAGGCAGCTGCACGATCTGGCGGAACGCCTGACGAACGTCATGCTGCGACCGGGGCCGGCATCCGGCTATTATATGAAGGGTGTACTCTGTGAACTGTTCAGTTGTCTGCAGGATGAATTCTACGCTACTCCCGTCCGCCTGACGACCGATGCCGACAGCCTGCTGTTCCTTCGCATACGCCGACTGTTGGAAGACACGAACGGCCGTCTTTCCCGTAGTGAGCTGGCGAAATTATTACATTACAACGGCAGTTATCTGAATTCGATCGTTCATCGCCGCACCGGATTGTGTCTGTTTGAATACGGCATGACTTTTTGCTTCAAAAAGGCGGAAGAACTCCTGTGTGAAACGGATTTATCTGTCAGCGATATAGCACTTCAATTGAAATTTACAAATCGCACACACTTTTATACTCTATTTCGCAAAAAATATGGAATGACACCGCAGGAATGGAGAATCGCCCACCTCCGGTCCGACACAACCGAGTAGGCGCAGCCAATCCCTTTCAAAGTGACATCCAAAGTGACACCTGGAATGATTAAAACATTGCTTGTTATCCATTCCGATAAAAATTAGAAGTTCTCTGCCCCTTCTGAAATCATAGCATTCCTCTTTCCCTATGATATTACCAACATTGACATGTCGCATTAATAATCATCTTTCTGTTCAGCAGATAAATATTTTGTTGTCTTTTCGATAATTTCAAAAAAGCTACCTGACTTCTTTGCGAAATCAGATAGCTCTTTCAAATTCTCGAAATTATTCCAGTTCGACAATCACTAATCAATTTTGTTTAGAGATTATTTTTTGTCGTGTTCGCTTTTCTTTTGATTTTTTGATTTATCCATATTATCCTGCCTGTATGGGCTAATGTTATCATTTTGTTATCGCTATTGATAACACTTGCACCGTAACTGTGGATAATAGCAATATGTATCAATTCAGATTATAAGCCGAATTGCTTAGGAGAGCAATAATCTTTTTCTATTTTGCTGTCAGCGCA
>CAVKQI010000051.1:0-17529 GCA_963658405.1 bacterium | reverse complement strand
ATGCAATTTATTTCACGTCGTAACTATTCAGAGTCCATTCGCAAAATCGCTGCTGCGCAGCTTTCCTTTTGCTCATGTGGCATTCTCGCCAAATAAATTTGCAAAAATGGGCTCGTTAATGCAAGCATTACTCGCACATTTTTTGCAAATTTGCTTGGCTCTGAATAGTTACTTCACGTCAATGTTTAATAAGGTCAGGATCAGCGCCATGCGCATATAGACACCGTACTGTACCTGCTTAAAGTAGGCGGCACGCGGATCATTGTCCACGTCAGCGGCAATCTCATTGACACGCGGAAGGGGATGAAGGATATACATATCCGGCTTTGCTTTTTTCAGTTTTTCCGTATTCAGGATATAGAAATCCTTCAGGCGCACGTAGTCCTCTTCGTTAAAGAAGCGCTCCTTCTGGACACGGGTCATATAGAGAACATCCAGATCGCCGATGACATCTTCCAGGCGGATGACCTCTTCGTAGGTGATGCCCTTGTCCTTGAGCATATCGGTGATATAGTCCGGTACACGAAGTTCCGGCGGGGAGATCAGGACGAAGTGGATACCCTCATAGCGGGATAAGGCATTGATCAGAGAGTGCACCGTGCGGCCAAATTTCAGGTCACCGCACAGACCGATGGTAAAGTGATCAAGACGACCCTTCAGAGAACGGATGGTCTGCAGGTCTGCCAGCGTCTGGGTGGGGTGCTGGTGGCCGCCGTCTCCGGCATTGATCACGGGAATGGAAGCGTAGTTGGCAGCTACCATGGCAGCGCCCTCCTTGGGATGACGGATGGCACAGATATCTGCAAAGCAGGAGATGACCCGGATGGTATCCGCTACGGTTTCGCCCTTGGTGGCAGACGAACTGTTGGCATCTGCAAAGCCCATCGTGCTGCCGCCCAAATTGAGCATGGCAGTCTCGATACTCAGGCGGGTGCGAGTGCTGGGTTCATAGAAAAGCGTAGCCAGCTTTTTGCCGGTGCAGGCATGTGCATATTTTTCGGGATGTTCCTTGATATCGTCAGCCAGAAGAAAGAGATGATCCAGTTCTTCCACGGACAGGTCAAGAGGGTTCATCAGGTGTCTGATCATGATAGTAAAATCTCCTTTCCTGCAAAAATCGTTGACAGAGTGTATGCGGAGAGAAACAGAGTACTACGGGAGGGGGCTCACGTAAAAAAAGAATCGAAGAAAGAAATATCTTCGATTCTTTAAACGGCGGATATGCTGTGAAAGGAATATGCAATTGTGTTTGCTTTCATCAGTGTTATCCGCATTTTTCTGCTCCACATTGGTGCTTTGTTTTTGCTTTCCACATTCTAGCACGTCCCTGTCATGATGACAACTGCAAAAGCGAAAAAGTATCGGATAAAAAACAATTTATTGTTCACAGTCCAGCCGGGCGGACGAGCGGGTGGCCGGATGATGTCCGGCGCAGGGGCATGGCGACGCCTCGGCACTTAGCTCGCGTCCTTTGCGAGCTTACGTGCCGCTAGGCGTGAGCCCCTGAGCCGAGAGGCGTCCCCAAGCGGACATCGCCGACAGGACCCGCCGCCCGTCCGGCGTCCGGGCAATAACCAAATGCCTGGGCAGAGCAACTAATCCTGGTGGTTGGAATGAATTGAAAGATGATTATCTGTTTACTATTCAGAGAACATCATAAGCAATCTCCCTTGCCGTAAAGAACTGCTGCACAGCCTGATCCCACACCGCGTCAGCACTCTTGTCCATCGTAAAAGTATGGGTCGAAACACCCGTGGTCACAGAAGCCCCGGTGCCGTCATAGCGAATGCCAATCAGGAGAGCGCGGACCTGCGCCGGGTCGATCTGGGCGCCGCCCTTTTCCAGCAGAGAGGGAATGGCATCCGGATTTAAGTGCAGCACGATCTGAAAAGCAGCAGGCGCCTTTTTCCCTTTTATGAATTCGTGACAGAGAGGACGGACATTCTTCCAGGGCGTCAGATCATAGCCCCGGGAGGAAAGCAGCTCCCATTCCTCGTTGGTATAAAAGGACCGGTTCAGCCGGCCGTCTAATTTCATGGTGATCCCCATGGAAATGGAGGCCTCCTCCAGCAGGAAGCTGTCAAAACAGTCGGAGGAAAGGAGCTTTCCCATGAAAGTGCCAAGCTTTGTGATTTTTAATGCGATCATTCTGTATTGGATTCTCCTTGCCGAAGGGCAGACGAGATGATTTTGCGGTTAATGAGAAAACTGCATTTTCTATGCCACGGGATTGCTGCGGGATGCAGATATTTCCTATCTTACCGCGGTTTCACGGGAGCGTCAAATTATGTATATCCGTTTTCTCGCAACCGCGTTTCACCGCAGGGCAGATACATTTGTTTTCCTGCAGGTACTTTACAACTGCTCTGCAGCAGGGTAAACTTAACATAGTTTTAAAAACCAGATGTGAAAGCGGCGGGCGCGCAGACGAATCCTGACCTTTACATGACCATGGAAATGCAAAGGCAGGAGACGGGCAATACGCACCGGCCTATATAAAGAGCAGGGCGAGAGCCTGCGGAATGGAGATATTGACTATGGGTTTTACGATCATCGTGGACAGTTCCTGTGAAATTCCCTCAGCACTGAAGGGGGACGCCAGAATACAGAGGGTTCCTTTTGGCCTGCAGGTCGGAAACTGGTATATCCAGGATGATGCGGATTTTGATCAGGCGGAGTTTCTTAAGAGAGTGGCAGAGTATGAAGGGGTGGCCAAGTCTGCCTGCCCTTCCCCGGACGGCTTCAGGGAGTGCATTGAGAAATCAGAGGCGGAGCGGGTCTATATCATTACCATTTCCTCTCACTTAAGCGGAAGCTTCAACAGCGCCAAGCTTGGCGTTTCCATCTACGAAGAGGATCACGAGGACAGAAAGATCCATGTCTTTGATTCCGAGTCCACCGCCGGCGGAGAGACCAATCTCCTGCTTCGGATCATCGAAAAGGAAGAGGCGGGGATGGACTTTGACGAGATCGTCAAGGAAGTGGAGGGATTCCGGGATCAGCAGAAGACCTACTTTGTCCTGGATAATCTGGAGACCTTAAAGAAAAACGGGAGACTGACCGGTGTAAAGGCACTGCTGGCCAGCACCCTGAATATCAAGCCTGTCATGGGCTCTCACAAGGGTGAGATCATCATGAAGGGACAGGCTATGGGCATGAAGAAGGCCCTGATGCGCATTGCAGATCACGTGGCATCCGAGGTGAAAGATCCGCAGGAGCGTACCCTGATCATTTCCCACTGCAATTGCCCGGACCGCGCAGAGCAGCTGCAGAAATATGTGGAAGCAAAGGTATCCTTCAAGCAGGTACTGATCCTGGATACCAGCGGACTGAATTCTCTGTATGCCAACGACGGCGGCGTGATCGTAAACGCGTAGAGAACGAAACAGCTATTTATGCCACAGTCATCACAGACAGCTTTCATTGTAAGATCCAATCGGAATTTGCTTTACAATTCCTCCGTACAGTGTGCCCGCGGAATGCAGGCGATCTCGCCGGAGTAATACAGGCTAATAAGCGGACAGCAGAAAACACCCGGGATTTCCATGATGAAATCCCGGGTGTTTTTATAGCATATCGTGGTCAAGCAGTTCCTGATGCTGCTTCTTAATCGGTCCGGTAAAATAAGGAGATACCCGGAACTTATGTCCGTCCTCCATGACGATGGCGAACATGGAAATCGAAGTCGTATGCGCTACATTGATAAAGGCATGCTCACTGATGGGGGAGAAGTAGGGGTTATCCTCCAGATTGATGTAGAGACGGTAAGGCTCTCCGGCCACCAGCATGGAACGGCCCTCTGTGAGGATCACATTGGAATTTCCTTTTTCAGAAAAGGCGTATAGGATCTCTGAGGGACGCACATAAAGTGTTTCGCTGATATGGAGCCCGCGCAGCTCTATGACCTCTTCATGCTGAGAGGCCAAGGGGAGCAGTTCATCCAAAAGTGCGGTGAGTTCATCGGTCCTGATCGGCTTGGAGAGAAAACGAAAGCGGTCGTCTTTTAATTCTTTTGCCCTGTAAAGTGCAGCATAGTCGATGGAAGAACTGCAGAGGATAAAATAGCCATGGGCGCCTGCAGCCTGCAACCGCAGCGCCAGTGTAAGACCGTCACATTCGGAGGATACCATATCGATCATAAAAATATCATACCGGGAAGAAAAGGGCATGATGGCGTCCACGTTTCCGTAGGAGTCGATATAGAAACCATCTTCATCATTGCGGCGCGCCTGCGCCTGTCGGTTCATCAGCCGCTCTGTCTGGTGCCTGTCTGCGATATTATCCTCACAAATTGCGATGTGCATGAATTCCTCCTTGCGCAGCCGCAGCCTTCTGCAGCTGCATAAAAGAAATACCCGGGATCTGTTCTTTTGATCACGCCATGATCCTGTGCTGTTTCCTAGGACATAAAGCTTATGTCACTGAAATAGAATCGAAATGCGAGAAGCAGCAGAATATGAAGCAGCAATATGGCGGGCATACCGATCCTAAAATAGATCTTTCTGGTCTTGTGATGAAAGAAATACATGCCAAGGATAGAACCCACGCTGCCTCCCAGGGCAGATAAGGTAAAGAGAGTGGCCTCGGGAATGCGGTAGGCGTGCTTGACGGCCTTTCTTTTGTCAATTCCCATGGCAAAAAAAGCGATGAGATTCATCACCAGAACATAGGCGATGAGAAGTGATCTTGTACTCATGTAACGTAATTTTCCTTTCCCTTCGGACTGCCTTTTGTACTGCAGCGGCCCGCAGCCGGTGCTGATGACAGTCTATTCCTCTCCAGTATAGTGAATTGACAGCAGAAATACAATCGGCAATACAAAAAAGAGACGGTCAAAACAACCGTCTCTTTTGCATTTTCGCACTGTTTCAAAGATATGCGTGCCCGTTTATCAGGCTTTGTTTTCGTTCTTCTTTTCCACTTCGAGCATCTTCATGGCGCGTACCTTTAAGGAGAGACCGAAGAGGTTGATGAAGCCGTTGGCATCCTTGTGGTCATACAGATCGCCGGTGGTGAAGGAAGCAAGGCTCTCATTGTAGAGAGAATACGGGGAAGTGGTGCCCTCGCGGATGATGTTGCCCTTGTAGAGGCCGAACTTTACTTCGCCTGTGACATACTGCTGGGTAGCCTCGATGAAGGCCTGCTCTGCCTCGCGAAGAGGGGTGAACCACTTGCCTTCGTAGACCAGGCTGGCAAACTTGCTGCCCATCTCGGTCTTGAATGCATAGGTGTCGCGATCCAGGATCAGCTCTTCGAGCTGCTGATGTGCCTCATAGAGGATAGTGCCGCCGGGGGTCTCATAGACGCCTCTGGACTTCATGCCTACGACACGGTTCTCTACGATATCGATGATGCCGATGCCGTTGGCGCCGCCTAAGCGGTTGAGCTCGCGGATGATGTCGGAGACCTTCATAGCCTGTCCGTTCAGGGTCTTCGGCACACCGTTTTCAAAGGTCATGGTCACGTGGGTGACGGCATCGGGAGCTTTCTCGGGGGTGACGCTCAGCACCAGGAGGTGGTCGTAATTGGGCTTATTAGCGGGATCCTCCAGCTCCAGACCCTCGTGGCTGATGTGCCAGATGTTGCGGTCACGGCTGTAGCTGCTGTCGGTGGAGAAGGGAAGGTGGATACCGTGCTTGTGGCAGTACTCGATCTCGGACTCACGGGAGTCAAGACCCCACTTGGGATCTCTCCAGGGAGCGATGATCTTGATGTCCGGTGCCAGAGCCTTGATGCCCAGCTCGAAACGAACCTGGTCATTGCCCTTGCCGGTAGCACCGTGGCAGATAGCGGTGGCATTTTCCTTTCTGGCGATCTCTACCAGCTTCTTGGCGATCAGGGGACGAGCCATGGAAGTGCCCAGGAGGTATTTATTCTCATAGACGGCATGGGCCTGTACGCAGGGAACCACATACTCATCGCAGAACTCGTCGATGACATCCAGAATGTAAAGCTTGGCAGCGCCGCAGGACTTGGCACGCTCATCCAGACCGGAGAGCTCCTCGCCCTGTCCGCAGTCGATGCAGACGCAGATCACATCATAATTATAGGTCTCTTTCAGCCAGGGGATGATGGCAGTGGTATCCAGACCGCCGGAATATGCAAGAACTACTTTTTCTTTTTCGTTTGCCATGGGAAAATGCCTCCAAATATTCAATATTAGCGGAGCTTTAGTCCGCGCTTTAACCACTATACAACATCATATAGGCAAATGCAAGTGCAAAAATATACATCAATATGCATAAACAAAAATACTGCTTTGATGGCGAACAACGATACAAACCTATATTAAATGACGCGAAATCAAAATCACTTGCATATTATGCATAAAGGATGTATAGTTATGCAATGCTGGTACATGAATTCGTCAGGTACTGAACAAGAAAAGGTTGTACATCAGCAGTTTGGGGATATAATAGAAAAGTCTATGCGTTCTAAATTATAAGAATCAGGAGAAAATGATTATGAGCAGTACAGGAAAGATCAGAGTAGGAATCATCGGTGCCACAGGCTATGCCGGAGCGGAGATCATAAAGCTCCTTGCGTACCATCCCAATGCGGAGATCGTCTTTGTGGGCTCCCGCAGCTATGCGGATCAGAAGATCGCCTCTGTATTCGGCAATCTCTACGAGATCATCGATCTGACCTGTATGGATGACGATACCGAGCGGATGAAGGAAGAGATCACAAAGCTGGCTGAGAAGGTGGATGTGATCTTTACCGCAACCCCGCAGGGGGCCTGCGCTTCCTTTGCCACAAAGGAGCTGCTGGAAAAGACCAAGATCATCGACTTAAGCGCAGACTTCCGATTAAAAGATGTCTCTGTCTACGAGAAATGGTACAAGATCAAGCATCAGGCACCGGAGCTGATCGAGGGGGCCGTGTACGGTCTGGTGGAGATCAACCGCAAGGATATTCCCTCTGCGAGACTGCTGGCTAATCCCGGCTGCTATACCACATGCTCCATTCTGACGGCTTATCCGCTGGTAAAGGAAGGCCTCATTGATCCCAACACGCTGGTGGTGGATGCTTTGAGCGGTGTATCCGGCGCTGGCCGCGGCGGCAAGGTGGCCAATCTTTACTGCGAAGTCAATGAGAGTGCCAAGGCATACGGCGTTGCGACGCACCGGCATACACCGGAGATCGAGGAGCAGCTGGGATATGCCTGCGGCAAGCCCATCACCATCACCTTTACCCCGCACCTGGTACCCATGAACAGAGGCATTCTGGTGACAGCTTATGCATCTTTAGTGCCGGGAGCCGACGGAAAGCTTCCTACACAGGAAGAGTTGCGGGAAGTCTATAAGAAGTACTATGATCAGGAGCGTTTTGTCCGCGTACTGCCGGACGGCGTCTGCCCGGAGACCAGATTCGTGGAAGGCAGCAATTACGTGGATGTAAACTGCAAGGTGGATGCCCGCACAGGCCGCGTGATCATGATGGGTGCCCTGGACAATCTGATGAAGGGCGCCGCTTCCCAGGCTGTGCAGAATATGAATCTGCTCTTTGGCCTGCCGGAGGAGACCGGTATTTCCATGGTGCCGGTACTGCCTTAGAAATCGGGCCGGAAACAGGTCAGGAGGATGACAGAACCGCCCATCGGTACAGAAAGGAAAAGATTAAAAGAAATGCAGAAGGAACCGGCGCAGATCCGCGCCATGACAATAGAAGATTATGACCAGGTCTATGCACTGTGGATGACCATTCAGGGATTTGCCATCCGCAGCATCGACGATTCCAGAGAAGGAGTAGAGAGATTTTTGCAGCGCAATCCGGGCCTTAGCGTGGTGGCGGTGGCAGACGGCCATGTGGTAGGTGCCATCCTGTGCGGCAATGACGGACGCCGGGGATGTTTGTATCACGTATGCGTACAGAAGGAATACCGGATGGAAGGCATCGGCAAGGCCATGGTGGCCTACTGTATGAATGCCCTGCGCCATGAGCATGTCAACAAAGTCTCCCTCATCGCCTTTACCGTCAATGACATCGGCAACGCATTCTGGAAACAGATCGGCTGGACGAAGCGGGAAGACCTGAATTATTATGACTTTACATTGAATAAGGAAAATATCTATCGATTTATTGGACAAGAGGGGAAATAACTACTATGAGCATCGAGAAAAGGGAAGGCGGCGTGACAGCCGCAAAGGGATTTGCAGCAGCAGCCGTACAGGCACAGATCAAGTACAAGAACCGCACGGATATGGCCATGGTATACAGCAAGGAGCCCTGCGTAGCGGCAGGCGTCTTTACCAGCAATGTGGTAAAGGCAGCGCCGGTACAGTGGGACCGGGAAAAGGTCGCAGAGGCGCCTTTCGTACAGGCGATCGTGGCAAACTCCGGCATCGCCAATGCCTGCACCGGTGTGCAGGGCAGAGAAAACTGTCAGGCCACGGCAGAGGCAGCGGGCAAGGCGCTGGGTATTCCTGCAGATGCAGTGCTGCTTGGCTCCACCGGCGTCATCGGCATGCAGCTGCCGGTGGATAAGATCACAGCCGGCGCCGCAGCACTGGCTAAGGCGAAGGAAGAGAGCCTGGAGGCAGGTCTGGCAGCAGCCAAGGCCATCATGACCACCGACACCTACCCCAAGGAAAGCGCTTATCAGTTTGAGATCGGGGATGTGACAGTGACCATCGGCGGCATGAGCAAGGGCTCCGGTATGATCCATCCCAACATGTGCACCATGCTGGCTTACATCACCACCGATGCTGCCGTGGAAAAGACCCTGCTGCAGCAGATGCTCTCCGAGATCACCAAGGATACCTTCAATATGATCTCCGTAGACGGAGATACCTCCACCAACGATACTTGCCTGGTACTGGCCAACGGACTGGCAGGCAATGCAAAGATCACTTCCGCAGAGGATCCCGGCTATGCGGATCTGTATGAGGCACTGCAGGCGGTATGCACAGACCTCGCAAAGATGCAGGCCGGAGACGGCGAGGGCGCTACCAAACTGGTAGAGGCCAGCGTGATCCACATGGATACCAAGGAAAATGCAAAGATCCTGGCGAAATCCGTGATCTGCTCTAACCTGACCAAGGCGGCGATGTTCGGCAACGATGCCAACTGGGGCAGGATCCTGTGCGCCCTGGGCTATGCCGGCGTCTCTTTCGATCCGGAAAAGGTAGACCTGTTCTTTGAAAAGGACGGCGAGCAGATGCTGATCTATACAAACGGTGCAGCTGCCGATTACAGCGAGGAGATGGCTACAAAGTTCTTATCCGGCAAGAGCGTGCGCATTGTGGCGGACATGCATGAGGGCGAGGCACAGGCCACCGCCTGGGGATGCGATCTGACCTATGATTATGTAAAGATCAATGCCGATTATAGAAGTTAATATAACTGCGGCACAGAAAGACAAAAGTTTACAGGAAATGCCTGATGGCATTTCCTGTAAACTCGAACGGATGACGTAGACGTCATCCATTCGTGATCCTATCGGAGAATTCGCCTGCGCGAAATTCTCCTCAGGCAGCCGCAGCGAGCTGCGGCATATGGAGGAAAAATGGAACAGTACGTAGATGAAGCACAGAAAAAAGCAGAGGTCCTTATAGAGGCTCTGCCTTATATCCAGCAGTATAACCGGAAGATCATCGTGGTCAAGTACGGCGGCTCTGCCATGAGCAATGAGGAACTGCAGAAAAATGTCATCAAGGACGTGACCCTTTTAAAGCTGGTAGGCTTTAAGCCCATCATCGTCCACGGCGGCGGCAAGGCCATCAGCCGCTGGGTGGAAAAGAGCGGCAAGGAAGCAAAGTTCATCGGCGGTCTTCGGGTGACAGATAAAGAGACCATGGAAATCGCAGAGATGGTGCTTGGCAGAGTAGGCAAGAACCTGGTATCCATGGTAGAAGAGCTGGGCGTCAAGGCCGTGGGCATCACCGGCAAGGACGGCGGTCTTCTCCACGTAAAGAAGAAATATGCCAATACCGGCGAGGACATCGGCTATGTGGGAGAGATCACCGATGTGCATCCCCAGATCCTCTATGACATGCTGGAGAAGGATTATCTGCCCATCGTGGCACCCATCGGCATGGACGATGACTTTGCTACCTACAATATCAATGCGGATGATGCGGCCTGTGCCATTGCCAGAGCCGTGGGAGCAGACAAGCTGGTATTCCTGACAGATATCGAAGGTCTGTACAAGGATATCAATGACAAGGCCTCCTTTATTTCCCGGATCAGTGTATCCGCAGCAGATGAGCTCATCGCCGGAGGTTATATCGGCGGCGGCATGCTGCCAAAGCTCGCCAACTGTACGGCAGCTGTCAGAGGCGGCGTAAACCGCGTGCATATCCTGGACGGCCGCATCGCACACTGTCTGCTGCTGGAGATCTTTACCAATCATGGTATCGGGACGATGTTCTATCCGGATGAGGCTGTGGATATGCTTCCTTAGTAGGAAATTAGTTTTCTCGTCCGGCTGGACTGTGAACAGCAACAGAATATTCGGGCATAAAACAGAGCATACAGTTACCAGTTCACAAAATAAGGGAAAGCGATTACAATAGAGGGATAGAGTTGTGCCCGGGATACAGGATGGACAGAGGCACACGGATGGAGGAAGCTATGGCGGAGGAAAAGACAGCAGCATTGATCAAACAGGCAGAGGAAGACCTTCTGCACACTTATAACCGGTATCCGCTGGTCATCGACCACGGAGACGGTATGTATCTGTATGATGCGGATGGAAAGCAGTATCTGGACTTTGTGGCGGGCATCGCGGTATTCGCACTGGGATATCACAATGAAAAATACAATGACGCCTTAAAGGAGCAGATCGACAAGATCATCCACACCTCCAACTACTACTACAATGAGCCGGCTATCAAGGCTGCCCATCGCCTGAAAGAAATCTCCGGCATGGACAGGGTCTTCTTTACCAACAGCGGCGCAGAGTCTGTAGAGGGTGCCATCAAGGCGGCTATGAAGTATGCGTACTTAAAGGACGGCCGCTCCGACCATGAAGTGATCGCCATGGAGCATTCCTTCCACGGCCGCACCTACGGCGCGCTCTCTGTGACAGGCAATCCCAAGTACAGAGAGGCTTATGGTCCCATGGTAGCCAATGTGCATTTTGCGCGTCTTAACGATATTCAAAGCGTGCGCAATCAGATCACGCCCAGAACGGCAGCCATCATCCTGGAAGTCGTGCAGGGCGAGGGCGGTCTGGTGCCTGCAGAGGAGAGTTTCCTGAAGGAAGTGCGGGCTATCTGTGATGCCAGAGATATCCTGCTGATCTTTGATGAAGTACAGTGCGGCATGGGCCGTACCGGCTATATGTATGCATGGCAGAAGTACGGCATCAAGCCGGACATCATGACCACGGCCAAGGCACTTGGCTGCGGTGTGCCGGTGGGTGCTTTCCTGATGACGCAGCGTGTGGCTGACCATTCCCTTTCTGCAGGGGATCACGGCACTACCTACGGCGGCAATCCGCTTGCGACGGCAGCCGTATGCAAGGTACTGGATCTCTATGACGAGCTGCATCTGGTGGATCATGTCAGAGAGGTATCTCCTGTCTTTGAGCAGAAGCTGAATGCACTGGTAAAGGAATACCGCTGCATCCTGACCCGCCGTGGCGCCGGTCTGATGCAGGGCCTTGTCTTTGACAGGCCTGTGGGCGGCATTATCTTAAAGGCCATGGAAAAGGGACTGATCCTGATCAACGCCGGTCCCAACATCATCCGTTTCGTACCGCCGCTGATCGTGGAGGAGAAGCACATTGATGAGATGCTCTCCATTCTGCGTGAATGCATAGATGAATTCTTAGAGGAGAACAGCTGATCCATGACGCTTAGAACCAGACTCTGGTCTGCGGCAGCAGCCCTGGCGCTGCTGGCTGGCATTATCTATATTGCTGTGACAAACACGGAAGTAAAAGGGAACGCCCATGGCGATTCCCTTTTTTCCAGAAAAACGACGCTTTATCTCTGGTACAACGATGAGGGGCTGACAGACTACCTCAATGAGGTGTCGGTGGAATACAATTCCTCGCAGGACGAGTATCGCGTAGAACCGGTATTAAAGGATGCCGCCGAATATCTGGAGGCCATCAATCAGGCTTCCGTGGCGGATGAAAGTCTCCCGGACCTCTATGTCATCAGCAACGATTCTCTGGGCAGAGCTTCGCTGGCAGGACTGACCAGTCCGCTGCAGGATCAGTCTAAATTTGAGGATACCGCCATTTTCCCGCAGTCCGCCATTGATGCGGTGACCTGGCAGGGCAATGTGGTGGCCTATCCTTTTTACTTTGAGACGGCCGCTTTTCTCTATAATGAGAAATATCTGCAGATGATGGCGGATAATGCGGGCATCTCCCTTAAGGAGGCAGTGCCGGATACGGTGATGGATATCCTGGCACTGGCGAATTCCTTCGATGCACCGGAGGGTGTACAGTCGGTCTTTACCTGGGACGTAGGTGATATTTTTTATAATTATTATGTGATCGGCAATTATCTGAACATCGGCGGAGAGACCGGGGACGATGTGTCAAAGATCGATATCTACAATGCGGATACTATCCAGTGCATGCAGCTCTATCAGCAGCTGACGCAGTTCTTTTCCATCGACACGGCTTTGGTGGATTACGACAGTGTCATGGATGACTTTGTGAACGGCCGGGTGGTCTTTACGGTGGCTACCTCGGATGCGGCCCGCAGAATGCGGGAGGCCGCGGCGGACGGGACGGCGGATTTTTCCTACGGCGTATCCAGGATCCCGGATCTGACCGATGCGCTAAAGAGCCGCTCCATGTCGGTGACCCAGTGCCTGGCCATCAATGGCTACTCTAAGGAGCAGGAGGCGGCAGATCACTTTATCCAGTACATGATCTATCATCACAATGATGATTTTTATGACCGCACGGGCAAGGCGCTGGCCCAGAGCGGCTATACCTACAGCGACGATCACATGAACGGCTTTTATGATGCCTATGTGGAGTCGGCGCCGGTGCCGAAGATGCGTCAGACGGCGAATTTCTGGGTTTACCTGGAAAATTCCTTTGCACAGGTCTGGAACGGCGCAGATGCGGGAGAGACCTTAAAGAGCCTGTATGAACAGATCATGACCCAGATAAACGGAGAGACCTATACAGCCGAGGAAGTAACAGCACCGGATCCGGTGGATATCAATGCCGTGCTGATGGAGCTGGACGGCACATCTTCCGCCGACGGAGGCAGTCAGACCGAGTAGATGATGCTTGTTATTTTTGCCGGATTTCGATAAAATATGTACAGCGTGCGGCGGGGACGCCGGGCATCATGGCCTGGAGGACTGCACCATGTACTACAAAGGTAAGAGAATAGAAATGAGCAGGTTCGCATCCATAGCGGGCCTGCTTTTCATAGCTTTACTGGTGATCTTGCTGGGAGGCTGCCAGAGGCGGGAGAGCATTACGCTGCTGCAGGAGGATGCCGCGGCACAGACGACGGATACAGTTGGCTCTGATGAGTTATCCGGTGAGCAGAGTATGCAGGAATCTGCAGCTGCAACTGCAGAGAGCGGACGAAGCGGGGATCCTGCGTTCGCTGCTGCCGGCACAGCAACTGACAGCGCATCGAACGGAGATTTGGCACCGGGGAAAGAGGGGACGCTGTCTGCCGGAAAGGATGCCGGATCGGTTTCTCTCACAGAAAAGACAGAGGAAACATCTGTCATCTGCGTAGATGTAAGCGGCGCAGTGGTAAATCCCGGCGTCTACAGACTGCCGGAGGGCGCCAGAGTCTATGAAGCCATTGCGGCCGCCGGCGGTTTTCTGCCGGAGGCGGATACGGATGTGCTCAATCAGGCCGCCCGCCTGGAGGACGAGGATCAGATCCGGATTCCCTCTGCCATGAAAGAGGCAGCAGAAAGCGCCGGAGATAGTTCCGGAGAAAATTTTGGTAAAAATACCGGTGAAAATATCGGCCAAAACAGCCGGGATGGGAGTAAAGAAAGCAGCCCCCAAAGCGGTGAAAATGATACGGATACGGAGAATGACCGGCAGGAGAAAGCTTCCTACGGCCTGATCCGCAAAAATCAGAGCAGTCAGGAGACGGCGGCCTCTGAGAACGAGGGACGCATCAATATCAACAGTGCCTCTGCAGAAGAGCTGCAGACACTGCCGGGCATCGGTGAGAGCAAGGCGGCCGCCATCATTGCCTACAGAGAGACGCACGGAAGCTTTAGCGCGGCGGAGGAGATCATGCAGATCTCCGGCATTAAAGAAGGCTTATACAGTAAAATCAAGGATAAAATCTGCGCGGAATAGGTTGTAATGCCGCTGCATGGCAGCGGCATTAAGGAGGAAAAATGGCCAGGAAGGTTTTGGTAGTAGATGATGAAAAGCTGATCGTAAAGGGAATCCGATTCAGCTTAGAGCAGGACGGTATGGAGGTGGACTGCGCCTATGACGGCGAGGAAGCGCTGGAAAAGGTAAAACAGAACCAGTATGACATCATCCTGCTGGATGTGATGCTGCCAAAGCTGACCGGCTTTGAGGTATGCCAGCAGATCCGGGAGTTTTCCGATGTGCCGGTGGTGATGCTGACAGCCAAGGGAGAGGATATGGACAAGATCCTCGGCCTTGAGTACGGCGCGGATGATTATATCACCAAGCCCTTTAATATCCTGGAGGTAAAGGCGCGGATCAAGGCCATCATGCGCCGCAGCGGCGCCGGCAAAAAGAAGGAAGCCGAAGGCCACGTGGTGGAGGACGGCAGCCTGCGCCTGGACCGGGATAACCGCCGCCTTTATATCGATAATAGAGAAGTAAACCTGACCTCCAAGGAATTTGAGGTCTTAGAGCTCCTGGTGACCCATCCGGATAAGGTATACGGCCGGGAAGAGCTGCTGCGCCTTATCTGGGGCGCAGACTATCCGGGGGATGTGCGCACGGTGGATGTCCACGTAAGGCGACTTCGGGAAAAGATAGAGCCCAATCCTTCCGAGCCCCGCTATGTGCAGACCAAATGGGGCGTGGGCTATTTTTACAGAAACCGCCGGCAGTAGATAACAAAGGGAGAACATGGATCCTATGAACAAAGACCGGTTCCGCTTTTTAAAGCGCTTCTCCATATTACGATCCTTAAAAGCACGGATTTTCCTGATCATTTTTCTGGTCGGGATCATTCCGTGCATCGTTTTACATTACGGTATTCTGAGCAACTACGAGTCTACCGCCGTCAAGGTCAGGTCCTCTGAGGTGCAGACGCAGTTAAAGATCCTGGCCAATCACCTGATCTATTACGATTATCTCAATGATACCTCTGCGGAGGGCATCAATGCGGAGCTGGAGCAGTTTTCCTCTCTTTTTGACGGCCGCGTGATCGTCATCAATGACAGACTGCGTGTGGTGAAGGATACCTACGGGATTTCCGAAGGCAAGACCATCATCTCCGAGGAAGTGATCGACTGCCTGAAAAACGGTTCCAAGGCCATCGTATCGCATTATGACAGCGATACGGGATATATAGAGATGATCACCCCCATCAGCGAGACGGCCTCCCTGGAGGAAAGGGACTTTACGGGGGGCAGCACCGGAGAAAAGGAAGTGGTCCGGGGCGTATTGCTGACCAGCATTTCCACGGACACCATCCGCAGCCTGGCGGACACCCTGAGCCGCCGGATCATGCTCCTGGAGGTCATCATCATTCTGGTGGTCTTTTCTGTGGGCCTGCTGCTGGCGGGCATTCTGGTCCGTCCTTTTGAGAGACTGACTAAGGCCATCAGTGAACTCAAATCCGGCTATTCCAATGATCCGGTGCATGTCCCGGATTATCTGGAGACAGAGCATATGGGCGATGCCTTCAATCAGGTGCTGGCGAGGATGCGCATTCTGGATGAGTCCAGACAGGAATTCGTATCCAACGTCTCCCATGAGCTGAAGACTCCTATGACTTCCATGAAGGTGCTGGCGGACTCATTGCTTAGTCAGGAGGAGGTGCCGGCAGAGATGTACCGGGAATTCCTGGTGGACATCGATCAGGAGATCGACCGGGAGAATAAGATCATTTCCGAGCTTCTGACGCTGGTAAAGATGGACCGCAAGAGTCTGGTGATGAATATTACCACGGTGAATATCAATGAACTGACAGAGATCATCCTAAAGCGCGTCCGTCCCATTGCCCAGAAGCGGGATATCGAGCTGACGCTGGTCAGTGAGCGCGAGATCACCGCAGAGATCGATGAGGTTAAGATGACCATGATCATCACCAACCTCATCGAAAATGCGGTAAAGTACAATAAGGAGCACGGCCGGGTGGAGGTGACCCTGGATGCCGACCATCAGAACTTCACCATCGCTGTGAAGGATACGGGCATAGGCATTCCCAAGGAGTCCTTTGAAAAGATCTACGACCGCTTCTACCGGGTGGATAAATCCAGATCCAGGGAGGTGGGCGGCACCGGCCTTGGTCTGTCCATCACCAGAAGCGCCGTGCTCATGCACCGGGGCACCATCCGGGTAGACAGCACGGAGGGAGAGGGAAGCGTCTTTACCGTGACGATCCCCCTGACCTATGTGGCCAATCCCGCTGCCATGGTCGGCATGCCGGGACAAAAGAAAGAAAAGAAAAAGGAAATAAAGATCCGGGCACCCAAGGACCGAACCAGAAAAAAGCCGGCCCGGAAAGAATAAGGAAAAGCTGAGGTGTATATGAAAAACAAACTGTATATTTTCCTGGCGCTCCTTTTTCTGACCGCTTTTCTGGCCGGCTGTCAGAATGCCGGGAGCACGGAGCAGACGGAAGGGGAATATTCCGTCTATTACCTTAATAAAAATCAGACCACGATCCTGCCTTTGTCCTACACGCCGCAGTCAAAGTCCACCGGCAGCGTGGTGACGGAGCTGTTAGGACAGCTCTCCGTCCAGCCGGAAAAGGTAGACCATCTGCCGCCCATCAGCGGCTTTAAGGTCGTTTCCTCCAAACTCGATGACGGCGTTCTGACCCTGGATTTTTCCACGGAGTACAGGGAAATGGACACGGTGAAGGAAATCCTGGTGCGCGGTGCCATCGTCAATACCCTCTGCCAGGTGACCGGCGTAAAGACAGTAGCCTTCACAGTGAACGGGGAGCCCTTGTCCAATGCAGACGGCAACCCGGTGGGCAATATGACGGCGGACCAGTTTATCTTTAATGTAGGCAAGGAGATCAATACTTATGAAAAGGTAAGGCTGCACCTTTACTTTGCCAATGAAGACGGCACAAAGCTGGTGGATACCTACCGCACCGTGGTCTACAACAGCAATATCTCCATGGAAAAGCTGGTGGTGGAAGAGCTGCTCAAGGGTCCCAATTCCTCGGTGGTCTATCCTACCTTAAATCCCAGTGCCAAGATCATCAACGTGGCCTCCAAGGACGGCATCTGCTATGTGAGCTTTGACAGCACTTTCCTGACGGAGCCCTACAACGTCTCCCCGGAGGTGGCCATATACTCCCTGGTCAACTCCCTGACCGAATTAAGCAGCATCAACAAGGTGCAGATCTCCATTGACGGGGACACCACCCAGTCCTTCCTGGAGAGCATCAGCTTCCAGACCGT
>CAVKQI010000050.1:7048-17621 GCA_963658405.1 bacterium | reverse complement strand
GCCTAAGGTCTTTCCAAAGCTTCCGAAGGAGCTGCCTATATTCTTTCCCACTTCTCTGCCGATCGTGCCTGCCACGGTGCGGGAAACAGACTTGGCAGCCTTCTGCACTTCCTTATTCCGGGCCTGCTTTTCCTTTTCCTGCGCCTTTTGAGCTGCTTCCCTGGCCCGCAGCTCTTCTTTGGCTGCTTTCTCTTCGGCTTTAGCCTCTGCCTTTTCCTTTTCTTTTGCTTCCTTTGCTTCCTGCTTTTCTCTTTCCTTAGCTTCCTTTGCTTCCTGTTTTTCCTTTTCCCTGGCTGCTGCCGCCTCCTCGGCCTCAGCCTGCTCCTTCAGTCCCTTTCTCTGCAGAAACTCATAGGCAGAATCCGGATCCACCGCATTGGCATACCGAATGCTGAGCATACTTTCCCGGATCATCTTCTGCCGTACTTCCTCGCTGATCGGCCCCATCAGAGAACGAGGCGGTGCCACCGTAATCTTTTCTGCTATGGAGGGCACACCGTCGGCATCCAGGAAGGAGCATACTGCCTCCCCTACTCCCAGCTCCATGATCGTCTGACAGGTATCCATGGAAGGATTGGCCCGATAAGACTGGGCCGCTGCCTTCACCGCTTTCTGTTCCTTCGGCGTGTAGGCATGAAGGGCATGCTGCACCTTGTTGCCCAGCTGCGCCAGTACCTCATCGGGAATATCCGAGGGATTCTGGGTACAGAAATAAACACCCACGCCCTTGGAACGGATCAGTCGGACCACCTGGCTGATCTTGTCTAACAGGCTCTCAGACGCGCCTTTAAAGAGCAGGTGCGCCTCATCAAAAAAGAAGACCATGCGGGGCTTCTCCGGATCTCCTATCTCCGGCAGCTGCTCAAAGAGCTCGGAGAGGAGCCACAGCAGGAAGGTCGAATACAGCTGTCCGTTCTGGATCAGAGATACAGAATCCAGAATGTGGATCATGCCTTTTCCGTTGCAGTCGGTGGTAAACCAATCCGTGATATTTAATGCCGGCTCTCCGAAAAACACATCGCCCCCTGCCCCTTCCAGGGAAGCCAGCGACCGGATGATCACGGCGACGGAAGCGCTGCTGATTTTCCCATAATCTGCCTCGTAATCGGCTCTGTGCTCCTCCACGTAGTGAAGGAGTGCCTTCAGATCCTTGGTATCGATCAATAAAAGATTCTCTGCATCGGCGATCTGAAAGGCCACGTCCAGAATATCCGACTGCAGGGCATTTAACCCCAGCACACGGCTAAGGAGCATCGGTCCCATTTCGGAAATGGTCGTCCGCAGCTGGATTCCGTTTTTTCCGTACAGATCCCAGAAGGTCACGGGATAGCTCTGAAAGAATGTCTCCGACCGCTCTATGCCCACCTTTTCCATTCTCTCTGTAATCTTATCTCCGGGCACTCCCGGCTGGCACATACCGGCCAGATCGCCCTTCACATCTGCCAGAAATACCGGGACCCCCGCGTCGCTGAAGGATTCCGCCAATCCTTTCAGAGTAGCTGTCTTGCCGCTGCCTGTCGCTCCTGCGATCAGTCCGTGTCGGTTCGCCATACCAGGCAGCAGCATGACCGATGTTCCCTGATTCGTACTTCCCACCCAGATTTTCCCGTCTTTCAGCATCGCCTTCTCCATTTCTGAGCAGTACGCCCGAACAGGCATTTTCTTCCGCTTTCCGCCTTTTGCCGGAACAGACTGTCTGCTCGCAAACAAACTATTCCCCTGAAACAAAGGGACTGTTTTCCTGTTACGTTTCTTATACACCATCTACATTATCATAAGCTCAACAAAACAAAAACACCTCACAAAAACAAATAAGAAGATCCGCAGCAAATTGCGGAAGAAAGGAATAAAAATGGTTATTGATCACAACATTACGATTGAGGAATTAGAGGAATACATTAACAGAATCAATAAGTCTTACCCTATTGGTATGGTTATCGCAGCAAGACGATAGAGACACTGAATCTGAAAAACAAAAGAAAACACAGAAAGGAGACAAAATGAGGACCTTTAACCCAAACTGGACTTTTATAGATGTCAACCAAATTTATCATCGCATCAACATCAATGACATCATCAATGATATCATTATCGAAGAAACGAAATAAGTAATTGAATCGTGACAAAATACAAAAACACAGAAAGGAGATAAAACGAAAATGCAGAACTTTACTACACCTTGGGATTCTCTTGGTATCACCCGAGAGGAATACATGGAAAGATATATGTGCAAATTCCCCGCACCTTATCGCTTCTAGGATCTCATGATCATAAAAATACGTCCTATGGACTGTAAATAACAGGATGCTTACCGTATAGGCATCCTGTTATTTTTCTGTTCCTGCCGGCGGTATTTTAAAGCCGGACTTTATTTTTGATGAAAAGAAGGAATACTATCTGTTATAATTAAAAATGATACCGCAGTAAATTTAATACCGCAGTAAACTGCGGCATAGGAGGTTTGTTTAAAAGAAATGCCCGATGGCATTTCTTTTAAACTCCACGAATGACGCACGCGTCATCCGTGGGGATCGTATCGGAGAATTCGCCTTCGCGAAATTCTCCTCACGCTGCCGCTGAAAAATCAGCGGCGTAGGAGGTTTGTTTAAAAGAAATGCCCGATGGCATTTCTTTTAAACTCCACGAATGACGCACGCGTCATCCGTGGGGATCGTATCGGAGAATTCGCCTTCGCGAAATTCTCCTCACGCTGCCGCAGTAAACTGCGGCATAGGAGGTTATTATGAAAAATAAAATTCTCACAGCTATGCTTTCTCTGGGACTGGTCCTGAGTCTGGCTGCCTGCGGCAATGCAGCGTCAGACAGTGCTTCCACAGAGACATCCGCAGCCGAAGAGTCCGGCACAGAGCAGTCTGCAGAAAGTGATTCTGCAGAGGAGACCGCCGAAGAAGACGATTCTTCTGAAAGCGCCGAGGCTGCCGATATCGAGGACGGCACACTGACCACGCCTTATTTCACCATGGAGATTCCTTCCTCCTGGAAGGATGGTGACTACAACTGCACCGTAGACGAAAAGGATAATACCTACACGGTCTCCTTTACCTACAAGCCTGCTGTTGACAACAACGAGGGCGGCAATCTCTGCCAGATCATTGTCAGCACCGACGCTCCGGAGTACATTCGCTTTGTAGGCGGAACATTTGTCTGCGGCCTGAAGACCGCGGATGAGGATGCTGCGTCCCGCTACATTTCCATCGCCTATCCCACCGATGTACAGTGCGGCGAGGATACCAGTGAAGGATACATGAAGCTTTACGACAGCGCCCAGAACTTTAAGGACCGCATCAAGGTCAGCGGCGACTATGAGAAGGTGAATATGACCTATGCAGATGCCATGGCCGATGTAGAATATACTGTGGACGGCGTGATCCTGGATGCTGCCATGCATTCCTTCACCATTCTCACCACCGAAGGATCTATTGCAGATCTGGGCGGCGAGGATTTCAGCACTGCCAATTCTGAGATCCAGATCGGTCACTGCTACGAGGTTACCTTCAAGGGTCTGCTGGACTCCGAGGCACCGGAAGGAGAGAGCGGCAATGCCGTACTGGTTTCCCTGAAAAATACCGATGATGAAGTCCCGGAGAAGGATTACGATGCCATGTATACCGCCGGTCAGGTAATCCTTGCCTTTGAAGCAAAGAATATGGAATATCTCTCTTCCTACTGCAAGTTCCCGCTGAAGGTGGACGATAAGGAAATTGCTTCTGCCGAGGAGTTTTCCAAGCTTGACTTTGACAGCACCATCCCTGACGAACTGTACAGAAGCGTGCGCTACGCGGATCTCTACAACCTCGAGATCACCGGAGATTCCTTTATTCTGAGTTTTGGCTTTGACGGTGCGCCCGGCGCCACCATCAGCAAGGATTCCGACGGCTCCTGGTATGTGACCGAACTCCATAGCAGCGAAGAATAATATATCGCGAAGCGCCTCTGGACAGCCACATCGAGGATTTGTGAAGCAAATTCGAGACGGGGCTAAACAGATACAAAAAAGAAACAAAAACGGAATATAAAGAGGCTGCCAGATGTCTATCTCCGGTGGAAGATTTTTCACATTCCACGGAAATATAACATCTGGCAGCCTCTTTTCTTCTCTATACAGGCCAGCCTTCCCCCACCGGTGAGTGTCCCGGCTGCAGCCGTTTTCGCTTTATTTCGCTTTATTACGCACTTTTACGGGACTGCGAAACACTTCTGACATTACTTTACCGCCGCTTCTTCGGCTTTTTTCTTTTCCATCTCTCGGATCTCTTCCTCGCTCTCATACAGTCTGCCGTCCACGATGTAGACGATACGTCCCGCATGCTTGGCCACGCCCAGGTCGTGCGTGATCATGACGATGGTATGCCCCATGTCGTGCAGCTCTTCGAAGAGACGCAGCACGTCCTTGCCGCTTTCCTGATCCAATGCGCCGGTAGGCTCATCCGCCAGCAGGATAGAAGGACTGCTCACCAGGGCTCTGGCAATGGAAGCCCTCTGCTTCTGACCGCCGGAAAGCTCGGAGGGTCTGTGCTTTAACCGATGGTCGATGCCCAGCATCTTTACCACGTCCCGGCTCTTTTCCACCGCATCCTTCGTGGACATTCCCCGTACCAGCAGCGGCATGATGATATTCTGCTGGATCGTATAGGTGGGAATCAGCTGGTAATTCTGGAAAATAAAACCTATCCGGGAATTTCGGATCTGGGTCATATCCTCCTCCTGCAGCCCGTGCACAGCCATGCCGTCCAGATAATACTCCCCCTCGTCCAGCAGATCCATGCAGCCGATCAGGTTCATCAAAGTGGTCTTACCGGATCCGGAAGGTCCGAGGATCGCCACAAACTCTCCCTCTTCCACCTCGAAGTTGACATCCTTCAGGATCGGCACCTTTTCCTGTCCCAGCATATAGCCCTTATAGATATGACTCATTTTAATGATCTTTCGCGCCATTGTTCCCTCTCGCCGGTTTTTATTCTACGATCTTGATCCGAAGAATATTATCCGTTCCCTTCTGTACTACGATACCCACTATATTTCCTGTGGAAAGTCTGGAAAAACTGGTGGTCGCCCCCAGTCTGGTGGTTACCTCGGTTCCCACAGGTACCTCGTATTCCTTTGTCTGGCTGGTCTCCGTATACTGCAGCGTGTTCTGCTGGGGTGCTGTGCTCTGCATCTGGCTGCCCGAAGTCTCCGGACTCTGCGGGCCTGCTCCCTGTGATTCTGCACCCTTGGCATCGGTACTCTGGGATCCGTCATTTCCGAAATCACCGCCGGGCGCGCTGCCCTGTCCTTCTGCTTCCGGCGCTGCCCCGCCTTGTCCGTTCATTCCCTGCGGCGCACCATCCGGCATATTTCCATTGCCCAGGGCTCCTGTTTCCTCTCCGGCCTTTCCCGGCCCGTCTTCGCTCTGCGCCACAGTTTCCTGTTCCTTCGCATTTCCAGCATTGGCAGTGCTGCTTTCCGAGCTTTCTTCACCGGACGGATCGCCATCCGCCGTTACATCCAGCACTGTCACAGTAATGTCATTGCCCACTGCCTTGGTGATCTTGCCGTATACCAGCTTCTCATCCTCTGCCAGCGCCAGCACATCTGCCTCCTGCGAAGCCTTCTCTTTCTGATACTGCTGATAGCGATAGCCTCCGTAAATACCCGCAGCAGCCAGCAGGCAAATGATCAGTACCGCTATGCGCAGTTTTCTTCTTCTCTTTTTCTTTTTTTCCTGCAGCTCTCTGGCCGCGCGGTTGGCTGCCTCTTCTTCCCGCTGCCATTCTCTCTCTGCCCTGGCCGCATTTTCATCGGTCATTTTCTTCCAGAGATCGGCTTTTTCGCGCTGCTTTTCTGCCGCATCCTGTGTGTGTTCTTTTTCCATGCCAATTCCCATTCCGCAGACGCCCTCTCAACCTCATTTACTCCGCATTCAGTGCCTGTACCGGTACCATCCGGGATGCCTTATAGGCAGGATAAAATCCGAATACAGATCCCGTGAGAATGCCGAAGACCAGTGCCAGCACACCGCCGTATACGGAAAGGTCCACGCGCACACCCAGTGTCTCGATGATGGGCGTGATGGCCACGCCTGCTGCTATGCCCAGCAATGCCCCCAGCATACTGATGGCCGAGGCCTCCAGCAAAAATTCCAACAGAATGTCCCGCCTGCTGCAGCCGATTGCCTTCAGAATACCGATCTCATTGGTGCGCTCTCTGACAGAAACAAAAAGCACATTCATAATGCCGATACCGCCTACTATAAAGACGATCACCGCCATGGCGATCAGCAGGTAGGTAAGCGTCTGATTGGACTGATTCGCCGCCTCCATTTTGCTGCCGGCATCGGAAATCGTAAATCCTGCATTGGGATAGCTCTCTGCCAGCACTTCCTTGATATTGCTCTTGACGGTATCCACCTGGTCGGTATTCTCCGCCACCACTGTGATCGTGGGAGTCACATTATCCCCGGTCAGATACTTGATTCCGGTCTCATAGGGAATAAAGATGGTGTCATCTGGGCTGATGCCGGAGGCCACGCTGCCCATGGAATCCAGCACACCGGATACGGTATAGGCTCTGTTGTCTATGTAAAGCGTACTGCCTGCTGCGCTCTGCACACTGCCGAAAATGGTTTTGGCCGCGGTGTTTCCGATGACACAGACCCTGGATTTTCCTGTATTATCCTCTTCGGTCAGAAAGCTTCCCACCGCCATGGTCATATTGCTCATGGAGGCATAATTATCCGTCACGCCGGCAATGGTATAGGTCGAGCTTTCCTCCAGCTCACCACCTTCCACGCTGGATGTGGTGGAATAGGCAATGGTTCCCTCACTCAGTCCGGGCACAAAGTCCAGCAGATCCTGCAGGTCGGAGGACGAGAGTGTCACACTGTTTCTGTCCCGGCCGCCGCCCATGTCACTGCCGGGGCCGCCGCCTCCCGGCATACCGCCTCCGCCGGCCATTCCACCGCCGCCGGGCATGCCGCCTCCGCCGCCCATATCACCGCCACCGGGCATGCCGCCCATATCGCCGCCGGGACCGCCCATGTCGCCGCCCATTTCACCGAATTCATCCTCTGCGCTGGCAGAGGCATCATAGCTCACATCGATAGAGCCTGCATTCAGATTCTTGAACTGTTCCGCCACCTCGGCCCGTCCGCCGGTTCCTATCGCAATGACCAGCATGATCGTTGCAGAGCCTACGATAATACCCACAGAGGTCAGCACTGCTTTGGACTTATTCTGTGACAGATTCAGCCATACCAGCCGAAATAATTCCGATAATTTCATCTCTACCTCTTTATGAGAACGACGTCCCCTTCCGCCAGTCCTTCCTTGATCTCTGCATTGGTTCCGTCGGAGAAGCCAGTCGTCACTTCCTTTTTCTGTACATTGCCGTTTTCATCGTACACCTGCACATAGGACTTCCCCTTCTCACGAAGGATGGCGCGGTTCGGCACATACAGCACGTTCTGTTTCTCACCGGTCACAAAGGTGACATCTGCCGACATGCCGCTGTACAGCGACTGTACATTGCCGGAGATCTTTACCTTTACCGTATAATCCGTCTCTCCGGTGCTGCTGTTGTAGGTGGAATCACCGATGCTGCTGACGGTTCCTGTAAAATCCTCATCCGGATAAGCGGAAATGGAGACCTTGGCCTCGCCGCCCACCTGCACAGCATCCAGATCATCCTCTGAGACGCTGACAGATACGGTCACTTCGTCATAATCATTGACCGTCATGAGCATCGTTCCTGTCTGCAGGGTCTCTCCCGCAGAGACGGATACGGAGGATACCACACCGCTGTAGGCGGATACCAGCTGATTGTTCTGGATCGCCTCGTCAAACTTCTGCAGCTTTTCCTGCGCATCCTCGTAGTCATCCTTGGCTTTTTCCGTGGTCAGGCTGTTCTGTGCCAGGGAAGTATCCCGATAGGAAGAGGCCGCATTGTAGTAGACCGTCCGGGTCTGGTACTCGGTCTGCGCCTTGGCTGTTCCGGTCTCCAGCGCCTTCGTGGCGGTATGGAGCGTGATGGTATAGGTCTGTATATTTTCCTCGCTGGTCTCGATCTGCTCCTCCAGGGAGTCGATCTCATCCTCAATATCATCCAGAAGCTTCTGGGCCTCTTCTCTTCCGTTTTCTGCCGTGACGTAGTAGTAAAGGGCATCCTCCCGAGAGGTATTCTCTACCTGATACTCTGCGTTTTTCACCAGCTCTTCGTAGGTCGTCTTTTTTTCCTTTGCCTCTGTCAGCTGACTCTTTAAATCCGCCAGATTTTCCTCTTCGTCATCCAGACTGGTCTGGGCCGTATTGACTGCCTCCTGCAGATCGGAAATCGTGGCTTCGTAATCCGCCTGCGCATAATCCCCGTACAGGGACCAGGTATTATATTTCTGATTTGCCGTCAGATCACTGGTCTTCTGGCTGGTCTGGGCCTGCTGCCAGGTCAGCTTTGCCGCCGACACATCTTCTGTCAGTTCATTGCGGATAGAGGAGACACTGGATTCCTTCAGACCGGCAATAGCATCTCCGGCATTGATCTCCTGACCTTCCGTGATATAGACCTGCTCCACTTCCAGCGTGCGGCTGTCAGAGGAGGAAGAATTTCCGCCTCCCATCATATCAAAGAAGTTCGCGGAAAAATTATTGCTGCTCCCGGAAGAACTGCTGTTGGTATAAGCGTGAAGGACTGCGTGGAGGAGCCGATACTGATCTCCCCGGACTGGGTGATACCCACAGAAAGCTCGCCCTGCTGCACCGTTGTCTCCCGATAGCTGACTTCCTCTTTATTCCGACTTCTGTAAATGATCACGGCCGCGGCTCCTGCGATCACAAGGATGACCAGAATAATGACCGCTGCGATCCAGTACTTCTTTTTCTCTGCTTTTTTCCTGCTTTTTCCGAGTGCGGGCTTTACCTCGTCCGCAGGCTGCTGCCCTTCATCCCGGCTTTTTATATTTTCATCCTGCAGGGATCTTTCCTGCCTGTTTTCTTCCATCAGCTTTCTCCTTTGGTGCTATCAAAGGTCACCTCTGCGGTCATGCCTCCATAGAGTTTAGAGGTATCCCCCTGTATTTCGATCTCTACCGGATAACTGACTGTCGCGCTGTAACTGCCGGAACGGCTCGTGGAAATGGTTTTTACCGTGCCGATATAGGTTTCCTCCGGATAGGCGGTCATGACGATAGATACCGTATCTCCCACGGAAATCTGCGGAATATCCTCCTCAGAGACATCTACGGAAATCCGGTAGCCGTCGGATTTCACATAGGTGACCATGGCGCCCTTGGTCTTTAACCGGTCGCCGGCTTCATAATTGACTGCTGTCACCAGGCCGCTGCCGTCTGCATAGACGATACCGTCATCGCCCACAAAGGCATTGAAATCCGCCAACTCCTGCGCAGCTTCCTCATAGGCATTCTGGGCCTCTGTCACAGTCTCCTGCAGTGAGGTTACCGTTTCGTCATAGGTCTCCTGGGCCAGCTGCCCGGAGAGTTTGGCGCTCTGCCTGGTGTTTTCCGCCTCCTGCAGCTTGTACTCCAGTGCCTTCGTCACTCTATCTATGCTCTGCGCATTCTGCGCGGTCTTCTGGGTATCCTTCTCGATGATCTCATTCCAGTTATCGATCTGATCCGTATAACTTTCATAGGCAGATTTGGCTGTCTCGTAAGCACTTTCGTTGGCCGCATATGCCACCACATTGGTCACATCGGTTTCCGAAAGCTTGCTCTTCGCTGATTCCATTTTGGTCTTGGCCGCAGACATCTTTTCACGGAAATCGGAATCCCATATTTTGTTCTGGCAGCTCTCGATCTCTGCCGCCAGCTGCTCATTGGCCGCCGCATAGCTGCTCAGCCGGTTCTGCAGCTCCTCCACCGATGCGGTATAGACATCATCCGCCACCGCCGCCTCTGTCTCACTGGCGGATCTGGTATTGGCCGCTGTCTGTACCTTCAATGTCTCCTCAGACTGCGCCTCGGCCAGCGTCGCCGCCGCAGAAGCCTCGTTGGACTCTAAGATTCTCCTGACGCTGCGCACGCTGGCATCTGTGAGCTTGAAAAGCTTATCCCCTTCCTGAATACGCTGTCCTTGGGCCACATAAACCGTCTCTATCTTTAAAGTCTTGTCCGTATCATCGTCGCTGTCGGAGGAGGAAGAGGAAGAAGAGCTCGAGGTAGAATCGTCATCATCGTCCGTGGTGATGGTCAGATCATACCGCACTTCCGAGGTCTCCATAGAAACGGTTCCGCTCTCCATAATGGCATTTTCATCCCCGTCCGTATTCTTTTTCGCGGCGGTCTGCCCGCTGTCTGCCTGATCATCTCCGCTGCTTTGTCCGGCAGCATTTTCGCTCGTCTCTTCCTGTCCCTGCAGGTTATTTTCCCCGCTGCCTTCGGACTTATATCTCTGATAAAGAAAAGCACCTGCAGCGATCACGCATACCATCACCATCACGGTAATGATCGTGATTTTTCCTGCCTTATTCCTGCTCCGGTTGTTTCTCGGCGGATTCTCCACTGTCTGCATTCTCTGTTCCCTCTGCTTCTGCACCGGCTGTGTTTTCGGTTTCTTCTGCT
>CAVKQI010000050.1:0-6919 GCA_963658405.1 bacterium | reverse complement strand
GTTGCCTTCGTATTTTCCTTTAATCCGCTGACATCCCCTTCCAAGGTCACGATGACGGAGTAGCTCACGGATGTACGGCTGTTGGACTGGGTCTGCGGGTTAATGGAAGTGATCTTGCCTGTATAAGTGCCCTCATCATCAAATACCACAGAGCAGCTGTCTCCTACGGAGAGCTGAGCAATATAACTCTGCTCCACTGCAGCATTTACCGTAATGGTTTCCGTATCCGTGTAGGCTGCCACCATGGTGCCGGAAGAAAGGGTATCCCCTGCCTTTAGATCCACCATCATGATCGTACCCGCCGTAGAAGTATAGATATAGCCGTCTCCGATGGTATCCTCAAATTCCTGCAGCTTTTCCTGCGCAGATTCCATGGTATCCTTCAGGGTATCCAGATTGTTCTGTATGGTATTGAGCTGCGTCGTATAGGTGGTCTGGGCCGCCGTTCCCTCTGCCTGCGCTGTATTTTTGGCCTCCTGGGCAGCTTCCGTCTCGGTAGTCAATGCCGTCTGTGCCTGCTTGAGCTGGATCTGCAGCAGCTCCAGTCTGTTTCTGGCCGCATCGAGAGAGCTCTCTGCATTCTTCTGCGCTGTCTCTGCCTTTTCTTTGGCAGCCTCATATTCTTCCTCTTCTTCCTCTACCTCTGCCGTCAGCAGCTTGTAGGCCCCCACCAGTGTGTAATTATTTCCGCTCTGGCTGCTGCTTCCGGATGCGGATGCGTTTCCGCTTGCCGCGCCTGCTCCGGAGGATCCTGCAGCAGTGGAACTGCTGTTTGTGCCCGATGCGGTACTGGCATCCGTACTCGGCTTTTTTGCCTCCGGCAGATCGGAGGCAGAAGAGCTGTCCGTTCCGGTGGATGTCGATGCACCTGCGCCGCTTCCTGTACTGCTAAGGACACTTCCCACACCGGCACCGGCGGTAGATGCTACGTTTCCGACAGCACGGATCGTAAGTTTTGCGCTGCTTTCGCCTTCGGAAACCTTAGTTCCGTCTCCTGCATTCTCTGTTTGATTACTGCTGTCACTATTAGAGCTGTCATTGCTCTGCGTGCTGCTGCTTTCACTATTAGAGCTGTCGCTGCTCTGCGTGCTGCTGCTCTCGCTCTTAGCGCTGTCACTGCTCTGGGAGCTGCTGCTTTCGTTCTTAGAGCTGTCACCGCTCTGTGCGCTGCTGCTTTCGCTTTTAGAGCTGTCACTGCTCTGCGCGCTACTGCTCTCACTCTTGGCGCTCTCGCTATTCTGCGTGCTGCTTTCACTCTTAGAGCTGCCACTGCTCTGGGTGCTGCTGCCGCCGGAAGATTGAGAGGTACTTCCCTGGGAATTATTTCCCTGGGTACTGTTTCCCTGGCCGCCCTGTTCTTTTCCGCTTCCTGCCGCTGCCCCGCTGCCGCCCGGCATCTCTCCTCCGGAGGGCATTGCGCCGCCTCCTCCGCTGCTGCCGGTACCGAATTTTTCCTGATAAGCCAGGGTATCGGCGATGCCGTTAGAGGAATCATTGTACAATGCCTGCTGGTACTGGAAGTCGCTTTCCAGTTTATCTTTTAACGTCTGCACGTCGTATTTTTTATAATAATAATTGGAATCTGCGATGGCCGCCTCGTACTCATCCACCAGTTCCTGCTGCTTATCCACCTGCTTCTGCAGCTTATCTATCTTTGCCTGGGCCTGCGCTATGGCATCCTCATAATCCTGATCGGCATACTTTTGATTTACCAGTGCTGTGGTATAGGTTTCTCCGACAGAAAGGGTATTGATCTGGGCATCTACCTGCCCCAGCTCGTAGGCATATTCCGCTTCCTCGGCCTCCTGGGTCAGGATCCGGCGGGCTTTTTCCACACTCTCCTCGGAAATCTTCAGGATCGGCTGTCCCTTTTCCACATTATCCCTGTTGCTGACGTAGACTTCTTCTACTGTGAAGTCCACTCCTGATACTGTCAGGTCAAATGTCTCGGAAACCATGCCCACAGATGTGCTGCCTGTGGCTATGATCACATTATTCTGCTGTCCGCCGCCTCCCGGAAACTGCATCTGCGCAGTCTGCTGATCAGTCTGCCGCGGATAATACAGGTATAATGTTCCCGCAAGGATCGCTGCTGCTGCGGTTATACTGACTGCTACAACTGCTTTCTTTTTCATACTTACCTTTCTATGCCGCTGTAATACAGCGGCAGCATGCGCTTAATTTCGCAAAAGCGAATTCTCCGAAAGAAGTGCCATGGGCGTTTCTTTTGTGATTGCGATGAAGACGACCATTCCTGTTGTCATTTTATTTCCCTGACATGCTTGTCTTTACGATTTTGAGGCCGACTATAACACTTCTTCAAGTTTATAAGCATTATTCGTTAAACTTGTGTTAAGAGTATGAAAATTCTGTGAAATCCTTCTTCCTGCCGGGAAGCACAAATCTTTTCATCCTTACCTTTTAAGCCGCCGTTCTGCAACGGCAGCGCGAAGGGAATTTCTCGAAGGCGTTTTCATTGATGCAATCATGAATTGCTTCCGCTGTCCTGCAGAGGCAGCAAAAAACGCCCGGTATGATTTTTCTCATACCGGACGCTTCTGTTTTATTTCTGTCCTATTTCTGTTTTATTCCTTTTTATGTTTTCTGTTTACTGCTTCTTTACCAGTCTGGCTATTGCCTTGACCACTTCGCTGACAATGATCACGGAAAGGGCGGTCAGCAGCATCTTTCCCCACAGAGCCAGGGGCAGGGGGGTCGTCTCAAAGACGGCACTGCCGAACTGCGTGATCACTACCTGCAGAGCCAGCACAATGGCGAATACTACCAGCATCAGACGGTTTCTGAACAGGTTCCTGTATACAGGCGTATTATCCAGCTCCCGGCAGTTAAAGGCATTGCACAGCTGCATCAGCACGAAAAGCGTAAATAAAACCGTATCCTTCTGCTCCTCTGCAGCTCCCAGAAAATTGGTGAAATGCTGGGCCATAAAGATGACGGAAATGTAAAGGCCGACAGCCATGATCTTGAAGAGCATCTTCTTTGACACGATATTCTCATCGCGTCTGGTGGGCTCTCTCTTTAACAGATCATCTCTGATGGGCTCCAGTCCCAGGGTCAGAGCCGGCGGGCCGTCCATGATAATGTTGATCCACAGCAGCTCCAGAGCAGTAAAGGGTGCCTTAAAGCCTGCCAGGATCGAGCAGATTACCACGACTACGGAGGAGACATTGACGGTCAGCTGGAAGCGGATAAAGCGCTTGAAATTCTCATAGATGCCGCGGCCCCACTGCACTGCCTTGACGATGGTGGAGAAGGAGTCGTCCAGCAGTACCATGTCGCTGGCCTCCTTGGTCACCTCTGTTCCTGCAATACCCATGGCAATGCCCACGTCTGCATTCTTGATAGCCGGTGCATCATTGATACCATCTCCGGTCACCGCCACCACATTGCCGCATTCCTTCAGGAGCTTGACCACACGCATTTTTACCAGAGGCGTGCTGCGGGCGATTACCTGTATTTTCTTAAGAGCCTCTTTCAGCTCCTCATCGGACATTTCCTCTATGTCGGAAGCCTCTACGGCAATATGTCCTTCGTCCAGCATATGCAGCTCATTGGCAATGGCTCTGGCGGTACGGATGTTGTCGCCGGTGAGCATCTTTACTTCGATGCCGGCCTCCCGACATTTCCGGATGGCACCGTAGACATCGGGACTTAAGGGATCGGAAATCACCACAAAGCCGTCGTAGCAGAGATTCTTTTCCAGCTCCTGCTGGTCTTCTCCCTCATTTTCTCCGATCTCTCTGTGAGCAAAAGCAAGAATTCTTCCGGCCTGGCTCTGGAAATCTTCCATGAGCTTCTGTATGTTTGCCCGCTCCTGCTCAGATACATCGGTGCACAGGGAAAGGATTTTTTCCGGATTTCCCTTGGTATAAATGATCTTCTTTCCATTTTCCCGGACAATGGTGCTCATGTCCTTATTCTGGGAGGAAAAAGGGAATACCTTTACCACGTCTGCCTCGTGACGCAGCTTCTGGTAATCCACGCCGGCCTTCCGGGCTGCCACCAGAAGGGAACATTCCGTAGGGTTGCCGATAAAGGACCAGCCTCCGTCTTCCTCTGTCACATTGGCATTGCTGTTGATACAGTAATTTCGAAGCAGGACTTCGTCTTTTATATCTTCCGGCTTCAGCAGCTGTCCTTTTCTGTAGATCTGCTGCACCGTCATTTTATTTTCTGTCAGGGTACCTGTCTTGTCTGAGCAGATGATATTCACACAGCCGATGGTCTCGCAGGCGATCATCTTTTTGACCAGCGCATTTTCCTTAGACATCTTGATGATATTCAATGCCAGGGAAACCGCCACGATGGTGGGCAGGCCTTCCGGCACAGCGGCCACGATCAGGACGATACTGGTGATAAAGGCATCCGACACGGTGCTCCAGTTCAGCTGGTGGGTCATGATAAAGCCGATGATCTCGATGGCAAATACGATGGCTGCTGCGGTGATGCCCATGACTGTGATCTGCTTGCCCAGTCTGTCCAGCTTCTCCTGCAGCGGGGTCGTGGTCTTTTCAATGGAGGAGAGTTCCTGGGCGATTTTTCCAAACTCGGTATCGTTACCCACGCCGGTGACCAGCAGTCTGCCGTTTCCGGCGGATACAAAGCAGCCGGTATAAAGCATGCAGCTGCGCTCTGCAACCGGGGTCTTTTCCTGACAGACGAAATCCGCATCCTTTTCGACCGGAACGCTCTCTCCTGTCAGCGCTGATTCATCGGCATGCAGCTCGTTGCTCTCCAGGAGACGTCCGTCTGCCACGATCTTATCGCCGGTCTCTACCAGAATGATGTCGCCTACGACGATCTCTCTCTGGGCCACCTGGGTCGGCTCCCCGTTTCGGATCACCTTGATCAGCGTATCCTCGTTGATGCGGTTCAGTGCCTCAAATGCCTTTTCGCTTTTCCCTTCGGTGATGACCGTGATGACTACAGACAGAGAAATCGCTGCAAAAATGCCTGCGCATTCCAGGAAATTATAATCGCCGCCGGTAAAGTATCGGGCGGTATTGACGATCAGCGTGATCACTGCCGCAAAGATCAGCATCAGCAGCATAGGCTCCGTGGACGCATCCCAGATGCGCTTTGCCATGGAGATGCGCCCCTGCTGTTTAAAGGTATTCTCTCCGTACTTTTCTCTGGAAGCTTTGATCTTTTCGCTGTCTAATCCCTTTTCCGCATCACTTCCTGTTTTCCTCAGCAATTCTTCCCTGGAAAGCAGATATGCTTCTTTCATTGCTCCTCCCTTTCTGCGGACGCCCTTTTCTCCTGTCTTCAGATGCTGTCTGCGGCGTCCAGACGCAGACAGTATCTGTACCTTTCTGTCCAGCACCCTCATCTCGATTTTCCTTCGGAAAACCTCGATTTGGATGGCCAGAGGTCCTTCGGACCTTGGCCGCCTGCCATAAGTAAATGGGAATATGACTGCAAGCAGTCAATTCGCATTTGCTTATGGCAGGTGCTGAACAGAAAAAAAAACGGTACAGCGCATTTGCTGTACCGATAAAAAGAGACTCGTGTACAGCGAATGCTATACATGAGTCTCGTTGATTAAGGCAAACCAGATCTTATCATTCCAGGATCAGTATGTTGACTTGCCGCGCTCACTGCTGTGCAATGTGCGCCACTACTCCCTCATATGTTCGATTTGTTCTACCAAATTATCATGCTCTTTTAAAGTTAGTCAATGCAAACTTTCCTACTTTCCGTAATTCTCATTGATCAGTCCTGTTGCAAAGGGCACTTCTGCTACGAACTGGCCTGCTGCATAGGGAGCGATATCGTACTGGTTAAAGATGATGCAGAGCCCGTCATCCGTCATCACCCAGTTCAGTGTATATGTCAGTCCGTAATCCTCGGAGGATTCGGTATCATCAGCAGATGCGCCGTAGAACATGGACTTTACGGTATCCTCATACTCGTCAAAGAATACACTGTTGTCCTGGCTTTCATTTACTTTCTTCAGCGCATCCAGAACAGCCTGATACAGGCCATCATAATCCGTGACCACATCCTGCAGATTCAGCACCTTGCCGGTTTCCGGATCATAATTATATCCGGTATATGCTGTGCTGGGATGTGCACCGCCGGTAAAGCTGAAATTCTGACGCACATAGCTGAAGATCTTGTCATCCGCTCTCCTGACAGCCACGGTGCTCTCCAGAGAATACCGCATGCTGTTGTCATCGGTCTCTTCATCCGCTGTATCGGCGCTGTCGTCACTCTCATTCATAGAGGACATTTCCTCATCAAAGGAGACCACATATGCATAACTTTCTCTCTGCAGCTCCATCTGGGTCTCATTTTCCTGATCCAGAGCCTTCTGCAGTGCTTCCTTCGTGCTGTCCTCCACCTTAACGAACTGCACCAGAGTATCGCAGCCTGCTGCATAGGTCAGCTTTTCTCCGCTCTCTGCCTCTTTAAGTTTCTGATCGGTGACAGAAACCTTCATCTCGGTATCGGTATTGCTCTCTGTGAGGATTTCCAGCATCTTATCTCCTGATGCATTGTCGGAATCCCCATCGTCCAGATAGGACAGAATCGTGATCTGATCAGAAGAAGCTTTACTGTCTGCACTTGTACTCTCTGCCGTGCTGTCAGTCTTTTCCTCGTTTTCTGTCGTCTCTGTATCCGCACTCTCTGCACTTTCTGCTTCCTGTGTGTCTTCTGTGGTTTCTGCTGTACTTTCTACAGCAGCGGTCGTGCTCTCTGCTGCTGTCTGGTTGGTATCTGCGCCGCCGCAGGCCATGATGCTCATAGCCATTGCTGCTGCCATTATTCCTACGATTGCTTTTTTCTTTATCATTTTTTTCCTTTCTCTGCCGCTGCATGCAGCGGCAGCACGAGGAGAATTTCGCGCAGGCGAATTCTCCTAAAGAAATGCCCAAAGGCATTTCTTTTTGTC
>CAVKQI010000049.1:0-17688 GCA_963658405.1 bacterium | reverse complement strand
TACCAATTCAATCTCCTGTTAAATTTCCTTACCTTTCCCGTTACGCTTATGATACACTCTGCCTGCTACTATAGTCTCAGAAACAAACAGAAATGCTAATCACAGAAAATATATATCTAAACAAACCTAAACCAACCAAGAGGAGGAATTACAATGTCAGCACAGCCGTTTTTCATTTTCTTTATGACCCCGCTTTTTATTCTCGGCGGTATCGCTCTCTTATTTAAGGATAAGACAGATAAGTAATTGTACAACTTAACAGAATATTACAGAAAACAGGTGAGGATGAAATTCTTCACCTGTTTTTGTAGTCTTTATCGATGCAAGCAGGACGCAAAAATGCCGCTCACCTGTCTGGCAGCAGGTAAGCGGCATTCAGCGTCAAAGTGTCAGGTCTCTGTGACAATCTACCCCTCAAATATGGGATATTTTTTCTTGTCTGCCTCTGTAATTTTGCGAATGACTTTGCAGGGATTGCCGGCTGCCACTACGCCGTCCGGAATATCTTTGTTCACAACGCTGCCTGCCCCAATGATCGTGTTGCTGCCAATCGTCACTCCGGGCAGTACAGATACATTTGCACCGATCCAGACGCTGTCGCCAACTGTGATCGGCAGGGCAATCTCCAGACCTTTGTTTCTCTGCTCTCTGTCGATCGCATGACCTGCTGTAGAAAATACGCAGTTCGGTGCAATGAAAACATTGTCGCCGAAGGTAACTTTGGCACCGTCAAGTATCGTAACATTGTGGTTGGTATAGAAATTTTTACCGATGGAAATGTTAAAGCCGTAGTCGCAGTAAAATGGTGCTGTAATCACCGGCTCGCCCTTGATTTTTCCAAGAATCTGCTCCAGTAATTCTCTCTGTCTTTTGCCATCTGACGGTTTGCATTGGTTGAAATCATAGCACAGATCGGCACATCTTGTTCGCGCCTCTACAATTTCCTTATCATAGTTTGCATCGTATAAATAGCCGTTTTGTGCCTTTTCCCATTCTGTCATTTGAATTTCTCCTTTGCTGGAATATACCGGCTGCTGCTTTCGCAGGACTTGCTCAAGGTGTCACTCAAAGTGCCGGTACCTGTGACATCTCATCTTCTATTGTAAGCCAAACCGCAGATAATACCAATTCAATCTCCTGTTAAATTTCCTTACCTTTCCCGTTACGCTTATGATACGCTCTGCCTGCTACTATAGTCTCAGAAACAAACAAAAATCTTAACCACAGAAAATAAATCTAAACAAACATAAACAAATCCAAAGGAGGAATTATAATGTCAGCACAGCCGTTTTTCTTATTCTTAATGACCCCGGTTTTTGCTCTTGCAGCTATTGCTCTCTTATTTAAGGATAAGACAAATAAGTAATCGTACAACTTAACAGCACATTGCAGAAAACAGGTGAGGATTTGCGAAGCAAATTCGAGATGGGGCTAAACAGATACGTTTTTTTCTTTATTGATCCAAACAAGGTACAACCGAGACAAAAAATGCCGCTTACCCGGCTGAAAGCGAGTAAGCGGCATTTTTTTACACTTTTACATACATGTTTTTTTGCTTTTACATGCATGTTTTTGGCGCTTTTACATACATGTTTTCATACTTTTATCTGCTTTTGTGCAGGTTGGCTTTTCAGGCTTTTACAGATGCAGCACTCTCTCTTTGATCTCCTGGGTGCGGCCCTGGTTCCAGAACTGGGTGCCGATGTAACCGCAGGTGCGGCGGGCCACGTTCATGGTCGCCTGATCACGGTTGCCGCACTTGGGGCACTCCCAGATCAGCTTGCCACTCTCCTCGATGATCTTGATCTCTCCGTCATAGCTGCACTTCTGGCAGTAATCGCTCTTGGTATTGAGCTCTGCATACATGATGTTGTCGTAGATGAACTTCATCACCTCCAGGACGGCGGGGATGTTGTCCTGCATGTTGGGGACTTCCACATAACTGATGGCACCGCCGGTGGACAGGGCCTGGAACTGGGATTCAAACTTCAATTTGTCGAAAGCATTGATCTCTTCTGTCACCTTTACGTGATAGCTGTTGGTGATGTATCCCTTGTCTGTGACACCCTTTACGATGCCGAAACGCCGCTGCAGGCACTTGGCAAACTTATACGTCGTGCTCTCGATGGGGGAGCCGTAGATGCTGAAGCCGATATTTGTCTCCTCTTTCCAGCGGGCACAGGCCTTATTCATATATTCCATCACTTCCAGGGCAAAGGGTGTCGCCTCCGGGTCCGTGTGGGACTTACCGGTCATGTACTGCACGCACTCGCACAGTCCGGCATAGCCCAGAGAGATGGTGGAATAGCCGCCGTAAAGCAGCTTATCGATGGGCTCTCCCTTTTTCAGGCGAGCCAATGCGCCGTACTGCCAGAGGATCGGAGCCGCGTCGGACAAAGTCCCCTTCAGGCGCTCGTGACGGCACATCAGTGCCCGGTAGCACAGATCCAGTCGTTCGTCAAAGATCTTCCAGAATTTATCCATATCGCCGCCGGAAGAAAGTGCCACATCCGGCAGGTTGATGGTGACGACGCCCTGATTGAAGCGCCCGTAAAACTTATAGTTGCCGTTTTCATCCTTCCAGGGCGTAAGGGCACTGCGGCAGCCCATCACCGGGAAACAGTTGCCTTCCTTGAGCTGCTTCATGATCTTTTCGGAGATATAGTCCGGCACCATGCGCTTGGCGGTGCATCTGGCTGCCAGCTCTGTCAGATAGAAATACTCCGTTCCCTCTGTGATATTATCATCCTCCAGGACGTAGATCAGCTTGGGGAAGGCGGGGGTGATCCATACACCTGCCTCGTTCTTGACACCCTGGTAGCGCTGCTTGAGCATTTCCTCGATGATCAGCGCCAGATCCTTCTTTTCCCGGTCATTGCGGGCTTCATTCAGGTACATGAAGACGGTGAGGAAAGGTGCCTGTCCGTTGGTGGTCATCAGGGTGATGACCTGATACTGGATGGTCTGGACACCCTTTTCGATCTCACGGTGAAGACGGTCCTCCACAATCTTGTCCATGACCTTCTGATCTGCCTGGCAGCCCAGTTCTCTGACTTCTTCCTGGACTTCCTTCTGGATCTTCTGTCTGGAGACCTGTACAAATGGTGCCAGATGGGTCAGGGAGATGCTCTGTCCGCCGTACTGATTGCTGGCCACCTGCGCGATGATCTGGGTGGCGATATTGCAGGCGGTGGAGAAGCTGTGAGGCTTCTCGATATAGGTCTCGCTGATCACAGTGCCGTTCTGGAGCATGTCATCCAGATTCACCAGGTCACAGTTGTGCATATGCTGGGCATAGTAGTCGGAGTCGTGGAAATGGATCAGGCCGTCCCGGTCCGCCTCTACGATGTCCGGAGGCAACAGCAGACGTCTGGTGATGTCCTTGCTCACCTCGCCAGCCATATAGTCTCTCTGCACGCTGTTGACGATGGGATCCTTATTGGAATTCTCCTGCATCACTTCCTCATTATTGCACTCTAAGAGGGAGAGGATCTTGTCGTCCGTGGTATTGGACTTTCTGACCAGGGAGCGCTGATAACGATAGCGCACATAACCCCGGGCGATGTCAAAGGCACCCTTGGCCATGATCTGGTCCTCTACCATATCCTGTACTTCTTCTACGGAAACGGTACGGTTCATCTTTGCACAGCGGTAATCGATATACTCCGCGATATCCCGGATCTGCGCTTCGGTCAGTTCCCTGCTGACCCCTGCATTATTGGCCTTGGAGACGGCTGCTACGATCTTCTCCGGATCGAACTCAGCCTCTGAACCATTACGTTTGATGATTTTCATGCTTTACCCCTTTTCCCGTGCAGCGATGCTGATCTTCCGTTCCAGCCATCCTGCGCGTGTAGGACTACTATATCACAACTACTGGCAGAATGGAAATGATTTTTTGCAAAAAAATACAATATATGGGTTCCCCTCATTTGCAGACCCCAAAATATTGTATTTTCTATCTCTTTATGAAATTGTATGAAATAACCGTAAAATAGGATTCTATTGTATGATTTCAGGCGGCATCCCATCCTTACGCCTGGTGCGCAAAGCCCATTTCCTTGAGCCCCTTCAGCACCGCCTCTGCTGCGCTCTGGATATCTCCGTGAGAGCAGTCTATGGTGAGGTCGCTGTAGCGGCGATACAGGGGCACTCGCTCCTCGTAGGCATCCTCAAAGGTATTGCCGTGGCGAAGGACGATGCCCCGATTGTCGGTACTGCGCAGTCTGGCCAGAATGTTGGCACAGGGCACGTCCAGATAGACCACGATGCCGTCTGTCTTTAAGGAGATCATGGCGACATCGGAATAGACGGCGCTGCCGCCGGTGGCGATCACAGTATTATGATAGGTCCTGCCTGTCTCTGCCAGCACCTTTTCCTCGATCTCCAGGAATCGGTCCACACCGTTATCATCCAATACCTTCTGGAGCAGCTTTCCCTCCTGCTTCTGGATCAGCAGATCCGTATCCACAAAACTAAGTCCCAAAGATCTGGCGATCAGCACGCCGATGGTGCTCTTGCCGGCACCGGACATTCCCGTAAGTACCACATTGGATTTCGTCATACTCTTTCTCCTTATTTTCTCATCATACTGGGGCTCTTGCCGTAGAAGCGGCGGAAGGCCTTGGAAAAGGTGAGCTGGTCGCCGTAGCCCACAGCCTCCGCCACAGCGCCCACCGGCATGGTGGTCTCCTGCAGCATCATGGCCGCCCGCTCCATGCGGAGCTTTAGGAGGAACTCCTGAGGAGAGAGGCCCACGTTTCGCCGGAACACCACCGTGAGATAGCTGCGGTTGACACCGATATGCTCTGCCAGATCCCCGATCTTGATCCGCTGGTTGTAGCATCTGGCCATATATTCGATGGACTGGCGCACATATTCACTGCCGGCCACACCGTCCCGGCGCAGCACGCCGTTTTCCCCGGTCTGCTGCCGGTAATCCTCCATGAGCTGGGCAAAGGCCAACATCAGAAGGCCGTTTCGACGCCACTCATTGGCCTGGCTGGACTGGCTGGCTTCCATCATCTGCTCGATATAGCCGTGGATGATCTCCGCACAGCTCACCTGCCGCACCGGGCTGCGCATGGAAAATCCTGCATTGCCGGCGCATTCATCCGCCTTGATACCGGCAAAGCCCATCCACATATAGGCCCAGGGGTCATCCTGATCCGCCTCATACCAGGCCTCTGCTCCTGCCGGCAGCAGGAAGGCGTCATTTTTCTGCAGCTCGTAGACCCGGCCGCCCATTTCCAGGGTTCCCTTTCCCTCCAGCACGATATGCAGCACCCAGGAGGGACGTCTGTTCGGACCGAAACGATGCAGGGGCGCACAGTACTCCCATCCGCAGTAAGTCAGGCAGAGTTCCACCGAATCTCCCTGCAGATCCTTCAGCTTGTGTATTCTCTCTATCATATTCTCATGTCCTGCCCGTCCGGCTTCTCTTTATTTTTCACGCACAGCAGATATACCGCCGTCCACATGCCCATCGCCGTGAGGGTCCAGGTGACGGGATAGACCAGATACAGGCTTTTCAGTGTATGGATGCCGGCAAAGACCGTGACCAGCCAGATCAGCCGGAACACACAGGTGCCCACAATGGAGATGGCCGCCGGCACCGCCGAGTGTCCCATGCCCCGCAGATAACCGGCCGGCACCTCATAAAGTGAGCACATGCTCTGCAGCAGCAAAAGCATCATCATACGCAGGCAGGCCTGTTCGATCACCGCACTCTCGCCCGAGAACATTCCCGCCACCTTTTCCTTGTTCAGGATCAGCACCGCGACCACAACCGCAGAGAAAAGGATGGCATACCCAAGGCAGCGCCGGAAGATCTGTCCGCACCGGCTGTCATTGCCCGCTGCATGGTTCTGCCCCGCAAAGGTAGTGGCAGTCTGGGCAAAGGCGGTGATGATATAGTAATCAAAATACTCGAGATTCAGGGAGATGGCACTGCCTGCCGTAGCAGCAGCACCAAAACTGTTGATGGCACTCTGCACGAAAAGATTGGAGATGCAGAAGACCGCGCCCTGCACCGCCGCCGGGACACCGATCTGCAGCATCCTGCTGATGCACCGGGAGCTCACATCTTCCATCTTCCGGTATCCCTGCAGATCGAGATGAAAGTCTCCCTTCTCCCGGATCAGCAGGATCACCACCATCACGGCCGACCACAGAGTCGAGATATCCGTGGAGATGGCCACGCCGGCCACCCCAAGGCCGCAGACGATGACCAGGAACAGGTTCAGCACCACGTTGATGATGCCGGAGACGACCAGGATAAAGAAGGGCCTCTTGCTGTCCCCCTTGGCGCGCAGGATAGCGGCCCCGAAATCATACACCAGAAGCGCCGGATAGCCGATCAGGTAAATGCGCAGGTAAACGCCTGCCAGCTCCAGAGCCTCCGCCGGCGTCTGGATGGCCGAAAGCAAAGGTCCTGCCACCGGCTGTGCCAGCAGAGATACCAGGATACCGAAAACAAGGGCCAGCAAAAGGCTGCTGCAGATCACCTTCCGGATGCTGTTCTTTCTGTTTTCGCCGATGTATCTGGCCAGAAGTACATTGGCGCCCACCGACAGACCGCTGGAAAAAGCCACCAGGAGTCCTACGATCTCCGCATTGGTGCCCACTGCCGCCAGGGCATTGGCATCTGCGAACCGGCCCACCACAGCGGTATCCGCTGAATTAAAGAGCTGCTGCACCATGCTGCTGGCGGCGATGGGCAGGGCAAATCGGATCAGATTGCCGTCCAGAGGGCCGTGGAGCATATCTATTTCTTTTGTTTTCGTTTTCCCATCCATTTCCCGTTTCCTCCCTCCCGGAACTGCGCCGGTCGGATGCAAACCATTTCTCTCAAAATATAATCGGTTTTTCCCTGTTGCGCAATGGCAATTTCTTCCGTATAAATGCAGCAGCATCCCCTATGATTTCGTCGGTTTTTCCTGCCGCTTTTGTTTCCCGCGCTTCCCCTGCGCTTTTCCGGGCTGCAGATTTTTTGCCGGCGCACGGCGCCCTGCGGCATGTTCTTTGCTTTCTTTATTAAGGCATCGTGTCCCTTTCCATAATGCAAAAATACCGCCTTCCTTCCGGAAAGGCGGTATTGGCCGGTCAGCTTCTTCTCGATGCTGCGAGTCGTTTCCCGAATCGCCATCGCATGCGTTGCTGCCCGTTTTCCTATTCAGTTTTTTCGGAAGGTGCCGCTGCATTTTTCCGGTAGATCAGCTCCAATCCTTTCAGGAGCAGCTCCGGCTCATAGTGCACCTCATTTTTCAGCCAGGGAAGGATCTGGTTGGAGAGGCCGCCGGTGAGAACTACCGTGAGGGTCTCTCCCTCCCGGCAGATCTGCGCCTGCACGCGCTCCGCGATGCCGTCGATCATGGCCGCGGTGCCGATGACAGCACCGCTGATCATATTGCTGACGGTATCATTGCCGATGAGGGTCTCTGCACCGTCTGCCCAGAGCGCCGGCAGCTGCGCTGTGTGCTCTGCCTCCGCATCCAGGGAAAGCTGAATGCCGGCAGAGATCAGACCTCCAATGAAATAGCCCTCATCGTCGATCACCGAGGTGGTCGTACAGGTCCCCATATCCACCACCATCAGGGGACAGGGATAGTAGGCTTTGGCCGCTGTCATGTCCACCACCCGGTCCATGCCGAGGCAGGAGAGATCATAATCCCGTACCTTTAAGCCGGTATGGAGAGTGGGGCTCACCAGGAGAGGGGCTTTGCCCGTCAGCTTTCGCAGTGCCTGGGTCAGCAGCGGATTCATCTCCGGCACCACCGAGGAGATGATGCTTCCCTCGATATCTTCCTTTTCCAGGCCGTGCTTTTCCAGAATCCGCCGCAGCTCATCCTTCACGGTATTCTTTATCCAGTTGTCGTGGGTCTTAAAGCGTTCCATAAAGGCGACGCTGCCCTGCTCCAAGGCCGCTGCCACCACGTTGGAATTGCCCACATCGATGGTGATTATCTTTCCCATAGTCACACCTCTTCGCGCTGTCTCTGACTGCCGGTATGCTGTCTACTGGTTCTTGATGATGTGCGCACGAAGAAGTGCGATGACGATGACAGGCACCAGAACGGCTGCCACGATCATCTCCGGAATACCGTTGCCGGCCACTACGCCCAGGATCACGCCCAGCACCTGGTCCACCGGGATCCCCTTGCCTACGGCATAGGCATCCTTAAACAGGATATAGATCATGCCCATGACCAGACCGGTATTGGTGATGGCACCGATGGCACCGCTGATCGCCAGCAGCACGGTGCGGATGGGCAGATTCACACGGCCGCCCATAGCCCTGGTAACACCGTAGTAAAAGAGCCAGGGAGTCACACCTACCAGGATTCTGGGCAGGAAGCAGATCACGATAGCCCAGGGGGATCCGTGACTTAAACCGGGCACGGAAACAGCCGGTGTAAAAGCAAAGGAAAGGAAACTGGGAGCCATGGTATTTTTGATCAGGCTGGTAAGTCCGAACAGAAATCCGAGAAATGCGCCCTTTTTAGGGCCTAAGACGATGGCGCCGATGATGACGGGTACGTGCAGAATGGTGGCCTTGATCAGGGGAAGATCAATGAGACCAAAGGGTGTAAAGGCCATGATCAGGATGATGGCTGTAAACATCGCCATGATCGCCATGTCCTTTGCGTTGACGCCGACGTTGGAATGTGCGGTCTGCACACTCTGGGTGTTCATATTCTTCATTTTTTATCCTCCTGCTGCGGTTCTGCCTTATTGCAGATATCGCGCAAGAATCATATTACACGATTCAGCGTAAAAAGCAAGAAAGTGCAGGCCCGGGGCATGCACTTTCTTGTATACAATCGCTGCTGCAAAAACGCCGCTCCGAAGGCAGGTCCCGATCCGAATATCCAGCCTGCCTGTAAGACGTCGCATACAGCATCTTCTGTTTCTGTTGATTCTCACTGTTGCTTTTTTAACTCCAGCAGCGCATCCAGAAGCGCCATGGCCGCCTGGTGCTTGGATAAGAGCGGCAGTTCCTTCTCACTGTCCTTTGTGATCAGGGTCAGCACGTTGGTATCCACACCAAAGCCTGCTCCCTCTACCTTGACATTGTTGGCGGCGATCATGTCCAGGTGCTTCTTTTCCAGCTTTCTGCGGGAATTTTCCAGCATATGCTCTGTCTCCATGGAAAAACCGCACAGCAGCTGTCCTGCCGGCTTATGCTCTCCCAGATACTGCAGGATATCCCTGGTGCGCTCCAGCTCCATGACCAGATCCGAGCCGTCTTCCTTCTTTTTGATCTTTTCGTCCGCCACGCTGGCCGGCCTGTAATCTGCCACGGCAGCCGCCTTGATGATGATGTCATTTTCCTGCTGCCGGCCGGTGACGGCTTCGTACATATCCTGGGCGCTGGTCACCGATACGAAATCCACGCCTTCCGGTTTCGGGATCGATACCTGGCCGCTGACCAGTGTCACCTTCGCGCCCCTGCAGGCCGCTGCCGCAGCGATGGCATAACCCATCTTGCCACTGGAATGATTGGTCAGAAAGCGCACCGGATCCACCGCTTCTCTGGTAGGACCCGCCGTCACCAGGATCCTCTGTCCCTGCAGATCCTTTTCGCACGCACACTGCAGCAGCACGTGCTGCAGGATGGTCTCCGGCTCCGGCATCTTGCCCTTGCCGCTCGTCCCGCAGGCCAGATGACCGGTGGCAGGCTCCAGAATATGCCAGCCATAGCGGCGCAGCCGTTCCAGATTGTCCTGTACGACGGGATTTTCGTACATATGCGTATTCATGGCGGGCACCAGGATCTTCGGACAGGTGCAGGCCAGCACTGTGGTCGTCAGCATATCATCCGCTATGCCATAGGAGAGCTTGGCAATGATATTGGCCGTGGCCGGTGCAATCACCACGCAGTCAGCCTTTTCGGCCAGTGCGATGTGCTCCACTTCCCAGGGATGATTCCGGTCAAAGGTATCTGTCACCGTCTTTCTGTGACAGAGGCTCTCAAAGGTGAGGGGCGTGATAAACTCTGTGGCATGCTCTGTCATAATGACATCCACCCCTGCGTGCTGCTTTACCAGCCGGGAACACAGATCCGCCGACTTATAAGCAGCGATCCCCCCTGTCACACCCAGCAATATATTCTTACCTTTCAGCATAATCGGTCCTCCCTGTTTGTCTGCAGTACTGTCCGTTTTCCGTCCTATACGTTATCTTACGTCGTTGTTTTCTTTACAGGCGCAAAGTATATGTCTCTAAGACAAATTCTCAGAAATATTCTCCCGCGGGCACCGTTTGCGGCACCACTTAAATGCTATCGCAGGCCGCCGTGCTTTGCAACAGGGAAACGTCTGTCAATCTTCTGTTATGCCGATTGCATAGGCCGCGCAAAGCATCCCGCAGACATTCGAGGCATCCGTTTTCTGTCTGTCTTTTACACAAAATCTGAATGTGCCCCAGCAGTTGCATTGATACTGTAAAATATAAGAGCGGCTCATTCATTTCATAATTACTTGTCCCAGTGCGCAGAGCCTGCCATGATAGAGGAAAGCAGGCTCTGCGCTGCAAAGACGAGAATGAAATACGCATGAACCCGTTCTCAAATACGAATATCATTGAAAAGGAGTCTCTTACCATGCAATCCATTCAGAAAAAAATCCCGGGGATTATCGTATGCCTTGCCATTGCCGTCCCTTCCTGGCTGTTTGGCAAACTGGTGCCTGTGATCGGCGGACCGGTATTTTCCATCCTCATAGGTATGATCATCGCGCTGCTCTGGACACCGGGGGCTGTCTGCAAGGCGGGGATTGGCTTTACTTCCAAAAAAATTCTGCAGGCCGCCGTGGTGCTGCTGGGCTTTGGATTAAACCTCAATGTAGTGCTGCAGACCGGAAAGCAGTCCCTTCCCATCATCGTGTGCACCATTACCACCTCCCTGATCGTAGCCTTTGTGCTGCATAAACTGCTGCATATCGACGGCAATATCAGCACACTGATCGGCGTCGGCTCTTCCATCTGCGGCGGCAGTGCCATCGCGGCCACCGCGCCGGTCATCCATGCAGACGACGAAGAGGTAGCGCAGGCCATTTCCGTCATTTTCTTTTTCAATGTGCTGGCGGCACTGCTGTTTCCCCTGCTGGGTCAGACCATCGGCTTTGACACCACCTCCGGTGAAGCCTTCGGCATCTTTGCCGGTACGGCCGTCAATGATACTTCTTCTGTCACGGCAGCAGCTTCTACCTGGGACAGCATGTGGAATCTGGGGAGCCAGACACTCGATAAAGCCGTCACCGTCAAGCTGACACGCACGCTGGCCATCATTCCCATTACGCTGGTGCTTTCCCTTGTCCATGCCGGAAAGACAGAAAATGGGAAAGGCAGTTTCCGTCTGAAAAACGCCTTTCCCATGTTTATTCTCTGGTTTATCTGTGCATCGGTGATCACTACCCTCTGCACATCCTTCGGAGTGTCCGCAGCCGTATTCCAGCCCCTGAAAGAGCTGAGCAAGTTCTTTATCATCATGGCCATGGCGGCCATCGGCCTAAACAGCAATCTCATCAAGCTGGTGAAAAGCGGCGGCAAGCCTTTGCTGCTGGGTGCCTGCTGCTGGGCGGGCATCACCGCCGTCAGCCTGCTGATGCAGCATGTGATGGGGATCTGGTGATCATTTCACTTTCTCACCGTTCACATACAGGTGATGACCATTGGTGGTCACGTTGGTAAGATCACCGTCAAAGCTGGTAATATAGCTGTCCCCGGTGAGGGTCCAGGATGCATCCTTGGCAAGGGTCACCTTCACCTCACCGGCATCCCCGTCGGCATTGATCGTGCCGGTGAATTTCGTGCCGCTGTTCATGGTCAGATCCAGACTGGAGATCTCATCCACGATGATGTCTCCTTCCATGGTCTGGTCCTCGGTGGTCATGGTCACCGTGCCGCCGTTCTTTCCTTCTGTCCCCCAGCCCCGGGAGCTGTCATTGCCGGCGATCCGCAGCAGTACGCCGTCCTCATCTTCCATGGTCAGCTTCGTATTCTTAAGGCTCAGGGTGCAGGAGGTGTTGGTCACATAGAACAGATCCCCCTTCTTTGCGGTAATACTGCCGCCTTCCGAGGAAAAGCCGGCATTTCCCTCCTCTGCGTCGCCGGACATACTCTGATAGATCATGATGCCGTGAATATTTTCATTCTCGTCGCCGTTGTAGGTATTGTCCATGCTGGAAACCACCGTGCAGTTCTTTAAGGCTACGGAATTCTTGCCTTCCACCACCACGCCCTCGCTGGCGTTGGCGGTAAGTGTCGCATCCTCCACGGAAATGTCTGCTGTGCAGTATACCGCGGGGCTGCCGGTTCCGTTGGTGGTATAGGTACCGCCTGTCACGTTCACATCGCCGCCGCCCCGGTCGCTGCGGATGGCCGCTGCGGAATTTCCTTCTGTCTCCACATCCAGATTCTCCGCATTCATCGTGCCACCTCCGGTGGTGTGAATACCGCCGGAATTATTTCCTGTCGTGCGGATCTTGGAATCCGAGATATTCACCGTGGTGCCCTCGCCGTAGCTGAAGACACCGTTGCCGTTCTGAGTACCGGTATTGATGGTCGCCCCTGTAATATTCACAGTGGCACCGTTTAATGCCAACAGGCCGGCATTCTGTCCGTACCAGTCGCCGTCCTCTGTATTGGAAGAGCTGCCTGCTGTCTTCTCCACGGTAATGCCCGTCAGAGTCGCCTTCACGCCGTCTACCCGAAGGGCATTTTCATCGTCTCCGGTGGAGGTGTAGGTCTCATTCTCCACTGTCGTCTCTTCGCTGATCGTATTGGCTGCGGTGCCGTTGGTCACCTCACTGCTGCCGCCAAAGCCGCCTTCTCCCGGCTTGCCGCCCTCCGGCTTCTCACCGTCCGGTTTATCCCCATCAGGCTTCTCACCGTCCGGCTTTTGTCCGTCGCCTTTTTGTCCGTTTTCTCCATCCGGGGGTGTCTCACCATCCGGTGCATCCGGCGGTGTCTCTTTATCCTCTCCCTGGCTGTCCTCTTCCGTGCTGTCCTCCTGCGCCGTATCTTCTGACGCAGATGCATCCGTAGTTTCCTCGCCGGATACCGCAGAACTTGCTGTACCAGAGGATCCCGTGCTCCCGCATCCGGTGATCATCACCATGCTCATTCCTATGGCACATCCTATTGCTGCTAATTGTCTTCTCTTCATAATTATCCTTTCTGTGTCTTCATGCTGCAGTTTTTCACAGCTGCAGGAGAATCATTTCACCAAGCTGTGTTCTCCCATGCGTTCCCGGTCACCCGGTTTTGTCGCGGTTTCATGTCTCATACTGTTTGTATGCAGTTTATAATAAAACAGAATTTTGATCACAAAATGGGCATGCGGTGAAAAGTATGTGAAATAACCTCTGAAAACCTATGCTGAAAAAAGCGCAGTCCTTTCTGCAAAGGACTGCGCTTTTCTGGCTGTTCTATACTGTTGTCTGCTGCTTTCAAAATACCGGCTCATGAAGTAACACTTTCCATATCATGCCGTGAAAGGTTCCATGCAGCCTGCCGTCTTCCGAATCCGGGGAGTGCTCAGGCCTTTCCCTGTGACTTCTTTTTGCTGACCTGGATCAGGTAGCAGGGGATGCCTACGAAGATCATGCCGCCGATGATATTGCCGATGGTCACGGGAATAAAATTATGCAGGCTGTTGGCAACGGTCAGCTGCTGCAGCTGCTCTGCGGTAATGCCGTAGGCTTCCTGAGCCTTGGCTGCATAGGTCGGATTTGCTGCCGCCATGATGCCTGCAGGAATGTAGAACATATTGGCCACGCAGTGTTCAAAACCGCCTACCACAAAGGCCATGATCGGGAAGAAGATGGCCCATACCTTGCCGGCAATGTCGGAGGCCGCTGCCGCCATCAGCACGGCGATGCAGACCAGGATATTGCAGAGGATACCGGAAGTGATGCCGCGAAGGGGTGTGATGGAGATCTTGCCCAGCGCCACCTTGATGGTATAAGCCCCCAGCAGGCCGTCGGAATAATCCAGGTTTCCGGAATAGCAAACCAGCACATCGATGATCAGTGCACCCACCAGGTTGCTGAGGTAGACAATGCACAGGCTGCGCAGGCAGGCTTTCCAGGACACCTTGCCGTCGATCACGTCCATGACCATCAGGCAGTCGCCGGTAAACAGTTCGCCGCCTACGAAGACGATCATCATAAGACCCACCGGGAAGATGCAGCCCGCTGCCGCTCTGGCCAGACCTACGTTGGGAATGTTGTGAACGGCTGTGCTGCTGGTGGCACCGCCCAGGGCGATAAATGCCCCGGCCATGATGCCAAGAAGGATCATCTTTCCTATAGGAAGCTGTGACTTGCGCTTTCCGCCTTCCAGGGTCGCAGAAATCACCTCTGCGGGGGTGTTAAAGTGCTGTTCTGACATTTTTACCTCTTTCTGCCGCAGTTTTACTGCGGCAATGTGAGGAGAATTTCGCGAAGGCGAATTCTCCGATGCAAATACAAATTGATGACGTTTCGGCACTATATACCGGGATTTCTGCCCGATATCTGCCTCTCATTATCACAAAACAGCCTTCAAATGAAAATAGGATAGATTGTTTTTTATTTCGTACTTTCCTATATCAAAGCCTTTTTCGGTCACTTTGCCATGCCGGGTGCCGGAAAATTACGTTTTAGAAAACAGAATGTTACGCTTCTAATACGCGCTCCGCTGTATGATAAGTTCAACAAAGACAACAGAGCTGCAAAACAGAACAGACATAAGTCAGCAGCATCCTCAAAAATGAAAGGAGATACAAATGATTACTTCTACTTTTTACACTATTCCCAACAAGTATATCCCGGTTCCGCCCTTCCGTGTACGCAATGAAAGTAATAATCCCAACTACTACTTCCTGTAAGGGATCCGAATCATATGTGCGAAAATAAGAGCACGGCGTTTCGTAATATCGAACACGCCGTGCTTTTTGTTTCAAAGTTCCATACGGTGCGCTGCATAAATGCTATTATTGTCATTTCGATTTAAAGTTTTTGATGCAAAATATATAAAATTTTAGTAATTCTGCATTTATCACTTGATTTTCAAACCGATTCTGACTATCATGTACTTAGAAACGTTCGAGGCGCTGCAGAAGAAAGTTAACCGTTCTACGTTTCGTGTAGCATTAATTTTCAACTATTAACTTAATATTTTGGCAAAGCAATCGAAAGGTTGTGACGCAAAGCTATAGGGCCTGTAAGATGGTAGCCAGTTGCAAACGCAGAAATGCACTCAAGCACTAAAGGTCCCTTTTCGCAATAGTGCTTTTTTTGTGCGTTAAAAATCCTTTTTCAACAGTAAAAAGTGAACGCATAAAAACAGCAAATGCAGAAAGGGCATTGGCTGCTCCTCTAAGTGATGACTCAGAAATGAGGCATCAGCCCTAAAAAGAGGGGTATGATTATGAAGAAAGAAGGTTTAAGAAACTCATTAGCACAGAAGATGGTTATCCTGTGCGCAGCATTATTCATCGGATCCGCCTGCTTCCCGATGCAGGCACAGGCTGCAGACATGCGCTCGCAGGTAGCTGCATGCTACAGCATCATCAACGAAAAGCGCGCTGCTGCTGGTCTTCCGGCACTTGCAGTGGACAGCAATCTTGAAACAGCAGCAACCGTAAGAGCAGAGGAAACCACTTCCCTGTTCTCTCACACCAGACCTAACGGAAGTGACTGGTGGACAGTAGAAAACGATATCGGTCAGAGCAATCTCTGCTACGGTGAGAACCTCGCCTATGGTCAGACCTCTGCCAGCGAAGTAATGAACGATTGGTGCACAAGCCCCGGACACTATGCAAACATCGTTTCCGGTCAGTACACCAAGGTTGGCATCGGCATCGCACAGAAGTCCAACGGACAGTGGTATTGGGTAACAGAGTTCTATTAAATCGACCGTCCTTATAAATGAATCTATTTCCAAATAAATCAAAAGATCCCGGGGAGTTTTGCTCCCCGGGATCTTTTGCTAATCTTCCTGACCGCACCGGATTTTCTCGCTGATGGCCTATTCCCCTGAACTATATTCTATCTTTTTATATTAGTGATAGACTCTTTTCGCTTTGTCCTTTATACTGATCTCACCATCTGCGGAGACGTTTCTATCCTCCGCACTCATCACTGTCCGCAGATCTCTTTTATCCTGTCAGTAACTTTCAGCAATCATCTTTCATCCTTTTCCTGTAATCTCCCTGTCAACCACTATTCTTCAGAAATCAATTCCTAGAATTATTTTTACTTCTGTAACCCTATCGACAAAATACACACTTTTGTGTATCATATTGGAAAGGAGATACTATTGAGTCCCCTGAAAAGAACCATCAGAGCATTGAAAGAAAATGGATTTATCCTTCTTCGTCACGGAGCAAACCACGATATCTACTTCAATCCCCTGACCGCCATCACCGTCCCTGTAAAAAGACATGATTTTGATGAGAATGATATGCGCTACATTTTTAAAGAGGCGCATATCCGCAGTAAATAAGGGTTGAACTTTACAGATAAACAAAAGGAGGCAACTATGATCTATAACTATACGGCAGTGATCCATGAATCCAATGGAAAATTTTATGCAAAGGTACCTGATATTGCCGCCTGTATCACCACAGGCAGCACCTTTGATGAGGTGATCAGTCTCATCACCGACGCCCTGAATGGCTGCCTTTGCGTACTTGAAGATCAGGGTATTATGCCATCAGCACCTACACCGCAATCACAGATCGTTCATGATTCTGATGACATTCTTACTGTCATTCATGCCGACACCATCCGCTATCGTGCGCAGACTGACACCCGCGCTGTCCGAAAGAACGTCTCACTTCCCGCCTGGATGGCTGCGTTGGCTGACAAGCGGGGGATCAACTGCTCCAAGGTACTTCAGGATGCCCTCATGAAAGCATTTTCCTAATCTTCCTGACCGCACCGGATTTTCTCGCTGATGGCCTGCCCTGTGGGGGTGCCTGCCAGACCGCCCCGACCTGTCTCCCGCAGATCTGCGTGCATGGCATGGCCTACTGCCTTCATGGCATCGATCACCTCATCCGGCGGTATCCGGCTCCGGATTCCGGCCATGGCCATATCGGCGCAGGATACCGCATTCAGCGCACCGATTACATTTCGCTTTACGCAGGGCACTTCCACCAGACCTGCCACCGGATCACAGACCAGACCCAGCAGTCCCGCCAGTGCCATGGCGGAGGCATGTGCCATAGCTGCGGCATCTCCTCCCAGAAGGCTCACCGCTGCCGCGGCTGCCATGGCAGAGGCGGAGCCGATCTCCGCCTGACAGCCCCCTTCTGCACCGGCAAGGCTGGCTCTGGAGGCGATGACACCGCCGACGCCCGCAGTGACATAGAGGGCCTGCACCATCTCTTCTTCTGTATAGTTTTCTTTTTCCCGCATGGACAGGAGTACTGCCGGCACCACGCCGCAGGAGCCTGCCGTAGGGGCCGCCACGATCCGTTTCATACAGGCATTGGACTCCGCGATGCGCAGCGCCCGTTCCATGACATGGGCGGTAAAGCTGCCGCAGAGGAGCTTGCCCTCGTTCTCCCTGATCCGCACTTTTTCCGCATCGGTGCCCACCAGCCCGCTGGCAGAGCGCAGCGACGGATCATAATTTCTGTCCGAGGCCTCCATGGCTCTGTAGATCTCTGTCATTTTAGCAAAGGATTCTTCTTCT
>CAVKQI010000048.1:0-17736 GCA_963658405.1 bacterium | reverse complement strand
CCGCAATTAATTGCGGCACCGTGAGGAGAATGCGCGAAGGCGGATTCTCCGATGCGATTGCGAATTGATGCCGCTTATTTAAACTTCCCAGCGAATCACGGTTTTTTCGATCTTATTTACCACCAGGTCGATGATCGTGGTGATCACACCTACAGTGACGATGCCGGCCAGCACGCAGCGGTAATCAGCGAAGCTCTTGTATTTTTCGATGAAGTAGCCGATACCAAGGTTCATGCCCAGCATTTCCGCACCGGAGAGGCACATGAAGGCACCCCGAAGGCTCTTGGAGATGCTGCCGATGATGCCGGGAAGGCAGTATGGGAAGATCACCTTAAAGAGCATGCCCACATTGCCGACGCCCATGGTCCGGGCCGCCTCTATGATGGAGGGATCGATCTGCCCCACGCGCACGACCATGCCCTGAAAGGTGGGCCAGAATACCGCAAAGAAGATAACGGCGATAGCAGCCTGCCGGAAGGAGGAAAAGATCATGATCAGGTAGGCGGAAAACATCAGCGGCGGGATCAGCGTGATCACATTGGATAAGGGAAGCAGGACTTCCCGGATCCTGGGGATCCAGCCTGCCAGCAGTCCCAGCAGCGTTCCCAGCACGATGGCCAGCAGAAAGCCCCAGAACAAAAGTGAAATGGAGCCCACCACATCGGCCCGGATCTCCGCCGGTTTTTCCACGAATACGTGGAAAAGGCCCTCGGGGGAGGGGATCAGGAGGTCATTCTTGACCACGCCTGTCTTATAGGTGATCTCCCATACGGCAAAAAAGAGGCCTGTGATCACGGCGATGTCGGAGATGCTCTTTTTATGCAGCAGGTGAAGTGTGACCGTGTAAAGCACGAAAGTGCCCGCCAGCACCACAATGTAGGCTGCACTGTCATAGTAAGCCTTGTGCTCTGTATAGTAGGGAAAGAAAAGCGTCAGCAGTATATTGGCCGCGTACAGAAACGCGGCAATGCCGAACTCGATATACATTTCCGGCTCCAGCAGCCATTTTTTCATAATGCCACCTCTGCATCTATGTTGTCCTCTACGTGGGCGTAGAAGGATGCGATCAGTTTCCTGTGCAGGCTTTCATACTCCTGGGTCCCTGTCAGGTTCTCCCTTTTTCTGGGATGGGGGAATTCCACCGGCAGTACAGTGCGGATCCTGCCGGGCTCCATGACCACGATCCGGTCTGCGAGCAGGATAGCCTCATCGATGTCGTGGGTTACAAAGACCACGGTCTTGTTGTTTTCCGTGCAGAGTCTGGAGACCATCTCCTGCAGCTCCAGCCGAAGGATGGGATCGATGGCGCCGAAGGGCTCATCCAGCAGCAGCACATCGGACTCCAGTGCCAGCGCTCTCGCCACCGCCACTCTCTGCTTCATGCCGCCGGAAAGCTGTCCGGGATATTTGGAGGCAGCACCCATGAGGCCTACTTTTCTGATATACCCCTCTGCCAGCTTCTCACGCTCTGCGCGGCTGTACTTCTTTCCGCTCTGTCGGATGCCGAAGAGGATGTTGCCCTTTACGGTAAGCCACGGGAAAAGGGAATACTGCTGAAAGACCACTGCTCTGTCCGGACCGGGTCCCTGGATTTCCTTTCCGTCCAGCAGGATGGAGCCGCTTTTCGCCTTGCGAAGGCCGTTCAGCAGACCTAAGAGCGTAGACTTTCCGCACCCGGAGGAGCCCAGTATGCAGATGAACTCGCCCTCTTTAATGGTCAGGCTGACGTGATCTAAGACGGAGGATTTGCTCCGTCTGTCCACATAGTCGAAGGAGACGTCCCTGATCTCGATCTTATTCGGTTTTGCAGACAGGTCTCTTCCTGTTATTTCGCTCATAGTTACCTCTCTATGCCTCGTCCTCGCAATCAGACAAAAGTGTCGTCAGGCGATTTCGTCTGATCCGCCCTTCGCAGGATGCCGCCTTACAGCATCCTGCGAAGAAAAGTCCCGCATCACGCGAACAATGATCCTGACAGATACTTCTCACCGCTGTCCGGGAAGATGACGGCGATGGTCTTGCCTTTATTTTCCGGTCTCCTGGCGATGACCTCGGCGGCATACAGGGCGGCGCCGGAAGAGATGCCCGCCAGCACCGCGTCCTCTTTAGCCAGTACTCTGGACGCATCATAGGCCTGCTCGGTGGTCACCGTGATGACCTCATCGTATACGTCCACATCCAGGGTATAGGGAATGAATCCCGCGCCGATGCCCTGCAGCTTGTGAGGGCCGGCTTTTCCGCCGGAGAGGACCGGAGAATCGGCAGGCTCCACCGCGATCACTTTGATCTCCGGGTTACGCTCCTTTAAGTACTTTCCGGCACCGGAAATGGTACCGCCTGTGCCCACGCCGGCCACCAGGAAATTAATCTCTCCCTCGGTATCGTGCCAGAGTTCCGGGCCTGTCGTTTTGTAGTGTACGTAGGGATTCACCGCATTGGTGAACTGCCCGGGGATAAAGCTGTGGGGGATCTGATCCGCCAGCTCATTGGCCTTTGCAATGGCGCCCTTCATTCCCTTTGCCCCTTCTGTCAGCACTACCTCTGCGCCGTAGGCCTTCAGGATATTTCTGCGCTCCACGCTCATGGTATCCGGCATGGTGATGATCGTCCGGTATCCTTTTTCTGCTGCAACAGCGGCCAGGCCGATGCCTGTGTTGCCGCTGGTGGGCTCAATAATCACGGAATCCTCGTTCAGCAGTCCCTTTTTCTCTGCATCCAGCAGCATATAGAGGGCGATTCTGTCCTTGATGCTGCCCGCCGGGTTAAAATATTCCAGCTTTCCCAGAATTTCCGCCTGCAGTCCCTTCGCCTTCTGATAGCCGCTAAGACGCACCAGCGGCGTATTTCCGATCAATTCCGAAACGTTTTCGTATACTTTCATATGTTTAATCCCTCAGCTTCGATGCAATAGGATTGATGGACGCATCTGTGGTAAGCACTCTGTCCATGGGATTTCTGTCTGCCCATTCTCTGGAATTCCACTTGGTCGTGGAGATCACACTCTGATAATCCTCTGCCGTCTCTCCTGCCGGGTGCTTCTTAAATACATTGTCCGGATCCTGGGAGAGGGCTTTTCTGCTGCCGTCTGTTTTCCAGAGGACATCGTAGGGAACCTGCGCTGCGATCCGCTTGGGATAGCTCGCAAAGATGCCCAGGGTGTCATTCTTCGGGAATTCAAAGAAGGTGTACTTCCGGAATACGGGAAGGCTGAACAGCTCCTTTACGTAGCCCCAGAGATTTTCATACTCGGTGATGCGCTTCTTCATGGGACCGATGTTGTGATAATAGCTGGTCTCCCAGCGAACCAACGTCACATACAGGCGGATATCCGCATCCGTGATGTAGTCGCCGAACAGGAAGCGGTTGGTCTTCAGGCGCTCGTCCAGTTTTTCCACGGAATCAAAGAAATCGTTGTAGGCCTCCTCGTAGGCCTCCCAGGACTGGCAGAATGCCATTCTGTAATGGCCGTTGTTCACGGTAGGGAAGAGCCAGTCATTGAACTCGTCGATTTCTTTTCTGTACTTCACCGGATAAAGGTCCGGGGCATCTGCCGGCTGGAACTTTCGGAACTGTACCTCAATGTAGTTCGTCAGTCTGTGATAGTCGTTGTTGACCGCCTTCTTTTCCTTTACGTCCACAAAGGTAGGGGTGGTGGCTCTGCCTGTGAATTCCGGGTCTGCGTTTTTATAGAACTGGCTCAGGAAATAGGCGCCGCAAAGGGGATCCTTGTGGCCGGGCTGATCTCCGAAGCCGTGTCCGTAAATATTGGCATGGCCGGAGGCGGTGGTGGACACATCCCCGATCACATCCTGCAATCCCAGGATATCTCTGACGATCACCGGTCTGTTGGACCAGTGGCAGCCGTGCGCCCAGTAGATGGCAAAGCGGTCTGCCTCTGCCTTCAGATCCTCCGGACCGTCTCCGAAGGGCTTTATGAAGGCATTGGGCTGTCTGATAAAGGCACCCCTTTCATCAATCTCCGACTTTGTCTCCTTCGGTCTGGGATCCACCCCCACTTCCTTTGCGTGAAGCTCTGCTTCCTCGTCTGTATATACGGAATTCACTGCTCTGTTAAGACTGCATGCGTTTGCCATGGTTTTCCCTTTCTGTACCGCAGCTTGCTGCGGTACCGTGAGGAGAATTTCGCGAAGGCGAATTCTCCGATGCGATCGCGCATGGATGACATTTATGTCATCCATGCAATGGAAAAAAGCGGCATCAGACGCTTTTTTCCATTTGCCCTTTCTGTACCGCAGCTTGCTGCGGTACCGTGAGGAGAATTTCGCGTAGGCGAATTCTCCGATACGCTCACCTAATCAAAAAGATCACTGGAAAGATATTTATTGCCCCCGTCCGGGAACAGGACTACGATGTTTTTCCCCTTATTTTCCGGCTTTTTGGCCAGCGTTACCGCTGCCCACAGTGCTGCGCCGGCAGAGATGCCGATCAGGAGGCCTTCCTTTTTCGGACAAAGTCTTGCATATTTATAGGCATCCTCATCGGTGCAGAGCAGGATCTCCTTATACAGCTCCAGATCGGTGATAGGACAGATGGCGCCGCCTCCGATGCCCTGGATCTTGTGGAGACCGGGCTGCCCGCCGTTTAATACGGGACACCCTGCCGGCTCTACGCCGTAGATCTCAATATCCGGATTTTTTTCTTTCAGGTAATGGCCGATACCGCCGCTGGTACCGCTGGTGCCCACCGTCGCCACGAAGATGTCCACCTTGCCGTCCATATCCTGCCAGATCTCCGGCCCGGTATGCCGGATATGTGCCTCGGGATGGTGTGGGTTTTCTCCCTGTGCCGGCCGAAAAGCCCCTTCGTCCTCCAGCTGCTTTGCCTTGCTTCCCGCCTCTGCAAATCCCAGATCCTTCGGCGTCAGCTCCACATCGGCGCCGTAGGCCTTCAGGATCCGGATCTTTTCATTGCTGGCACCTTCCTGCATGCAGATGACAGCATGGTACTTTTTTACGGCGGCCACCAGCGCAATGCCGATGCCTGTATTACCGCTGGTCCCCTCCGCGATCGTTCCGCCGGGCTTTAGCTTTCCTTCCTTTTCGGCCTCTTCGATCATATTAAGGGCTGCCCTGTCCTTTACAGATCCGCCGGGATTAAAGCTCTCTACTTTGGCATAGATCTTTGCCTCCAGCTTTTCCTCCTTTTCGATCCTGTTAAGGTGCAGGATCGGCGTGTTGCCGATCAGCTGTATTACGTTGTCGTATATTTTTCCCATGCTCTTCCCCTCTGAAAAGTATCTCCTGCTTCTTTTGCGGATCTGTCACACTGCATTATGATCCCCATCTGATTCATGAATCAGTTAAAGGACTCAGACAGGTGACTTTATCATGCGTTATCTTCCTGGAACTGGGTCAGCAGCTGTGCATAAAACTCGTTGTCAGGATTTTCCTTTACCAGGTTATTGATAGCCTCTTCATAGACAGAGGTGTCAATGTTCTGTGTGATGTCGTAGGTCTTGAAATCCACACCGGCGCTGGAGAGAAGACCGGAGTTTGCTGCTGCCTCTACATACTTGACGATGCCCTTCTTATTAGGGTCTGTTGCGTATTTGGTGACGCCGCCGTACAGATAGGTATCTACGTAATCTGCCTCCTTGCCGGAGTAGGATGCCACGGTATTCACCACATCCTTGCGGATGGTTTCATCATTTTCTCCCTGCTTATAGTATTCAAAAGCACGGATTCTTGCGGTCTCATAGGCTACAAAAGCGTCCTTCTTCGCTGCGATCTTAGCCGGAGAAGTGACTTCACGGCAGCATACGTAATTTTCCTGCAGGGCGCCCGCCTCTGTCACCACAGAGAGCTCATAGGCATCGCCGTAAAGGAGTGCATATTCCAGAGGCAGGAATCCCAGGTCTACCTCACCCTTCTGCACGGCCTGTGCTACCGAAGTCTCATCCTGGTAATAGGAAATGTTGCCGCTTCCCTCATCCTCGATGGCTGCGATCTCCTCCTCAGAAACGCCGTTGTCCAGCAGATACTGTCTGGTAATGACCCAGGAGGACTCGTTTCTCACAAATCCCAGCTTCGCGGTTTTGAATTTATCGATGTCGATGATCGTATCTGCATTCTTGTACTGGTCTTCGCTGCCGCTCTTTGCGATGACGGAGCCACCCTCTACAGCGGTGCCGCCGATCACCGTCAGATCATAGCCGGAGCCGATGGCCTGTAAGTCCGGCACAAAACCGGTATTTAAGATATCCAGCTGATCGTCACTGCTGTTGATGGCCGTCAGGGCGTCCTGTCCGCCGATATTCACCGGCTCTACCGTGACGCCTTCCTCTTCAAAATAACCTTTTTCCAGAGCCAGGATGTTGATGGCAATGCGGATATTTCCTGTCATGAAGGAAACCTTCAGGGTGCCGTTGTCCTTGGTCTCGCTAGCAGCTGCTGTACTGTCTGCCTCATCCGCTGCCTCTTCTGTGCTGTCCCCGGCTGCGTCGCCATCCTGGGTCTGCGCCGCATCCCCTGTCTCATCCGCGCCCTGGCTCTGCGCCACGCTTCCCTTCTGTCCGCACCCGGAAAGGGTAAGTGCCCCGATGGCCGCTGTCAGTAATATCGCTAATGCTCTTTTTTTCATTATTTCCTCCTTTTGCCGCTGCTTTGCAGCGGCTCCGCGAAGGGAATTCGCGAAGGCGAAATCCCTGATGCGATCCCCGAGGATGAGGCCCGGCCTCATCCTCGCAATAAGAAAAAGCGCCATCAGGCGATTTTTCTTATTTGTCCTCCTTATGCCGCTGCTTGTCTGCGGCATAAAAAAAGTCCGGCTGCCCGGACATCTGTCTTTCCTGATCCACATCCGTGTACAGCTCTGTGACTGTACACATAAGGAAGTCTCTCAATCAACACATTCGTCCGCACAGTAAAGTTCTCTTCTCTTTGCAGCAGCAACAGTATTCCATGTGCATCATGATTTGCTCCCTCTCTTTCTTATATTTCCTACTGGAATTATATGAATTTTATGTGCTATATACTACTCCTCGTTTTCCTATATGTCAACTATGATTTTACTTTTTTATGAGTCAAATATTCTTATCTGCCTTCTATCACCGCCAGGAATCCCTCTCCGTACTTTGTGTACTTGTACTCGCCCACGCCGGATACCTCCAGCATTTCCTCCCGGGACCCGGGCTTCTTTGCCGCCATGTCGATCAGCGTCTTATCACTGAAGATCATATACGGCGGCAGGCTTTCCTCGCGGGCCACTGAGAGCCTGTGTTCCCGCAGCTTCTCAAACAGCTTAAGCCCTGTATCGCTTAAGGATTCTGCGCCCTTTGCTTTCTTCTTTGTCCGCGCCGCCTTCGGTGCTTTCTCCGGCAGCTTGTCCTCGTCTGTGATTCGGACGATTACTCTGGTCTCCGGATCCCGCAGCGGCGTGATATCCCCCAGTCGGACGACCTGATAATCCCCTACCGTCAGATAACCCTCCATGACCATCTGATCCACCAGGCGCTTCAGCAGATTTTTACTGACAGAAGCCAGTACCCCGTAGGACTTATATCGGACCGCACCGATTTCCTGCAGTCTGGCCATCTTCGATCCGGCGACAGTATCCACGATCACCGTTCTTCCGAATCTGCCCTTCGCCTCATAGACACAGTTGATGATCTTCTTTGCCTCTTCGGTCATATCCCTGGTTTCAAATTCCCGCAGGCAATTGCCGCAGTCTCCGCACGGCTCCTGGGGATTCTCGCCGAAATACCGCAGGATGTAATTGCGCAGACATTCCGTGGTGTAGCAGTACTTCTCCAAGACCTGCAGCCGGCGCTCATCCTGTCTTCTGACTGTTTCTCTCTCTTCTCCCTCCAGCTCCTGCATTTCCTTGTGTTCCAGCAGGAAATGCCCGATCGCCATATCCTGCGCCGAAAACAGCAGAATGCACTTTGCCTCCAGGCCGTCACGGCCTGCTCGCCCTGCTTCCTGGTAATAATTTTCCATACTCAGGGGCATATTGTAATGGATGACAAACCGCACATTGGATTTATCGATCCCCATGCCAAAGGCGTTGGTGGCCACCACGATGCCGGTATAATCAAATACAAAATCATCCTGCATCTTCTTTCGCTCTGTGGCGCCCATGCCGGCGTGATATTTCCCTGCAGATATCCCCTTACTTATCAAAAGTTCATACAGCTTATCCACATTTTTCCTGGTCGAGCAGTAGATAATGCCGCTCTCGCCGGCATGCTCTCTGATATATTGCAGGATATACTGCTCTTTGTTCCCGGGCTTTTCCACCTGGAAGAAGAGATTCTCCCGATCAAATCCCGTGACCAGCACAAAGGGATCCCGCAGTCCCAGGGAAGTGATGATGTCCTCCCGCACCTTCTCCGTGGCCGTCGCCGTAAAGGCACTGAGGATGGGGCGCGTATCCAACATCCCCACGAACTCCACGATCTTTCTGTAACTGGGCCGGAAATCCTGTCCCCACTGGGAAATACAGTGGGCCTCATCCACAGTGACCATGGAAATCGGCACTTTTCTGGCCAGACCGATGAATCCCTCTGCCGTGAGCCGCTCAGGCGCCACGTAGAGGATCTTATAGCATCCCCGCAGGGTTCTGCTTATGGTCTCCGAAAAAGCCTTTTCCGTCAGGGAGCTGTTGATAAAAGCCGCCGGAACACCCGCCTCCTTTAAGGCTTTTACCTGATCCTGCATCAGGGAGATCAGCGGGGAAATGACCAGGGTGATGCCCGGCAGCAGCAGCGCCGGAATCTGGTAGCACAGGGATTTCCCTGCCCCGGTGGGCATGACTGCAAAGGTATCTCTCCCTGCCAGAATGCTGTCGATCAGGGGCTTTTGCCCGTCCCGGAAGGCATCGTATCCGAACAGGACCTTTAACGCCTCCTCCGGGGTCTTATATGTTCTCTCTTCTCCGGTAAGCGCTCCGGCCATTGCCCCGGCGGGCTCTCCGCCAAAATACATATCATAGATCTCCGGCGCATCCTCCTCCACATAGTCCGCTGCCATTGCAAACAGACTGTTCCAGGACGCCTCCTCCGGGAAATCCATTTTTTCGTCTCTATTATCATGCATGCGACCGCCTGCCTCCCCATATCCTGCGAAAAGAGCAAGCAGCTTTTATCTCTGACTGCTCACCACGGAAAGTATATCATATAAATCCTCCCGCAAGTCTTTCTGATGCTAAAAACAAGAGACGTCACGCACATTGTATTGTTCTTTCTAACTTGCTATCTATCCTGATTTTTGTGTTAATATTGACAGCGAGCTTACGCGCTCTGCCGGAGAGGCCCTCATGCATATGAAGGCAGGCAGTGTATTTTTACAGGTGCCGGGCAAAGATACTATGCCCGCAGCAGATTTTCGGAAATAAGGCAGCACAGAAAGAGGTATCTGAATGCGCAAAACAGTCAACGCAGCAGCAGTCAGCAGCGATAAGAAACGGAGGAGCCGCGCACAGAGGCTGGCAAGACTGTTCGTCTCCACACTGTATATCAGCAGCTTTACCTTTGGCGGCGGATTTGTCATTGTGACGTTCATGAAGAAAAAATTTGTGGACGAACTGCACTGGCTCACCGAACAAGAAATGCTGGACATGACAGCAATGGCACAGGCCTCCCCGGGGTCCATCGCCGTCAATGCCGCCATTCTGGTCGGCTGGAAAATCGATGGACTGCTCGGCATGGTCGTTGCCGTCTTGGGCACGATCCTGCCGCCGATGGTGATCTTGTCCGTCATATCATACTTCTACAATATCTTTATCACCAATCCCTATGTGGCCGTCACACTGAAAGGCTTGCAGGCCGGGGTGGCCGCCGTGATTCTGGATGTTGTCTGCGGCTTGGGCGGCAATGTGCTGTCTACACGCTCCCCGGTGTATATCCTGCTGATGGCTGCCGCATTCGCCGCCAGCTTTATTTTTGGCGTCAATGTTATCCTTATCATTTTGGCCGCGGCGATTTTTGGCATTGTGTGGCTGCTTGTCACACAAAAGAGGTACGTGAAATGATTTACTGGCAGTTATTTTTCAGTTTTCTGCAAATCGGACTGTTCAGTGTCGGCGGCGGCTATGCGGCAATTCCGCTGATTCAGAGCCAAGTCACCGTGCAGCACACATGGCTCACCATGCAGGAGTTCACTGATCTGGTCACCATTGCCGAGATGACCCCCGGCCCTATTGCCATAAACGCTGCAACCTTTGTGGGACTGCGCATCGCCTCCGTGCCGGGTGCGGTGATTGCCACGCTCGGCTGCATCGCCCCCGCGCTGGTATTTGTCTCCGTGCTGGCTGCTCTCTATAAAAAATACAGAAGTGCAGCCGCCCTGCAAAGCATCCTGCTCTGTCTGCGCCCCGTTGTGGTAGCTCTGATCCTCGGCGCAGGGCTCTCCATTTTGTCGCAGGTTATATTTGATGGGCGCAGTGCCGCTGTTTCTTCCATAGACTGGTTCGGCGCCGCCAGCTTTGCTGCTGCTTTTTTTTCCCTGCGCAAATATAAGCTGAACCCCCTCCTGGTAATGTGCCTGTGCGGCGCGGCGAGATTCCTATTTTATGTGATTTCCTAAAAAAAGCGTTCAGAAACTGCACAGCTGCACTGTTTCTGAACGCTTTGTGATTTGATCCGCTGTCCGCACATAATCATCCGCGTTCCAACAGAGCACTTATTTTTTTAATGATTGTTCGATCAGCCGGCAGCCAGTCCACCTCATCAAGCTGCGCTCGTGTCAGCCACCTTGCCGCCTCGTGCTCCTTCAGCACCGGATTGCCATTTGCAATTTCGCACCAGAAGCAGTCCATGGAAAGATGAAATTCCGGATAATCATACTCGATCGTATCGATCCATTCTCCCACCGTGATCTCTGCCGCAAGCTCTTCCATGATCTCGCGTCTGATGGCTTCCTGCGGTGTTTCACCCGGTTCTATCTTTCCTCCCGGGAATTCCCAGCCATCTTTAAATTCTCCGTATCCCCGCTGCGTTGCAAAAATAATGGGCTCTCCGCTTTCATTCACCGCCCTGATCACCGCTGCGACTACTCTGATAGTTTTCATCTTTACCTCCCTGCCGCAATTTATTGCGGCACCGCGAAGGGAATTTCGCGTAGGCGAATTCCCTGATGCGATTACGAATGCCTAAGAATTCACAATATACTCATAGATATCCTCGCGAACCGGCACATCCAGTATCCACTCGATTTCGACTGCCGTTTTCTCTGTATTGACCATTGTAAATTCGCTTGCTCTTCCGCTCGCCGTCATATGCCCAAGATAATAAAACTCCTTGGAAATCTTATCATCTTTGTTTTTTCTTACAAAGAGCTCAACCTGTATGCCGCGTTCCTTTGCCTTCAGGAAATTCTGCACATCCTCTGACTGTAAGCTCCTTCCCGATTTGGAAATGGCGATCAGTCGATCCCGGCAGCCCGGCACGAAGTGGTCTTCGTATTTTGTCGTATCACTGATATCCTCTGCCTTATCATAATTGATGAATACCGGGAAGGTTTTTGTCTTTTTATCGAATTTGTAGCCGCCGATGTTCAGCGGTACTTCGTTCTGTTCCCAGTTCAGCAGACGGCAGACATCCTCATACGTGTATTTCTGATATAAGACCAGATCCGTCTGCGCATACGCATTCTTATAATCTCTTTCGTACCGGCTGATGCCAAATGCGACCAGTTCCTTCAGAACAGCATAGAAATCATCATTCTTCAGCATCTGCAGGAATTGCCCGGTCGGCTTATAGTCATCTCCCTCTTCTTCGATAAATACGCATTGTGCATACGTCTTTTTGCCTGCACCGGCAGGAAATTCGTTGGTCATAACGCGCACCAGGTTTTCCTTCTGTCCCTGGCTCAGGGCTTTTCCATACGTCTTCATATCCGCAGAAAGCCCCGCAAATACTCCCTGCTTTGTCAGGCCATGGGCATAGGCCAGTATGCGCCGCAGCATCTGCAGCTCCTGGATTCTTTTTCCGCTCGCCAGCTTTTTAGAAACGAATTCGATTATATTTTCCTCATCTTCCGATAAGCGGATCCTGTACTCCTTTTCATATTTTTTCAGGAATTTGTAATAGGATCCCAGACTGCTGTTGTCAAAAATGCGGATGACGTCCATCTCTCCGTATCTGTCGAAATCCTGAAGTCCCGGAATGTGACCGAGTTTATTTTTAAGGTTCGTATAATTTTCTTTGATCAGTCTGATATCGCTGAAATTCGCGTTGTCGATCGATGCAAAAATCTTCTTTCTGCTGATCTCATCAAAGTGCACGGTAGAGGCTCCCGGAATCACCCGCTCACCTTCCGTGATATAGCGGCGTATATTGTCCTTGTTATAACTTCTGTCCCCCGACAGCGCAATCGGAATCATGAAATTATTCGCATAATTTCCGATAAAATCCAGGATAACCACATACTCTTTCCCGTGGGCTTTTCTGAGACCTCGCCCCAGCTGCTGGATAAATACAATGGGTGATTGTGTCGGCCGGAGCATGATCACCTGATTTACTTCTACAATATCGACGCCCTCATTCAGGATCTCAACAGAAAAGATGTAATCCAGAGGTTCACGGCCCGGCGCTGCCTCTTCCTCATTCATGGCAAGACGCTCGAACGCCTCCTGCCGCTCTGTCTCTGACGCACTGCCGTTTAGCGCAATGGTCCTGAATTTCTCTCCGGTGGATGGATTGATCTGCGCATTAAACCTGGCCGATAATTCCTCTGTCTCTTTGATGCTGCTGCAAAAGATCAGGCCTTTCACCTTGTCCCCGCTGAAGCCGTAATAATCCGCCTGCTGTATGATATGCCTTACGCGCTCCTCACTCGTAAGCGACGAAAAATCCCGATTACCTTCCTCCCGATCGCCAATGATCGCCAGATCGGTGATCCCAAAATAATGAAAGGGACAAAGGAGATTCTCCTCCATGGCCTGCTGCAATCGAATCTCATACGCGATCTGATAATGAAACAGCTCATAAACATTTCTGCCTGCAATATTGTCATCCCGCTTATCCGGTGTAGCCGTCATTCCCAGCCATAGCTTCGGCGTGAAATGGTCCATAATCTTCCTGTATGTATCCGCCGGCACATGGTGGGCTTCATCTATTATGATGCAGTCAAACGCATCCTTTTCATACTGAAGCAGATGCTCATCGCGATTCAGCGTCTGCACGGTTGCAAACACATAGTCTGCATCATAATCATGGTATCCGGCGCCAACCAGCCCCATGGAAACAGATTTGGAAAAGATCTTTTCGTAGGACCGCTTCGTCTGTCTGGCCAGCTGCCCGCGGTGCACCAGAAACAGCACCCGCTTAAATCCAAGCTCTCTCATGGCAAAAGCGGATGCGTAGGTTTTTCCGGTGCCTGTTGCAGAAATCAGCAGCGCGTGGTCTTCCCCTGCCTCGAGAATCTTTTTCAGATTCGTAATAAAGCCAACCTGCATGCTGTTCGGCTGCAGCTTATACTGCTCAAGGGATGTGATCTCTTCCTGTCTGGCGATCTCCCGCTGGTGCCGGATGATCTCATACCTTGTACTGTACTTTTCATAGAAGTCATCGAACGCCAGAGAACAGTCGTCGTTCCATAATTCCCTGAATTCTGCAACGATCGCCTTTGCAACCTCGCCCTGCTCTGTGGAGATCAGCCTGGTATTCCATTCCCTGTTGCTGGTAAGCGCCGCACTTGTGATATTGGAACTGCCGATAATGATCCGATAGATTTCTTCCTTCCTGAAGATATAGCCCTTCGTGTGAAAGCCATTATCCGCCGCCTCTGTGTCATACATTTTGAGCGTGATATTGGACAGCCCATGCAGCTTTTTCAGGGCTCTCGGCTCGCTGAAATTCAGATAATCGGTTGTCAGTATTTCTCCCCGGATATTTTTCTTTTCAAGCTCCTTCAGCGTCTGAAGAAGCGGGGTTATCCCGCTCATCGTGATAAAGGCGACACTGATCTGGAAATGATCGCAGACCAGCAGCTCATCCTCTATGGATGAGAGTACCTTCTTTCCTTCCCTGTAATTATTCGATACGAACTGCGGCCGGTAGATATCACTCGAAACAGCCGAGCCGTCAATATAGGCTGTTTCCAGGCCTGCACGCACTACATCTAAATTTTCCATATGTTTTCTCCGACGGTCAGGATGCTATCCTGTGAAAATTTCCTGCATACCTTCCACCTCATCCGACAGCGAATATGCCGACTGGATATGGCCTCTCCTGCGAAGCTCATTGCAGATGATATTTTCCATAGAATATGTCGCCTTAGAATAGCTTTTTGGCACCCTTTAACACTTTTCTGTTCTATTGTAGCTTTTGAAATATGGTAACTCAATATGGAACTATGATATCCCTGTGTGTCAGCATAGATGTCAGTGAAGATCACCCCAATGTGTGATAGTATAAAACTATCAGCACAAAACGCTTCACATGCACGTTTTCCAATACGCATGACTGGCGGTTTCAACGCAGCCGGATAAATAGAAGAAGCTGATCATTGGGGGGGAGTTTTATGGTAGCAATCAAGCATTATGATGAATGCTATTTTGTGGATTATGATTCTTATGACGACTTAAATCTGTATGAGGTGGGCTGTCAGAAATGCATGCCCTCCTACAGCTTTGGTCCGATCATACGAAATAACTATGTGCTTCATTATATTATTTCCGGCAAAGGAAAGCTGTATCTGGATGAAAAAGAATTTCCAGTGAGCGGACATCAGGCATTTATTACACCACCGTTCGTTCCGGTATACTATAAGGCAGATGCCAAGGAGCCATGGAATTACATCTGGCTGCATTTCAATGGACAAAAGGCACTGGATTTATTGTACAAGGCCGGTATTACCAGAGAGCATCCCGTTTTTATTCCCAGAGAGCATGCGACCGGAAATGAACTGGAAAAATGTGTCATTGACATTTTGCATAATAATGAAAATGAATATTACTGTATCGGAAGTCTGTACAGGATGTTCCAGATACTGATTGACAGCAGCTGCAGAAAACCGGAATCTGACAAAGCCAACGGACAGCTGAACTATATCAGGAATGTGATCAACTATATTCAGAAGAAATACGCAGAGCCTATTCATATACAGGATATTGCAGATTATTGCGGACTGGACCGCTCCTATTTAAGCAAGTTATTCAAAAATGCAACGAATTATTCGCCCCAGGAGTATCTGATCTATGTGCGGATGAAGAAGGCAAAAAAACTATTGAAAAACGAAGAACTTTCTATTCAGAATATAGCATATTCGGTTGGATATCCTGACCCTTTTGCATTTTCTAAAATATTTAAACGTGAAGTGGGTATATCGCCGTCTGCCTATCGTGAAAAATATTTTGAGGACAAAAAAAGGAACCCATGACACCGATGTCATCGGGTTCCTTTTCAGCATCAGGTATGCAGATAATACAGTTTAGAAGCAAAATCACCACATGCAGGAAATAAATCATTTCTGTCTATGACCATACCTGCGTTGGTTAATTCATCTCCGCCATACGTTTCCGGGCTGCCATCTATGTGATAGCTAAGGCTCTGATCAAGCCCTTTCATATATAAGCGTCTCCATGACTCATTCGGGACACCGAGCATGATATAATATCCCACCAGCGCTTCTGTCCGGTCCTCAGAAACAACCATCCATGCACTTTCATTTCCCTCAAATGGACTCAGCAGGCGGTAAAAAACTCCGTTTTGGATAAGTCTGCGGTGTTTTTTTGCATATGCGATCTGCTTACAGATAGCTTCCTTTTCCGAATCTGTCATTCTTCCCAAATCCAGTTCATATCCAAAGGTGCCAAACATCGCGGTATTTGCCCTGGTAGACAGGCTGGTGATTCGTCCCACCTGTTGGTTTGGTACTTCCGATACATGGGACCCCATGCTGGACAGCGGATATACATAGGAAGTACCATATTGGATTTTGATACGCTCCATCGCATCTGTGTCATCACTGGTCCATGTCTGCGGCGCATAGTAAAGCATTCCCGGGTCAAAGCGGGCTCCGCCGCTGGAGCAGGATTCGAAAAGAATTTCAGGGAATTTTTCTATCAATCTCTCATACAGGCTGTACACACCCAAAATATATTGATGGTATACTCTCCCCTGCGATTGAGAATCCAGTCCGTTGGAATAACATTCCGTGATGTACCTGTTCATATCCCATTTTACATAAGATACAGGTGCCCCGGATAAGATCTCATCCATCTGATGATAGATGTAATCGACAACCTCGGGGCGGGAAAAATCCAGAACATACTGATTCCTGCTTGGTGAAGGATTTCGGCCGGGTGCACACAGTATCCAGTCAGGATGCATCCTGTACAAGTCAGAATCTTTATTAACCATTTCAGGTTCAAACCACAAACCAAATTTCAATCCAAGCGCTTCTATTTTCCGGGCAAGTCCTTCTATGCCATTGGGCAGCTTCTGCTTATTTTTTACATACCAGTCGCCAAGTCCTGTTTTATCATCCTCTCTGCCGCCAAACCATCCATCATCCAGCACAAATAATTCCAGACCAAGGCTGTGCGCAGTTTCAGCGAGTTCCAGTATACTCTTCTCTGTGAAATCAACGCCTGTGGCCTCCCAGTTATTGATAAGGATAGGCCTCGGACGATCCCGCCAGAAGCCACGGGCAAGTCTTGTCCGATATAGCTTGTGGAAGACCTGACTCATCCCGTTCAACCCCTTATCAGAGTATACAATAACTGCTTCCGGGCTTTGGAATTCTTCATCCTTCGATAATTTCCATTCAAAGCCATCAGGATGAATACCGATCTGTACCCTGGCCATATCACAGGTATCCACATCTACCTGTTCCAGATGATTGCCGCTGTATACAAGACTGAAGCCAAAAGCAGCGCCACTCGATTCCGTAGTCTCAGGGCGTTTGAGGCACAGAAAAGGATTGAACTCTGCGCTGCTGCAGCCGCGTCTGCTTCCGCTTGCCTGTATGCCGTGGTCAAGTTTTCTGGTATGTATATGACGTTCTCTCGCCCAGGCACCTGTGAGGCTTATCATTTCATAGTCTGCGTCCGGGAAATCTATGCTTGCACTCAGGGCCCTTTCAAGATAAACGTCCTCCTGACCATGGTTTACAAAACGAACACTTCTTGCAATTGCAGGATAATCTCTGAAAATTGTGTATGACAGAAAAACATCCAGATTGATCTTCTTATCTGTCATGTGTATTTCAATTGTTTCGGCCTCATTTATGTCTTCCACATAGGTGGCCGGTAAACCATTTAAGCGCTTTTTCCCCTTATATATTTCATGGCTGACATATTGAACACACACAATATGACTGCCATCAGACTGCCGCACATCAAATGCCGGCTCCCTGAAATCACCTGTCCCGGCGCATGGATATTCCATTTTTGTATATTGCGGACTCAGAAAATAATCGTTTTCTTTGGTATAGACTGCCAACGACCGCAATCTGCCTTCCAGTAAATACGAAAAATCCTTCTTGTGCTGAATCTTTTTACCAAAATATAAATTTGCCAGCTCTCCATTTTCCAATATCTGAATGATATAACTGACATATTCGTTATATATGTGGATTTCCCGTGAGGCTGCAGAATAAATGATCCCCACTATAGTTTTCCTCCTGATGTCGCAATGCCCTCAATAAACTGCCTCTGGAAAATAATATATATCAGCATCATTGGCCAGATTGCCAGAACAGCCGCAGCCATAAGCTGTGGATAATTGACTGAATAAGCGCTTGATATCTTAGCCAGTGCAGAAGATAATGT
>CAVKQI010000047.1:0-17753 GCA_963658405.1 bacterium | reverse complement strand
GGCGAATTCTCCGATGTGATTGCGAATTGATGACGTTTACGTCATCAATCGAGTTAGAAAGGAATGCCATCAGGCATTTCTTTCTAACTTTGCCTCTTTCTGCCGCAATTTATTGCGACACCGTGAGGAGAATTTCGCGTAGGCGAATTCTCCGATGTGATTGCGAATTGATGACGTTTACGTCATCAATCGAGTTTGGATGAATGCCATCAGGCATTCCTTCCAAACTTCCCCTTTCTGCCGCAATTTATTGCGGCAACACGGATCCTGCCCGAATCCGTGCAATTTTCTCATGAAAGACATTATACTACGCAGCCGGCCTTTTCGTCTCCTGTTTTGCTGTAAATTATTATTTTTCTGAGAAGAACCGCTGTGCTTCACAGGCCAGCCGGAATATTATTTCTCGACGGCCGTGATCTCATCCTTCCCGATCCGGATCTTCCCTTCCTTCAGAAGCCTGCCCACCGCCTTTTTAAATTCATTCTTACTCATCTGCAGCTCCTGCCGGATCAGGGCCGGATCCGCCTTGTCGGTAAAGGGAATTCTGCCCTTTGCATCCAGAATCTGCTGCAGCTTTGCGGCATCTCGGTCGATCTGTACCACACCGGTCTCTCGGATGCTCAGATCCAGCTTGCCGTCCGGTTTCACCGCTGTCACCCGAGCGGAGATAGTCTCTCCGATGCGCAGCTCCCGCACCAGTTCCCGCTTGGGGATCAGCGCGGAAAAAATATTGTCCACTGCCACAAAGGTGCCGAAATTATCGCTGGTCTCATAGACTGTGCCGGTTACGCGGTCTCCAGTATGATACTCGCTGTCCTTGCGCAGATAGGGGTACACATTCATGGTAGCACACAGACGGCTGCTCTTGTCCAGATAGACGGCCACCAGCACTTCCTGTCCCTCGATGACGTGATGGTCTCTGGGCTGCTCGTGGAAGGGCAGAAGCAGATCCTTGTCCAGCCCCCAGTCCAGAAAAGCGCCAATCCTGCTCACCTGCTTTACCGTCAGGAATCCCACCTGATGGAGCTGAAGCAGCGGTTCCTTGCAGGTGGCAATGATCCTGTCCTCGGAATCCTTATAAAGGAATACCTCAATGCTGTCGCCCACCTGCAGGGCCTCCGGCAGCTGAGACTTGGGCAGCAGCACGCTCTCGGCGCCGCTCTGCAGTTCCTTGTCTGCGTCTACCTGCTGGCTGTTTTCTGCCAGATAGACACCGAAGCCCACCTCTCTGACTACCTGCAGTGTCTGTTTTTGTCCTAATTGAAACATGTCTTTCCGTCCTTTCTGTATCTGTATCTCATTGCGCAGTCAGCTGCATCTCCACCACCGCGTAGGGTTTGCCGTCGCCGGCATTTAGTGCCACGGTGATGCTGTCCTCTTTTTCCCAACACACCGGGGTGATGACATCTCCCAGCCGTGCCTGTTTTCTGTATTCCACCCGGAGGCGGCGCAGGTTCTCTGCCCGCAGCGCGCGGATTTCTGACAATGCTCCCACCGCCATGCGCACATACTGCCCGTTATTCACATGATGATTGGTATCCAGATGATAGGGCGCCACGGTGATGCTGTCCCTCTCTGTGCCTTCCTCTCCGGGCAGCCTGATCTTCCGGGGCAGGTATTCCATGTCCAGCTTTTCTTCCTGCACATACCGCTCTCTCATGATGGGCGGCACCTCCACCGGTACGCCCCGGGCGATGTCAAGCAGAGACCAGACCGAATTGGCACAGGAGAGCATCTCTCCACCCGCGGTCTTCATGGTGAAATTGCGCATGCCCATGAAATTGATGAAGTCATAGGGCGCTGTTCCCACCTGCACCGCTTCTCCCAGAAGCGGCCGGCGAAAGAACTCGATCTGCCAGTAATTGACCACCCAGGCGATACCATGTTCCCGCAGGTAATCCACACCTATCTCCAGATCCTCCGACTGAAAACCGGAGCAGTCCTGGAAGTAATCGATCAGAGCCTCTGTGGTCAGCCGTCCGTCCGGTCCCACCTCGCTGTAGCGAATCCTGCTGTCAAATGTATACATAGTCACCTCTTGTATAAATGATGCCAGATGCAAAAGCTCGAAGCCCCTATCGCAGACAGGCCTGTATCGGAGCTCTGGATCTTTGCCCCCGGCATCCTGCAAATATCCGCATATACACAAAAGACCTCAGTGTGATCACTGAGGTCTTCCAGCTGGGCTACCAGGGCTCGAACCTGGAAAATGACGGAGTCAGAGTCCGTTGCCTTACCATTTGGCTATAGCCCAATGTATATCGTTTTGTAACCGGCTTTGTTTGCCTGTCGGCTACAAAACGATATTATAGAGAGTGTTCTCCCTTTTGGCAAGTCTTTTTTAAAAAAAATATTTTGCAACTTTACCGAGAAATTATTTTATTTTTCTGACAATTCAGTTTTATCTGCCCGGAACGGAACTTCCGTTCCTTTCCGGGCTTGGATTAGCCGGTCAGTGCATACCCGTCTGGGTTCTGCGCAGGATTAGCCTTCGAAAGCCTGCTTCAGGTCTGCGATGATATCCTTGATGTTCTCCAGACCGATGGAGAGACGGATGGTGTTAGGATAGATGCCCTGCTCGATCAGCTCTGCGTCATTTAACTCAGAGTGTGTGGTGCTGGCAGGATGGATCACCAGGCTCTTGGCATCGGCTACGTTAGCCAGCAGGCTGAAGAGCTGCAGACGATCGATGAAAGCCTGTGCCTCTGCTGCGCCGCCCTTGATGCGGAAGGTAAAAATAGAGCCTGCGCCGTTGGGGAAGTACTCCTTGTACAGTCTCTGCTGCTCCGGATCGGTGGAAAGTGCCGGATGGCTGATGCTCTCTACCTGAGGAACAGTCTGCAGGTACTCCAGAACCTTCAGGGTATTCTCCACATGTCTCTCTACGCGAAGGGAGAGAGTCTCCAGACCCTGCAGGAAGATGAAGCTGCTGACAGGAGAAATGGTGGCACCGGTATCACGCAGAAGGATCGCACGGATTCTGGTGATGAAAGCTGCGGGACCTGCTGCCTGTACGAAGCTGATGCCGTGATAGCTCTCGTTGGGCTGTGTCAGCTGCGGGAACTTCTCTGCATGAGCAGACCAGTCAAAGTGACCACCGTCTACGATCACGCCGCCGATGGTGGTGCCGTGGCCGCCGATGAACTTCGTAGCGGACTCTACTACGATATCTGCGCCATGCTCGATGGGACGGATCAGGTAAGGAGTGCCAAAGGTATTGTCAATGATCAGCGGAATGCCATGGGCATGGGCGATCTCTGCCACAGCGTCGATATTGGTGATCTCACCGTTGGGATTGCCCAGAGTCTCTACATAGATGGCCTTGGTATTCTCCTGGATGGCGTCCTCTACTTCCTTCAGATTCAGGACGTCCACGAATGTGGTGCTGATGTTGTAATCGATCAGGGTATGTGCCAGCAGGTTATAGGTGCCGCCGTAGATATTCTTGGCGGATACGATGTGGTCACCGCTCAAGGCTACATTCTGGATCGCATAGGTGACAGCTGCTGCACCGGAAGCAACGGCCAATGCTGCTGCGCCGCTCTCTAAAGCTGCGATTCTCTGCTCGAAAATATCCTCTGTGGGATTGGTCAGTCTGCCGTAGATATTGCCTGCATCCTTTAATGCGAAGCGATCTGCTGCATGCTGGCTGTTCTTAAATACGAAAGAAGAGGTCTGGTAGATCGGCACTGCACGGGAATCCGTGGTATGATCGTAATCTTCCTGACCGATGTGAAGCTGCTTTGTCTCAAAAGACCATCCTGCTACTGTTTCTTTGGTAATCTGTGCCATAATAAGCTCCCTTCCTGTCCGCATCCTGCGGTATCTGTGGCGGTCTCCGGCATCCGGCCGAGGCCTGCAATTCATCATATCATATGTAATCCGCTCTGCCTATCGACAACAGCACATTCGTCCGAATCTGTAATTCTCACGCAGCAGTTCCTGGAACCTGTTCGTCATTCTGTCCTCCCGCCTGTGCCTTGGCTTTTCTTTTTGCTTGGTCTTGCTTGGTTCTTCTGTATCATAATGCTCTTTTCATACTATGTCAATAGGAATAGCGTATTTTGTTTGCAGTTTTTTTCGTTCACAACCCAGTCGGCCGGATGAGCGGGTGGCGGATGATGTCCGGCGCAGGGGCATTGCGACGCCTCGGCACTTGGCTCGCGTCCTTTGCGAGCTTATGTGCCGCTAGGCATGAGCACTGAGCCGAGAGGCGTCCCCAAGCGGACATCGCCGACAGGACCCGCTCACCCGGCCGGCGTCCGGGTGTCTGTAAACTATAACCCACTCATACCGAAGAGATCTCAGAAAGGATTATACAGATCTCTTAAAAAATGCCGCCGCCACAACACCAGGACCTGTATGCGTACCTACCACACTCCCTATCGTAGTGTAATGAAGGTCGTCTGCCGCATTTTCCCACAGTGGTCTGCTGTCTTCCATGTACTTTTGCAGCATGGCATCGGAAAGGCCGGTATATCCCAGGAGGATGGGCATGTCAAAGTCGATGCCTCCCGCTTTTCGGATTTCCTGGATCAGCAGGTTATTTCCCTGTCTGGATCCTCTCGCCTTCCCGAGAATGTTGATCTGGCCGTCTGCAATATTCAGAACAGGCTTAATGCTCAGAACGCCCCCTGCAAAAGCGGCAGCCGAGGAAATCCTGCCGCCTTTTTTCAGATACTCCAGGGTATCCAGCATGGCGATCAGGCAAACATCCTTTTTCTTTTCCTCCAGAACGGCAGCAATTTCCTTTGCGGTCTTTCCCTCATCTGCCAGCCGGAGAGCATACTCGGCAAGAATGCCGGTGCCGATCGCTGCAGAGTTTCCGTCCACCACGCAGATACCGGGATATTCGGCCGCTGCGATCATGGCACTCTGCCATGTACCGGACAGTTTGGAAGAAATAGTGATCACCACGGCACTGTCATCCGGGCCAACTGTCTCCTCAAATACTTTCTTAAAAGCAGCAGGCGTTGCCTGGCTGGTGGTGGGAAGCACATCGCTTTCGACCAGCTTTTCATAAAACTCCCGGTGGGTGATGGTGATGCCGTCCAGGTATTCCTTTTCTCCGAAGCAGATGGTCAGCGGGACAACGGTGAAGCGATCCCTGATGTTTTCATTTAAATCGGTGGTGGAATCTACAATAATCTTTACGCTCATAATAAATGCCTATAATCCTTCCTTTGCAATGCGCTGCAGATTAGCGGTGATCATGTCTAAGGCTTCATAAAAGATCTCTCTTTTCTCGTCTGTCAGTCCGTCGCTGGCACGCTGTACGGCCAGCTCTGCCCGTTTTGTGATCTGGGCCGCCACATTTTTTCCCTGCTCGGTGAGTTTCAGGGTACCCCGGTAGAGTTTTGCATGCTCGCCTTCTTTGGTGATCAGTCCTTTTTCTTCCATGATGGACAGCATCCGGGAGACGTCGGCCTTGTCCTTTCCGCAGGCTTCTGCCAGGCGGGGTGCGGTAATGCCCTCCGGATACTGATACATGCAGGTGAGGTAGACGGCATGGGTGCTTTTGAGGCCGTAGGGTTTTAATTCCTCAGCGGCAATGCGGTGCCAGTAGCGGGAGATCTCGGAGATGGCCAGGGAGAATTTTTCGAAGCGTTCGACCATGGTGTTGTCCTTTCTGTATGTTGGTTGGTGGTTACCCGGTCATGCCCTGGGAGTCGCGGATGGAGCGCATTACTGATATGTCGCATTCATCGCTTATAATCGGTTATACCAAAGGTGCTCACGGTTCAATGTTGATACATCAACATTTCTCTTGCATATAGTGCACCACAAACGTTGATATGTCAACATCCTATGTCTGTTGTTGGTATAGTTTAAAGTTATGACAATGCAATCTTTTTATCTATTATGCATCCTTATTTTTTCCTCCTATAATAAAAAAGTGTTAGTTGATATACCCGCATGATTTCATCGCAGACAGCTGCCGGTATGCTGACAACAGAGATGCAATCAGAAAAAAGATGAAAATAAACTCACTCCGGATCAATGAATCCGGAAATATGCAGCAGGAGGATTACCCATGGCACAGAATACCCCGTTCCGTTATGACTACGTAGGAAGCTTTCTCCGTCCCCAGGCTTTAAAGCAGGCCCGGGCAGACTATGAAGCAGGCAGCATTTCCGCAGAAGAATTAAAGAAGGCAGAAGATGCCGCGATCCTGGATCTTGTTTCCAAGCAGAAGGCTGCCGGCTATCATGTCATCACGGACGGTGAGTTCCGCCGCGCCACCTGGCATCTGGATTTCATGTGGGGTTTCCAGGGCGTAGGACACAGCAAGACCCAGACCGGTCTGCCCTTCCACGGCGAGGCGGCCATGATCGATGACACCTATCTGACCGGCAAGGTTTCCGTGGACAGCCATCCCTTTGTAGAGCATTTTAAATTCGTCAAAGCTTTAGAGGACGAGAATACCGTTGCCAAGCAGACCATCCCTGCTCCGGCCCAGTTCCTGGAGCAGATGATCATGCCTTTTGCCATGCTCAATACCAGCAAGTATTATGACGACACCGACGAGCTGGTGCAGGATATCGCCAACGGCTACAAGAAGGTCATCGCCGATCTCTATGCAGCCGGCTGCCGCAATATCCAGCTGGATGACTGCTCCTGGGGCATGCTGGTAGATCCCAGAGCCACCGCACTCTTCGGCACCGACGCCAAGGGTCTGGAGAAGATCAAGGAACAGCTCCTGAGCATCAACAATCTAGCCATCGAGGATAAGCCTGCAGACCTGATCATCAACACTCATGTCTGCCGCGGCAATTTCCACTCCACCTATGCCAGCAGCGGTGCCTATGACAGCGTGGCTGCCGCCCTGTTCGCAAAGGAAAATGTGAATGCCTACTATCTGGAGTATGATGATGAGCGCTCCGGCGGCTTTGCGCCCCTGGCCCAGGTATCTGGCGACAAGAAGGTGGTTCTCGGCCTGATCACCACCAAGTCCCCTGTCCTGGAGGAGAAGGAAGCCGTCATCGCCCGCATCCGTGACGCCGCACAGTACCTTCCTCTGGATCGTCTGTGCCTGAGCCCGCAGTGCGGCTTTGCTTCCTGCGAGATCGGCAATAAGCTCACAGAGGAAGAACAGTGGGCAAAACTGGCACTGGTAAAGGAAGTCGCTGAGGAAGTCTGGGGAAAATAAGTTTCGGAGCGAAGCAAAAAACAACAAAGAACAGCAAGGAACAGCAAAAGAGCGGCGGGGATCTCTTGATCCCCGCCGCTCTTTACTCTGTGATATCTTCTGTGATCTCCTGATATTTTTTCTGCAGCACACGGTGAAGCTTTGCCAGCCGGCGTTCATCCATCTTTGTCACCGCCCGGTCATAGGTCATCAGGCCGTTGATCTCCGTCTCAATGTCGCTGGTCTGGGTGTAGATGGCAGCGCTCAATCCCTTTTTCAGATTCGGGAAGACGTCTCTTTTCAGCGCATCTCCATAGGCCTTTGTCAGTTCCTCTTTCGATCTGTAATATTGATAGCCGAATTTGTCCTGACTGTACATGTGCTCCGGCACAGGCCAGGCAAAACCGCCGTACTCCGTCAGAGCCACCACACGATTCTTCTGCGGTCTGACCCGGAGCCGGCGCCAGTAATTGTGGATGCTGTACAGATCGCCGCTGCCCTGGTCATACCAGCCGCAGGCCTCGTTGACAAAGCGCGTATCGTCCACCTGCCTGATCATCTTCACGGCTTTGCGGGCATCAAACTGCCCCCAGCCTTCATTAAAGGCCGTCCACAGGGCGATGCAGGGGAAGCGGCGCAGATGCCGGACCATGTCCTGCAGATCCCTATAATACTGCTCCCGTCCCTGCGCGTCCTCTCTTGCATAGATTCCATACATTTTCGGGCCGTCCCCGATCCTTCTGACCGCGCGGTCCAGCACATTGGGCAGCACCGTTGTGAAGTTCATATGGTATTTGCCGCCGCCGTTGGGCATATCCTGCCAGACGAACATGCCCAGTCTGTCACAGAGATAGTAAAACCGCTCCGGTTCCACCTTGATATGCTTGCGGATCGTATTAAAGCCGCAGGCCTTCAATAGCCGGATATCATAGGCGAGCGCCTCCTCGCAGGGGGCGGTCATCAGGCTTTCCGGCCAATAACCCTGGTCCAGAACGCCGTTAAAGAAATACGGCTTATTATTGAAAAACAGGCGCCATATTCCCTGTCCGTCCTTTTCCACAGAAAATCGGCGCATGGCAAAATAGCCCTTGACGAGGTCTCCTGCCGCGCACGCTGACGCACCGGACAGAGACACCTCCACATCATAGAGGAAAGGATCCTCCGGGCTCCAGGGATGGAAATCCGGGAGAGGAATTCTGGCTGTAAAAAAGAAAATGTCGTCTTTTTTCTTTCGCAGCTGTGCCTGTGCACTTGCCACGATCTGCTTTTCCGTGCTTTCTTCCGTCTGCCCTTCTGCATACCCGCCCTGCGAAATCCGAATACTGACTGTATGCGCCTGCTGCGGTTTTTCTTTACTTTCCTGTTCCGCAGCTGTATCTGCTCCGACCGCTTTCTCCGAAGCCGCATTTTCCCCATCTTTCTGCCTTGCAGCTGCTTTTTCTTCCCTGCACAATGCAGGCTGCCATGCTTTATTCAGGTCAGGACAGCAGACCTGAATTTCCACCTCTGCTGCTGCCTCATCATATAAGGGCTTTACCAGAAGCTCCTGCACATAGCAGGCCGGCGCCTTCTCCATCCAGACGCTCTGCCAGATACCGCTCTGGGGCGTATAGAAAAGAGAAGGAAACTGGCCGCCCCTTTCCAGCCGCTGTTTTCCTCTGGCATGGGGACGTTCCTCTGTCCAGTCTGTCACTGCCACCAGAAGATCATGCTCTTCTTCCGGATTTCCTGCCTGGTCCGTGATGTCCAGCGTAAAAGGAAGATATCCACCCACATGTCCGCCGGCCTTACTTCCATCCACATAAATCACACACTCCTGGTCTACAGCACCGAAATGTAGAAGGATTCTTTCTCCCTGCCGCAGGGCATACTCCGCCGCAGGCTCCCGCTCTGCTTTCTTTTCTGTCAGCAGATCTCTGCAATCGATTTTTCTGTGATAGAGCAGTACCTCACCGGGCTGCAGGATACGGTTTACGCCGGAGAGCGCACATTCTGGGGAGAAAGGCACCAGAATCTGTCCATCCCACTTTGCGCCGCCGTCTGCTGCAAGATATGCCGGCAGACAGGCTGACAGTTTTTCCTCCGTCAGAATTGCATAATCCCAGTATCCGTTCAGGTTCAAATAGCTGTCCCTGACCATGGAAGGACGTGGATACTCCTGCCATACATGATCCCGATCCAGCTCTCTGCCCCATTTTGTAGATAAGTTTTTCATGATTACCTCTCTATGCCGTACTTTGTCAAATCCACTTTCCCATTTTTCACCTCTATGCCGTCCGCCTCCAGGAGTTTTGCCTGTACGTTTTCTCCGCCAAAGGCGAAAGCTCCCGCCAGTTTCCCTTTCGCATTGACCACGCGGTAGCAGGGGATATGCGCCGGATCCGGATTATGATGCAGGGCGTTGCCCACCGCTCTTGACATCCGGGGATTTCCGGCCATTTCCGCCACCTGGCCGTAAGTCGCCACTTTTCCCCTGGGAATCTTCTTTACCGCCTCATAGATCCGCTTTGCAGGGCTGTCCGTGATGATATCATAGCTCTCCGCGATCATCTGCTGTATATCTTTCTCCGGAATGCTTCCGTCCAGAATGATCGTATTCCAATGTTCCTTATTCTGGTGGTAACCCGGGATCACCGACGGGAAAGCATCCCGCCAGAAATCCCGCCACTCCGGGCGTACCTTCACATTCAGATTGATGTATCCATTCCGCTCATATATCCACAGGAAGGCCTTTTTGCTGCCTCGCACCCGCACCAGCTGCCAATTGGGGTCATGAAAGGGTGTCTCCATGTAAGTATCCGGAAATGTAAGTCCGTATTTTACCGCTTCTTCTCTTGTATGCATATGATTTCTCCAAACGGAAGGCATGTGCTTTTGTCTCAGACTGCCTGTATGTGTGCTGCGTTTACTATTAATTTCCGATCGTGAACGCCACATGTCAACCCTAATATTTGCACAAACAACCCACATATAAAATGAATTTGTTATACTTAAAATCACAGGCAGGCATCAATGAGCCATCAGCATAAGTTATTTTTAAAAAAATATATGTCCTTAGGCATTTCTTCAGGAGAATTCGCCTGCGTAAATTTTCCTCAGACAGCCGCTGTAAAACAGCGGCATAGGGAGGCACTATGAAAATCACGATCATTCACGGTCAGAGTCACAACGGCACGACCTGCCATACCGCCAGATTACTGGCAAAGAAGCTGGGCGGTGAGACTACGGAGTTCTTTCTCCCCAGAGACTTTGGAGAGATGTGTGTCGGATGTACGGTGTGTATTAACCGAGATGAAAAACTATGTCCGCACTACGAAAAGCTCTCACCCCTCACGCAAGCAGTGGACGAGGCAGACGTTCTTATTCTGGAAAGTCCCGTCTATGTCTACCACGTGACCTCCGCCATGAAAGCCTGGCTGGAGCACTATGGCTGGCGCTGGCTTCTCCATCGCCCGGAGGAAAGCATGTTCCGCAAACAGGTGGTATGCATCGCCACGGCAGCCGGCGGCGGACAGAAAAGCACCTGTCAGGATATGGCAGACAGCGCCTCTTTCTGGGGTGCTGCCCGGATCTATAAATACGGCGCGGTGGTTCGCGCCATGAAGTGGGACGGCGTGACGGATGAGACCAGAGAAAAACTGGATCATGATATGACCGCATTGGCAGCAAAAGTAAAAGCCGGACAGAAAAAGAAAAAGCCCTGTCTGAAGACAAGGCTCCTCTTCCCTGTGATGTCCATGATCGTAAAGAAAAGACCGGGCAGTGCGGATCATGACTACTGGAAAGGCAAAGGCTGGCTGGACGGCAAACGTCCCTGGGCATAGGGATGAGGAACGATACTCTCTTTCCCAAAGCTCATGGGCAGCAGCTCCTCCAGCGTCATCTCTTTTCGGGAACCGTCGCCTCTGCATAAAATAACAAGAAACGTACCGGGATCTGCAAATTCCCGCAGGGCCTGACGACAGACACCGCAGGGCGTGCAGAATTCCGCAGGTTCCTCCTGTCCTGCACCGCCGCATACCGCGATGGCGGCAAATGCTCTGCGGCCTTCGGAAACAGCCTTAAAAAGAGCGGTCCTCTCCGCACAGTTTGTGGGGGTATAGGCGGCATTTTCAATATTGCAGCCGGTGTAAATGGTGCCGTCTTCGGCCAGAAGTGCTGCGCCTACATAGAATCCGGAATAGGGCGCATAGGAAAATTTTCTGGCTTCCAGTGCTTTCTGCACGAGTTTCAGTTTAGTTGCTTCAGAAATTTCTTTTTTCAAGCGCGTCCTCCTTTATTTCTCGTATTATGCTGCATTTTCGAGGTTTTGGGGCCATGGTAATCCCGGTTTACGGCATCTGTGTGGGAAAATCCACAAAGATGATCCACTGATGTGATCAGATTCAGACGCATAAGGCGCGCTATACAACGCCGCACCGATCTTTGCGTATCAGGATGCGCATAGCTTCCACTGCTACCTGTACGGCACCGTCCACGTCTTTGGTGATGATGTTTTCCATGCCGCGTCTAGCGCGTTCCTGATTGCCCATGACCAGAAAATCCGCGCCGACACGAACCCCGCGGGCGCTCGCCACGATAAATAACGCTGCTGTTTCCATCTCTGAGGCCTTGCATCCAAGTTTCATCCAGGCATCCCAGTTTTCAAGAAGTGTGCCGGCGATCGGCATGGTCTGAGGATCATGCTGTCCGTAAAAGGAATCCTTGCTCTGCACCACACCTGCATGACAGGTTTTTCCCAGATTCTCCGCCGCCTTTACCAGGGCATTGGTGACAGTAAGATCTGCAATGGCAGGAAAGGCAAGAGGGGCGTATTCCCTGGAGGTACCTTCTGCACGAATGGCTCCCGTGGCAACCACAATATCGCCGCCCTGTACATCCAGGGCCATACCGCCGCAGGTCCCGGTGCGGATAAAGGTGTCTGCACCGCATTTTATCAGCTCCTCCAGGGCAATCGCCGCGGAGGGACCGCCGATACCTGTGGAGGTGACGGATACTTTTTCCCCTTCCAACATGCCGGTATAGGTGGTGAATTCCCGGTTTTCCGCAATGAGTACAGCATTTTCCAGGTAAGCGGCGATCTGTCCGCATCGTCTGGGATCTCCCGGCAGGATCACATATCTGCCTACGTCTCCTTTTCGGATCTGCAGATGATACTGCAGGCCTTCTTCTCCTGAATAATTCTGCATAATGTTCTCCTTTTCCCTGCCGATCTGTATGCAGCAGTCTGTAATGAATCCGATTATTCTGATGGTTCAGGAACATTCGAAAAAAGGGATGGCATTTTCTACCATCCCCTTTTTAATTCTACATTTCCTTTATCTCTGCTCCTTGTCCTACGGCTGATAGGAAGAATAGGAACGCAGGAGCTTATACATTTCCTCTTCTTTGTCCTTCAAGGGCTTTACCACCACAGTATTGCCGTCTGCCTTCTCCGTAAAGGTGGTCTTGCCGTCCTCTGCCACTGTCACACTGCCGCGCACCGGCTCTGCGAAATAGGATGCCGCAGAGGGATCAAGCGCATAGGCTACTGCCAGGGGATCCCACCAATGAGGGCCCACATCGCCGGAGACTTCTCCCACTTTCCATTTGCTGTAAGTCAGATACAGGAGAGAAGAAGGCTGATCTGCGTAGTCCTCCAGCACATCGGCTCTGATGCAGGGGAAGTCCATGCCCGCCTCCAGAGGGATCAGCACCAGATCCTCCGGCCATGTCTCCAGTACCTTTTTAGCTAACGGGATGTCTCCCAGTACATTGTACTCTGCGTCCAGATATTCTCCGGGTCTGTCCAACCTCTCTACCTTTTCAAAGCAGCCTGCCATGAGATACAGGGTCTTTACCTTCTGCTCTACCAGTTCGCGCCCAGAAAGCGGAGAGATGTCATCAGGCTCTGAATCCAGCAGCTCACCGATATTGCTGGCCATGCCTATACAGATGATCACGGCACTCTTATCCGGCAGCTTGGCCAGCGTCTCTCTGTATACCTGGCATCCTGTGGGACGGTCGGCGATATCCACGCCGGTGCCCTCCAGAAGGGGTGTGCCGTCTTCGTTGGTTTCATCCACCAGCGTGTAGTAGGGTGTCAGCTCGTAGAGATCCTTTTCTCCTTCTACAAAACCAAGGGGCAGACTGTCTGCCTTATAATAATGCATGGCCCGGTCCAGGAATTCCTGGCTTCCCTTATGCTTCGCACTGGATACCACCGCATCCACCTGGCATTCGCCCTTGGCCTGCAGAGCAAACAGGGCCTGCATAGCCAGCAGGTCATCGGTACAGTTGCCGATATCCGTATCAAAGATCACATGAGGAATATCCTCTGCCGTCGTCTCCTCAGCAGCAGCTTCCTGCTCTGTGCCAGCATTATCTGCTGTCTCCGCTACTTCTGCATTCTCTTCGTCAGCAGCCTCCTCACCGGCGTTCTCCTGACTGCCTGCCTCTTCTGCTGTCTCCTGTACAGCCGTCTCTTTCTGTGCATTTTTCTTCACACTCGCATTGTAGGCAGTATAACCCACCGCAAATGCTGCGCAGAAGACGAAAAGAATCGCTATGACTCTCATGGATGGTTTCTTTTTCATGTTTTTCCTTTCTTTGCCGCAATTGGTTGCGGCAACGTGAGGAGAATTTCGCAAAGGCGAATTCTCCGATACGATCACGAATTGATGACGTTTACGTCATCAATCGAGTTTGAAAGAAATGCCATCAGGCATTTCCTTCAAACTAACCTCCCTATGCCGCAGTTTACTGCGGCAGCGTGAGGAGAATTCCGCGAAGGCGAATTCTCCGAAAGAAATGTCCAACGGCATTTCTTTAGACTGTATTACCTTGTATGTATTATATCATCCAACGATCTGTCCTGCAGGATAACAGGCATCCCATATCAAAAGCGTATCAGTTTGTATCTATGCAGCAGAACCGTCCGCTTTCTTTCATTTACAGAAGATTATTTTCTATTCACTGTAAATACAGTACAATAAAGCCAACACACTCACTATAAGATTCTTCCACAGAATCCGGCACACAGGAAAAAGGAAATAACAAATACTTATGGATAATTTTGGGAATGTCATTCTCGGGATATTAATTCCCTTCGCCGGAACCAGTCTCGGTGCCGGCTGCGTTTATTTTCTTAAAAACGGCATTCAGAAAAAAGCAGAAAAGGGACTGCTTGGCTTTGCCTCCGGCGTCATGGTGGCAGCCTCGGTGTGGTCCCTGCTGATCCCCTCTATGAATCTCTCCTTAGGTCTGGGAAAGCTTGCCTTTCTACCGGCTGTAGCCGGTTTCCTCTGCGGTATTCTCTTTTTGCTTTTCCTGGATCAGCATGTGCCGCACCTCCACATCGGCTGTGACGAGCCAGAGGGTCCCTCCAGCACCCTGAAAAAGACTACTATGCTGGTGCTGGCGGTGACTCTCCACAATATTCCGGAGGGAATGGCCGTCGGCGTCATGTTCGCAGGAATGCTCACCGAAAACAGCGGCATTACCCTGGCAGGCGCTTTTGCACTTTCCATTGGCATAGCCATCCAGAATTTTCCGGAGGGGGCTATCATCTCTCTGCCTCTTAAGACAGAGGGCATGAGCAGTCACCGCGCCTTTCTTTACGGCATGCTGTCCGGTGTTGTGGAGCCCGCTGCCGCCTTGCTCACCGTATTATTATACCGTTTTATTTCGCCCATACTTCCGTATCTTCTGGCCTTTGCCGCCGGCGCCATGATGTACGTTGTAGTGGAGGAGCTGATCCCGGAGACTGCCGAAGGCTCCCATTCCAATATCGGTACCATCGGCTTCGCCATTGGCTTTTCCCTGATGATGATGCTGGATGTAGCGCTCGGTTAATTCATTCCAGGACACGGCAAAGTGCATCAATCACTGTGACATTTGTCTGTGTCCCGCCGACCAGAAAGAACACCTCTGCCTCTGATTGGCAGCAGGCCAGACGTTTTTTTCTCTGGCAGATTCACAATAATGATCCAAACCATATCCCGGTGTTTTCTCAAAATTCGTCTCTGTAAGTCGCTGAAGGATCTTAGGATGTGCCCCTTCCATGTAATCGCAGGAAAGAGATAATTTATTGTCCACAGTACTCTCCCTTTCATTTTATATAATTGCTCTGATCATCAACTCTGTTCATAATAATCTCTGTTTCGGTCAGATTCCATCCCACGTTTAAAAAGATCCGGAAGAAATGCTCCTTCGCATTTCTTCCGGATCTTTTTTGTCACCAGATCGTCACACGATCCTCCGGCGCAATATACATGCCGTCTCCTTCCTTGACATCGAAGGCATCAAGGAATTCCTGATACTGCGCCACCACAGTGTTCACACGCAGGTAGCTCAGAGGATGCACATCGTATTTGACGCAATTATAAGTCAGTTCCGGTGTATCATTCTCTGCCCATGATCTGGCATAGGATTTAAAGAATGTCTGATAGTCAAAATCAGGATCCTTTGCGGCCAGACGCAGGAGCACGGATATACCGCCCATATCCGCACAGGCCTCCGTCTTCACCATCTCACCATTACAGAAAACACCGTCCCAGGCGGAAATACTGTCAAAATAAGCTACCAGCCTATCCGTCTTTTCCTTAAACTTTGCCTTGTCCTCACTGGTCCACCAATCCACATGATTTCCATCCGCATCGTAGGCAGATCCGTTGGAATCAAAAGCATGGGATATTTCATGACCGATCACTGCCCCTGTTTTGCCGTATATTTCTTCCTTGGACATATAGCTGTTATAGAAATTGTCCCCGATCAGACCAGGCATGATGTTGATGGAATTATTCTGAAAGTCATAGTAGGCATTCTCTGCAAGAGGGTTATCTGTCCACTTATCCTGATCTACCGGTTCATTGATCTTGGCAAACTGTTTCTGCGCTTCATACTCTTCTATATCTGCAAGCGCTTCAAAATAGCTGTCTGAGATCTCCAGGTCATCATAGCAATACTTACTCCAGTCATCCGGATACATGCAGTTGATCCTGATCCTGCTCAGTTTTTCGATGGCTTTTTCCTTTGTGGCTTCTGACAGGAAATCCTCCTCCTGCAGCATATCCTTGTAGGCATCCAGGATTTCCTCAATCAGGTCATAGATCACCTGCTTATCCTCAGCAGAAACATACTGATCACAGTAAAGCCTGGACAATGGCCATTGCAGCTCGCTGGAAACCACATTGACCGCATAAGTGGTCTCTTCCCTGTAACCTTCTGAGCCATCCATCTTATTCTGGATGTCCTGATATTTATAATAAGTCGCTCTGTCCAGACGATCGATCGCTTCGCTGGCCGTATGCGCCAGGAGATAATCCTTTATGATCTCTACATTGTCATCGGAAAGAAGCTCATCCAGATGCTCAAAATAGTCCATCTTCTCACACAGCCATATATCGGGAATTTCCTCTGCTCCCTGGGCTTTGAGCCCTTCCTTCAGAATGGAATACCATCCATACTTCTCCAGGTCCTCCGGGGCATAAATCTGCTCATTCAGAATGTCCTGTGTTTCCGTAAGGTTTAACTCATCACTGGTATAAGCCAGTGCAGCTGCCTTCTTTTCAAACTGAATTGCCCCCTCATAGATCTGTTTTGCTTCATCTTCTGTATACCCACACTGGGTGAGGACCGTCTCTACCTCCTCCTCTCCGCAGTCATAGATCAGTTTGGTATAATCCGACATGTTCTCCAGATCATCGTAATCTGCAGCATCATTCAGGAATTTTTCCGGTATTCCGATCAGCAGAACATGCACACCGGAATCCTTTGTACTCTGTCCCACATATGTATCCAGAATACCGGCTAATTTATAGCCGGGATCTTCGATATAGGCTGTCAGGTCTTCCAGATTCTGTATTTCCTCGATTTCCTGCAGATAGGGCATCAGCGGCGTTGTGCCTGCTGCATCCCTCGCATCCCAGTCCATAAATGCCTGATATAAGGTATTTACCAGTTCTGCATTATGGTCTCCTGCCTTCGCCTCAGCATCAGACTGCATGATCCCCAGAAGGCGTTCCCGCAGTGTATCGCCGAATTCATCCATAAACGTACTGCAGGATTCGCCGGACTTGATCTTGTGTGTCTTTACCCACTCCCCGTTGACAGCCAGCTCAAAATGATCCTTTACATCTGCCTCCGAGACACTTTCCACGTTGCTCGCGATGTTGGAATCCATCCAGGGGCTGCCGGTGGTATAATCGACGGTCTCTGCCGCAGATGTATCTGTCGTCTCTTCTGCTGTGTCTGCGGCGGATGCTTCTGTTGTCTCTGCTTCCTCTGCAGCGGCTGCTTCCGTCGCCGCGGCAGTGTCTGCTGCACTTTGGCTGTTCGCTGTGCTGCAGCCGTACAGACCCGTCAGCAGGGTCGCTGCCAGAAATAGTGCCAGTACTTTCTTTTTCATATTTACCTTTCTGTGCCGCAATTAATTGCGGCACCGTGAGGAGAATTCGCGAAGGCGGATTCTCCGATACGATCACGAATTGATGGCGTTTACGGCATCAATTCGAGTTTGAAAGAAATGCCATCAGGCATTTCTTTCAAACTTACCTCTCTCTGCCGCTGCTTTTGCAGCGGTAACGCGAAGGGAATTTCGCGAAGGCGAATTCCCTGATGCGATTACGAATTGATGACGTTTACG
>CAVKQI010000046.1:0-17948 GCA_963658405.1 bacterium | reverse complement strand
GCAGCCTGAGGAGAATTTCGCGAAGGCGAATTCTCCGATAGGATTGCGAATGATGACGTTTACGTCATCGTTCGAGTTTGAAAGAAATGCCATCAGGCATTTCTTTCAAACTTTTACCTTCTTATGCCGCTATAATACAGCCTATTTTAACAGAAAATTCGCCAACACGCCATCTGCTCCTGCATATTGGCATGAATCTGTCTTATTTTTGCATATTCCATGTTTTAAAATGAGAACAACGAGTACAAACCGCAATCGTGCAGCAGACAGGGGAATAGTCCTGCACAGATACACGAAGCGGACGAAAGCAAAAGAAAAACAAGGGTACAAAGCAGAAAACAAAAACAGCAAACAGGAGGTTACAGAGCATGGCAGTGAAAATGATTGGGGCGATCCTTCCCGGCAACAGCACAGTGGAATTAAAGGAATTTGACGTTCCGAAGCCCGGACACGGACAGGTGCTGGTAAAGACAAAGGCTACCACCATCTGCGGCAGTGATATCCGCTGCATCTACAGAGAACATGTAGGCAAGGGACCGGAAGGCTACATCCCCGGCATGGCAGCCGGCCACGAGCCCTGCGGCATCATCGAAGAAGTCGGAGAGGGCATGCGCCGCTTCAAAAAGGGCGACAGAGTCATCGTCTATCATATTTCCGGCTGCGGTGTCTGCTATGACTGCCGCCGCGGTTACTATATCTCCTGCAAGAGCCCCTTGCGTCAGGCTTACGGCTGGCAGAGAAACGGCGGTATGGCACCTTACATCCTCTGCGATGAGAAGGACCTGATCGCACTGCCGGATGAGCTGACCTACAAGGACGGTGCACAGGTAGCATGCGGCTTCGGTACCGTTTATGAGGCAATCGAAAAGATCGGCATCAGCGGCAACGACGCGGTACTGGTGACAGGCCTTGGCCCGGTAGGACTGGCTGCACTGATGCTCTGCAAGGCTATGGGCGCCACCAAGCTCATCGGCGTAGAGAGCAATCCTTATCGTATCGAACTTGCCAAGAAGCTTGACCTGGTGGATTATGTATTTGAACCCGGCGAGGATACCGTAGAGAAGATCAAGGCAGTGACCGGCGGCTACGGCGTAGAGAGAGCCATCGATGCCAGCGCTTCCGACGGCGGACGCCAGACAGCAGTGAGAGCTACCAGAGAGTGGGGCAAGATCGCACTGGTAGGCGAAGGCAATACCATGAGCCTCAATCCCAGCCCGGATATGATCCACGGACAGAAGACCATCTACGGTTCCTGGGTAACATCACTGTGGAAGATGGAAGATCTGGTAGAGCATCTGGTTCGCTGGGGCATCCATCCGGAAGATCTGATCACCGACGAGTTCCCGCTGGAGAAGGCAGACGATGCTTACAGACTTATGGCCAGCGGCCAGTGCGGCAAGGTGGCAGTGGTATTCCCGGACTAAGCAGACCGTTATTTTCATGTCTAAGAATGCATGCAGAAAGATAGGAAAAGGGGAGTAGAAACGTGCAGAGTGATTGGAAAGAAAAAAAGGCAGATTACAGTTCTCAGGTGCCAAGCCGTATCCTCACGGACGGCAGCCGGATCCCTGCCATCGGTCTTGGTACCTTCGGATCGGATAAATACGGCGCGGAGGAGATCTCTGCAGCGGTCTATGGGGCCATTTGCTCCGGCTATCGGCTCATCGACTGCGCAGCCGTCTATATGAATGAAAAGGAGATCGGTGAAGTGCTCAGCCGTGTCCTTACAGAGGGCGTGGTGACCAGAGAGGAACTTTATGTCACCTCCAAGGTGTGGAATGATCAGCACCGCCATGTGGTGGAGTCCTGTGAGCAGAGCCTGCGGGATCTGCAGCTTGATTATGTGGACCTGTATTTCCTTCACTGGCCTTTCCCGAACTACCATGCACCTCACTGCGACGGTGATTCCAGAAATCCGGATTCCAAGCCCTTCTCGGTGGAGGAGTTTATGGATGCCTGGCATCAGCTCGAGGAGCTGGTGGACAGAGGACTGGCCAAGAATATCGCCATGTCCAATATGACGATCCCGAAGCTCGAGGCAGTGCTGCCTCTTTGCCGGATCAAGCCCGCAGCCATCGAGATGGAGCTGCATCCTTCCTTCCAGCAGCGGGAGCTCTTTGATTACGTAGTAGAGAAGGGCATACAGCCCATCGGCTTTTGCCCCATCGGCTCTCCTTCCAGACCGGAGAGAGACCGGACACCGGAGGATGTGGCGGATGTAGATCTTCCGTCCATCAAAGCAGCAGCGGCAGCCCACGGGGATCACCCGGCAGTGACGTGCTTAAAATGGGCCGTACAGAACGGACAGATCCCGATTCCTTTTTCCGTCAAGGAAGGCCAGTATATCAATAACCTGAAGGCCAGCTTCGAAGATCCTCTGACGAAGGAGGAGATGGAGGCCATCGCCAAAGACGACAAGAACTGCCGCCTGGTAAAGGGACAGGTATTCCTCTGGCCGGGCGCACACGGCTGGGAAGACCTCTGGGATCTGGACGGCACTATCACGAAGTAACAGATGAATATAAAGTTTTCATCGATAGCGCAGCAGAGTACACAGAATAAATCTGCAGCGGACTGACTTCTGCATTTGATTTAAAGGAGAGAAAGAACGAACAGGGAAAGAGCTCGTTCTTTCTCTTTTATATTGTTCTATTTTTCTGTCTATTCTGGTGAAAACGTTTAAGAGGTCAGGTTACATCAAATTAACCTATAAACCGCATTGGAGTTATTTTTTTTTAGGTTTTTTGACGAAAAAAATGAAGGCGTGCATCTTTGATTTTCGCTCGGAGAAGGAAAATCGGACAGCGGTTTGCAACAAGAAAAGGGCGCTTTCGCGTGCTTTTTGCGTCTTGTATTGTGATAGTGCACAAAAAAACTGTGTTTAAATTGTTAAAAACATGAGAAGTGCTCGCTAATTGTGAATACTTATTGACAAAAATGTGAAGAAGGTTGTATGATGAACTTGCGAAAACGATTAAGAACTTTTCACAGGGTTCGCGTTGAAAGCATCGTTTCAAGCTCTAAAAATAACTTTATAGGAGGAAAAGCAAGTGAAGAAAAAGTTATTAGCAGCATTACTGAGCACTGCAATGGTAGCTACTCTTCTGGTAGGCTGTGGATCTTCTTCCACTTCCACCACCGAGGAGACAACTACCGAGGAGGCTACAGAGGAAGAGAGCACCGAGGAAGCAGCTGATGAGGAAGAGGATACTGAGGCAGCTGATTCTGAAGAGTCCACCGAAGCTACCGAGTTAGCTTATACCGGTGAGATCAACCTGATGCACTACTCCACATCTGAGGAGTCTGAGGGTAACGGCGGTTCCGATGGTTTCCGTACCATGGTTGCTGAGTGGGATGAGGCTCATCCTGACATCACTCTGAACCAGAACGTACTGGCTAACGCAGAGTACAAGACTCAGATCGCTACAATGGCAGCAGCTGATGACCTTCCGGACGTATTCCTGTTACAGGGTATGAACACCAAGGCATGGGCAGCACAGGGTCTGATCTATGATATGACCGATGTCATCAAGAATTCTCCTTACTATGATGATTACAACCAGGATTACTTCACTCCCTTCAAGGACGGTGACAAGATCTACGCTCTTCCGGCTCTGACCGGCGGCACCTGCACCGTAGTCGTTTACGACAAGGCTATGTGGGAAGAGGCTGGCTTCGACAGCTTCCCGGACAACTGGGATGATGTAAAGAAGGCTGCTGAGTACTTCAGCGAGCAGGGCATCGACACCATCGCATTCGGCAATGGCGGTCAGTGGCAGGCTAACTCCGATTTCCTGAGCACCTTAGGTGACAGATATACCGGTAAGGATTGGTTCCAGCACATCATCGACGGCGACGGCGAGGCTTCCTTCACAGATGACACCTTCGTAGCTGCACTGCAGTTCACTCAGGATATCTTCCAGAGCGGTGTCTTCAACGAGGACTTCAACTCCGTAACCAACGAGGATGCTCGTGAGTACTACATCGCAGGCGATGCTGCAGCATTCATCGGCGGCAACTGGGATGAGTCTTACATCGCAGCTACTCTGAAGGAGTCTGACGAAGAGAAGTATGACAACATCGGCTTTGCAGTTCTGCCTCAGCCCGCTGATGCTACAGAAGATGCTAACAGCCAGAACATCGGTCTTGGCTATGGTATGGCTATCAATGCCAAGGTTGCAGAGGATCCTGACAAGCTTGCAGCCTGCATCGACCTTTGCTACAAGCTGACCGGCCCTGACTTCGCTAACTACGTAGCAGAGAACTACGCATTAGCAGGTCTGACCAAGGTTGACGATGTAGACCTTAGCGCATTCGACGATGTAACCGCAGCATTCTACAACTACTCCTATGTAGACACCACTCCTTGCGAAATCTATGATTCCTATGTAGACTCCGCAGTTTGGGAAGTTTGCAACACCGGTCTTCAGGAGCTGATGAACGGCGACGGCACTGCAGAAGATCTGGCAAAGGATATTCAGGCTAAGTACGAGGAAGTTTACCTGAATAAGTAAGCAGATCAAGTTCAGTGACAATTAAAAGGATTATTTCTGAATATTTTGAAATCTTAATAAAATATTGATGAAATAACTAAAAAATTGTAGTAAAATAACAGTAAAGAGGGTCTTGGCAGAGTTACCCAAGACCCTTTTTTACAGGTTTAAATTCCTTTTCGGCCCTTATGCGGCGGCAGGAGAGGATCCTGTAAGTTGCATATTGGCCTTTTTTCAATCATTCCAAAAGGGGGATTTGCTTATGTTAAAAGCAATCAAACCTAAAATGCGGGTTATCGTAGCATTCCTTGCGATCCCGGTCATCTGGTATGTCTTCTCTGTTTTGGTCCCGCTTTTTGCAGCGCTGTTTTTCAGCTTCTTTCAGTGGAAAGGCGGCCCGGTTAAGACCTTCAATGGCCTGACAAACTACATCACACTGTTCCATGACAAAACATTCTGGGAAGCTTTTGTTCACAACATTTACATTGTTTTCCTGAGCGTTATCGGTCAGGTCGGCATTGCTTTCATCTTTGTGCTGATGATCAATTCCAAGCTGACCAAATTAAAAGGTGTCCATCGTACTTTCGGTTTCTTCCCGAGCACGATCTCAGCCGTTTACATCGGCCTGATCTGGACCATGATTTACGACAATAAGAGAGGTATCATCAACTACATCCTGCGTGCTACCGGCCATGCAGACCAGACGCAGGTATGGCTGAACAATTCCAGCCTGGTGTTGACCCTCGTAGCAATCCCGCTGGTATGGCAGTACATTGGTTACTACATGGTTATCCTTCTGTCCGCTATTGCAGCAGTAGATAATGAGATCTTCGAAGTAGCAGAGTTAGACGGTGCCAATGCATGGCAGAGAGCGGTATATATCATCCTTCCCCTGATCAAGAATATGATCATGGTCTGCATCACGCTGTGCGTAGCCGGAAACATGAAGGTATTCGATCACATCTATACCATGACAAAGGGTGGTCCCGGTACGGCATCCATGGTTATGGCGCTGTACGGATACAATGTTTCCTTTAAGCAGAGCGACTTAGGATACGGCAGCTGTATTTCCGTTGCCATCTTCGTAGTCAGCCTGATCGTGATCGGCGGCAGCCAGAAACTGGTTAACTTCCTTATGAGAGACAAGGGGGTGGAGTAAATGGCAAAGAAACAGGAATTTAAAATGACAAAAGTAAAGAGCGCCAGAACTCCCGGACAGAGATTTGCCACAGGCGTTGCAGCAGTTGTCATCAATGTGATTCTTCTGGCATTCTCCATTTCCTGCATTTTCCCGCTGGTATGGATGTTCTACTCTTCTCTGAAGCTGAAGAGACAGTTTAATGCAGATATCATCGGTCTGCCTACCAACCCTACATGGGCCAACTACATCAAGGTGCTGACCAACAAGGATTACCACATCGCTGATTCCATGGTAAACAGCGTGCGTACTACCGTTATTTCCGTAGTGCTGATCGTGCTGTTCGGTTTCATCGTCGGTTATATCCTGGCCAGAATCGAGTTTAAGTTAAACCGTGCGCTGTATGCATTGTTCCTGATGGGTCTGCTGATCCCGATTCACTCTCTGCTGGTTCCTATCTACGTAGTATTCAACAGCGTAGGTTTTGCCAACAAGTGGTTCACTCTGATCATTCCCTATGTGGCATTCGGTTTGCCCATTGCGGTATTCCTGATCGAGAGCTTTATCAAGTCAGTGCCCGTAGAATTAGAGGAAGCAGCCGCTATCGACGGCAGCTCCTTCACCAAGACTTTGTTCAGCATCATCCTTCCGGTTACAAGACCGATCCTGACTACCGTAGCCATCATCCAGAGCTTCTCCTGCTGGAATGAGTTCTCCTTCGCACTGGTACTTTCCAGTAAGAATGTGGCTCTGCAGACAGTTCCGCTGGCAATGACAAACTTCAAGGGTCAGTTCGCATCCGACTATCCGAAGATCATGTCCGGTATGCTGATCACCATGGCTCCCATCGTAGTTCTGTACTTCGTCTTCAGTAAGAAGATCATCGAAGGTATGGTAGCCGGTGCAGTTAAGGGCTAAGTCCTGCGGCATCCATTCAAAAACCAGTTCACTGAAAAGTGAACTGGTTTTTTTAGTCCTATCGTAGGCTGGAGGGCAGCACCCGGACGCCGAGCGAGGGAGCGGGTGGACTGTGACAAACCAAGTGACAAATGCCGGACAAATGGTTAAACTAACATAGGACATAGCATTGCAAGCCACTGTAAAACAGCGGCATAGGGAGGTAAAGTTTGAAAGAAATGTCTGATGGCATTCCTTTCAAACACGAATTGATGCCGTAGACGTCATCAATTCGTAACCAAAAGAAATGCCTTCGGGCATTTCTTTCGGAGAATTCGCCTTCGCGAAATTCTCCTCAGGCTGCCGCTGCAAAAGCAGCGGCATAAGGAGGTAAAAATGGATCTCTTCGAATATATGGCCAGTACCCGCAAGGAGCAGGAATCCCCGTTGGCCGCCCGTCTTCGGCCTCGCACGCTGGAGGAAGTGGTGGGGCAGCAGCACATCATCGGGAAGGACAAGCTGCTCTACCGGGCCATCAAGGCGGACAAGCTGGGGTCGGTGATCTTTTACGGGCCGCCCGGAACGGGAAAGACTACGCTGGCGCAGGTCATCGCCCATACCACCAGCGCGGAGTTTGTGCAGCTCAATGCCACGGCCTCCGGCAAGAAGGATATGGAGGATGTGGTGAAGCAGGCCAAGGATCGTCTGGGCATGTACGGGAAGAAGACCATCCTTTTTATCGACGAGATCCATCGCTTTAATAAGGGACAGCAGGACTATCTGCTGCCTTTCGTGGAGGACGGCACGGTGACGCTGATCGGCGCCACCACGGAGAATCCTTATTTTGAGGTGAACGGGGCTCTTCTTTCCCGGTCGGTGATCTTTGAGCTGCATCCGCTCTCGCCTGAGGATGTGAAGAGTCTGATCCACAGGGCAGTCTATGATACTGAGCGGGGGATGGGCAGCTATCATGCCGAGATCACCAAGGAGGCGGAGGATTTCCTGGCAGACCTTTCCGGCGGCGATGCCCGTCATGCGCTGAATGCTGTGGAGCTGGGTATTCTGACCACAGAGCGCGGCGAAGACGGACTGATCCATATCACGCTGGATGTGGCGAAGGAATGTATTCAGAAACGTGTCGCCAGATATGACAAGAGTGGGGACAATCATTACGATACGATCTCGGCTTTTATCAAGAGTATGCGGGGATCGGACCCGGATGCGGCGGTCTATTATCTGGCCAGGATGCTGGGAGCCGGGGAGGAGCCGGAATTCATAGCCAGACGTATCATGATCTGCGCAGCAGAAGACGTGGGCAATGCCGATCCGCAGGCATTGATCGTGGCGGTCAACGCATCGCTGGCCTGTGAGCGCCTGGGCATGCCGGAGTCAAGGATCATTCTGGCGCAGGCGGCAGAATATGTGGCTACAGCACCGAAGAGCAATACAGCAGTGGAATCCGTCAGCGCGGCGGCCCGGCTGGTGGAGGAGACCGGAAATCTCCCGATTCCTCCGTATCTGCAGGATGCCCATTATCCGCAGGCGGGCAGGCTGGGACACGGCATCGGCTATGAATATGCTCACCTGTACAAGGGACATTATTCCGGGCAGCCCTATCTGCCGGAGCAGATCAGAGACCGGGTTCTCTATCAGCCTTCTGAAAACGGCTACGAAAAACACATCAGAGAGCACATGCAGGCACTGACCGGACAGGAGCGCTACGGACAGCCGGAGGAATTGGCTCCCCGAACAGAATCTGTGGGCAATCACTCACCCCAGGGAAATCTGTAAAGTACGCGTGACAGTGTGATTGTAAAAAGCGGTAAAAGAGAGGTAGTTATGGCATCAACTTTGACAGTTTACAAACTGATCGTTCTCTATATGCTGGACAAGATCGATACGCCGATTTCCAAGGCGCAGATCTCGGATTTCATACTGGAGAACGGTTATACCAATTTCATGACTCTGCAGCAGACTTTTGCAGAGATGGAGGAAAGCCACCTGGTGGAATCCCAGACCAGATTAAACCGCACCTTTCTGCGGATCACGGAGGACGGCAGGGAATCCCTTGGCTTTTTTGCAGATCAGCTCAATCAGGAGATCAAGACCCAGATCGAGACATTCCTTAAGAAAAACGGGGCGGTGCTGCGCAGTGAGTCAGCGGTGACATCAGAGTACTATGAGACGGCTAACGGCAGCTTTGAGACCCATCTGGCCATCCAGGAGAAGAAGACGGTCCTGGTGGATCTGCGGATGAATGTGCCGGATCAGGAGACGGCCCGCAGCATCACGGAGCACTGGCAGGACAGGAATGAAGAAATTTATCGGTATCTGACGGAGAAGCTTTTCTGAATAAAACTGTGGTATACATTGCTGTTCACTGTGTTCACAGTCCAGCCGGACGAGAGGCGTCCCCAAGCGGACATCGCCGACAGGACCCGCTCCCTCGGCCGGTGTACGGGTATTCACATTATGGAAGGAATATGTGGGCAGTTTGCACAACTTGCCTGCGGCTTTTCTTGACATAGATAAAGATCTCGTATAAAATTTAACTGTTGTGGATATGTCAATTAGGGTGCAGATTTCGGTAGCTCGTTGAGGTCGCAGACAGCAGCATGAGCACCGTACACCCGATCGGTGTATATACAATACAAATTAAATAAGGAGGTGCTCCTGTATTATGCTGAGTGCGATCATTGCTGTGATTGTCACTCTCGTAATCGCCATTCCGGCTACTGCCGTGGTTACCACCAATTATCGCAAGAAACAGGCGGATGCCAAGATCGGCAATGCAGAGGAAAAGGCGAGGGCGATCATCGATGAGGCACTGACGACTGCTGAGGCGAAGAAGCGCGAAGCACTGCTGGAGGTCAAGGAAGAATCCATCAAGACCAGAAATGATCTGGAGAAGGAGATCAAAGACCGCCGCAATGAAGTGCAGCGCAACGAGCGCAGAGTGCAGCAGAAGGAAGAGTCTGTCGACCGCAAGTCCGAGGCCCTGGAACGTAAGGAACAGAGCCTGCAGGCGAGAGAAGAGTCACTGCAGAAACAGAAGGAAGAAATTTCCAGACTGAATGAGCAGCGCGTACAGGAACTCGAACGAATTTCCGGATTAACCTCCGAACAGGCAAAAGAATACCTCTTAAAAACTGTTGAAGAAGAAGTAAGACACGATTCCGCCGTCATGATCAAGGAGATCGAGGCGGAAGCCAAGGAAGAAGCCGACAAGAAAGCCAAGGAATATGTGGTATCCGCGATCCAGCGGTGCGCAGCGGATCATGTATCCGAGTCCACGATCTCTGTCGTGCAGCTTCCCAGTGATGAGATGAAGGGCAGGATCATCGGCCGTGAAGGCCGTAATATCCGGACGCTGGAGACACTTACCGGCGTAGACCTGATCATCGACGATACACCGGAAGCCGTAGTTATTTCCGGCTTTGATCCCATCCGCCGCGAGGTGGCGCGGATCGCATTGGAGAAACTGATCGTGGACGGACGTATCCATCCGGCCAGGATCGAAGAAATGGTAGAAAAGGCGCAGCGCGAAGTAGAGACCAAGATCAAGGAAGAAGGCGAGGCAGCTACCCTGGAGGTAGGTGTGCACGGCATTCACTCCGAACTGGTTCGTCTGCTGGGAAAGATGCGCTATCGTACCAGCTATGGACAGAATGCGTTAAAGCATTCCATCGAAGTATCCCAGCTGTCCGGCCTTTTAGCCGGCGAGCTCGGACTGGACATCCGTCTGGCCAAGAGAGCAGGCTTGCTCCACGATATCGGCAAGTCAGTGGATCATGAGATGGAAGGCTCCCATGTACAGCTGGGCGCTGAGCTCTGCCGCAAATATAAGGAATCGGCTGTGGTCATCAATGCTGTGGAATCGCACCACGGCGATGTGGAGCCGACCAGCCTTATCGCATGTATCGTACAGGCAGCGGATACGATTTCCGCAGCACGTCCCGGTGCGAGACGGGAGACCCTGGAGACCTATACCTCCAGACTTAAACAGTTAGAAGAGATCACCAACAGTTTCAAAGGGGTAAGTAATTCTTATGCCATTCAGGCAGGCAGAGAAGTTCGTGTAATGGTAGTTCCTGAGCAGATCAGCGATACCGATATGGTATTGCTCGCCCGCGAGATTTCCAAGAAGATCGAGAATGAGATGGAGTATCCGGGTCAGATCAAAGTCAATGTCATCAGGGAGTCCCGGGTGACAGACTACGCCAAGTAAATTCCCACATGAATGAAGCAAACAGGGCGCCGGCGGAAAGCAAAGCTTTCTGCCGGTGCTTTTTTGTTTTACGGGAAAGGGCATCAACATCGGACAAAACATAGCATAGGTTCTGCCGGAACATGGCAAGGGGAGTGAAGTTTCTGTATGGAAAAACACCCGGAATAAATGACTATGCTAAACGCTCAGAATAAGTGACTATGATAAATATCCGGAATAAATCGCCTGTGATAAATAGGCCCACGCGGCATGCATACGTGAAATGCACATACAGGGGTATAAAAAAACGTAAAAGAAGATGATTTCAGCAGAATTCCGATGAAAAAACTACTTGATTGCACACGGAGCTACTTAAACAGGAGTAGAAAAGCACTAAAAAAAGTAATTGAACGGCATTCGGCGGGATGCTATAATGCAGTCAAATCCAAAGCAAAGGATAACATATTCACGTACGATGGCGTATAAACAGAAGACTCTGCTTGTACGCTTTTTTAGTACCGGCTGCCGGAGACGGCGGCAGAAAGAAGGAGGAATACACCATGGAAACAAAAGAACAGGTTATCAAAGATCTGGACCGTGTGATCTCCCTGATCAAGACAGACAGCAAGGATATCCCCGCAGAAGAAAAGAAGCAGATGGTAGCGGATACCCTGGATCAGTTTGATAATTACGTAAGCCCGGGCTGGTTAAAGTACAGAAAGTCCGTATCCTCTGACTCCGAGCACGGCGCTGTGCTGGAGTGGGAAGACGAAGGCGCTTACTGCTACGGCTTAAACGGCGAGAAGTTCATCGACTGCCTGGGCGGCTTCGGTATCTATACCTGCGGCCACAGAAATCCCGAGATCATGGAAGTGGTCAAGGCACAGCTGGATCATCAGGCTCTGCACTCTCAGGAGCTGCTGGATCCCCTTCGCGGCTATCTGGCAAAGGCTGTAGCCAACATCACCCCCGGTGATCTGCAGTACTGCTTCTTTACCAACGGCGGCGCAGAGGCTGTAGAGATGGCATTAAAGCTTGCCAGGATCGCTACCGGCGGCAGATGGTATATCTCCACAGTAGGCGCTTTCCACGGCAAGTCCATGGGTGCTATCTCCATGGGCGGCAAGTCCACTTATCGTGTTCCCTACACTCCCATGGTACAGCAGGTACAGCATGTAGAGTACGGCGTGGCAGAGGATGTGCGCAAGGCTATTAAGAACCTGGTAGCAGTAGGCGAGAAGGTAGCCGCTGTCATCCTGGAGCCCATTCAGGGCGAGGCCGGCGTCATCATTCCTCCCAAGGGATATCTGGCAGAAGTCCGCAAGATCTGCGATGAGTACGGCGTGGCACTGATCTTTGATGAGATTCAGACCGGTATGGGTCGTACCGGCACCATGTGGAGATGCGAGGCAGAGGGTGTTACGCCCGATATCATGACTTTCGGTAAGGCCTTCGGCGGCGGCATCATGCCGATCACCGGCATCATCTGCAAGCCCGCTATGTGGACACAGCAGCTCATCGACAACCCGTGGCTGCTTGGTTCTCCTACCTTCGGCGGCAACCCGGTATGCTGCGCAGCAGCTATCGCTACCATTAAGTACATGCTGGAGAATGATATTCCGGGCGTATGCAAGACGAAGGGCGAGTTCTTAAAGAGCGGCCTGGAGAAGCTGGCAGCGAAGTATCCGGAAGTGATCCAGGAAGTCAGAGGCACCGGCCTGATGCTGGCAGTAGAGTTCCATACCTGCGATATGGGTTATGAGACTGCAAAGGGCCTGTTCGCAAGAGGTGTCATGACCGCCGGCACACTGGTCAATGCAAAGACCATCCGCTTCGAGCCCACCGCTGTGATCTCCCAGCAGGATATGGAAGACGTCATCAGCAGAATGGACGAGGCACTGGCTGATACCAAGAAAGTAATGAATTTATAAGAGGATTGCAGGAAGATCTGCAGAAACGTTCATGCAAGGGGGCATGCTTAGAGATAAGCATGCCCCTTTTGCATTTTTCTGTGTCTGAAAGAGGAATATGTTATGAATATGGGATTGTTGGCTATTCTCATCATACTGCTGATCATCATCGGCGCAGTATGGACCAAAAAATGCGTGGAATTTCTTGTGGCAGGCTCTTTGCTGGGTGCGCTCTTTTTATACGGCACCGGCTTTTTGTCCCAGTGGTGCTCCATGCTGCAGACTGCTACCACGGATAATATCTGGATCATCATCACCTGCGGTCTGTTCGGCAGTCTGATCGCCCTGCTGCAGGAGTCCAAGGGCAGCTTTGGTTTTTCCAAGGTGGTGGCAAAATGGTGCAACACCGAAAAAAAGACCCTGCTGACCACCTTTGTCATGGGCATTCTGATCTTCGTAGATGATTATCTGAATGTGCTTTCCATCGGTGTCTGCATGAAGAACGTCTTCGATAAGAGAAAGATTCCGAGAGAGACGCTGGCCTATATGCTGGATTCCACCGGCGCACCGGTATGCGTCATGCTTCCTTTCTCCACCTGGGCCGTATTCTATGCCAGCCTCTTCTTTGAACAGGAGGGCGTAAAGGCTTTAGGCTATACGTCCGGTATCGGCGCTTATGTCCATGCGCTGCCTTTCTGCTTTTATCCTATTCTCACCCTGGTGGTGGTATTCCTGTTCTGCATCGGCGTGGTGCCCAAGATCGGTCCCATGAAAAAGGCCTACCAGCGTGTGGAGGAGACCGGCAAGGTCTACAGCGATGCCAGCAGAAAGTACAACCACGAGGACTACAAGGGCTATGAAGAGGACGGCAACCTGTGGGATTTCGCCATCCCCATGATCGTGCTGATCGTCATGGCCATCGCCACCAGCGATCTGCTTTCCGCCGTGGTGGTTTCCATCGCTGCCTGCTTTGTACTCTATGTACCCCGCAAGGTGGTTACGCTGGACAATTTCTTTAATGTGATCATCAAAGGCTTTGCGGATATGCTTCCGGTGCTGATCCTTCTGACTTCTGCATTCCTTCTGCAGAGCGTGACCGCAGAGATGGGTCTGTCTGATTACATCATCCAGATCGCAGAGCCCTTCCTGACCGGCACCATCTTCCCGGCCATTGCCTTTGTGCTGGTAGCTGCGCTTTGCTTTGCCACCGGTTCCTTCTGGGGTATGAGCGCCGTGGTAGCGCCCATCGTCTTCCCGCTGGCACAGGCAGTAGGTGCCAACATGCTGCTGATCATGGCAGCCATCATCTCCGGCGGTGCCTTCGGCAGCCATGCCTGCATGTACGGTGATGCGACGGTATTAGCCTCCACCGGCGCCGGCATCGAAAATATGGAGCACGTGACCACGCAGCTTCCCTATGTGGCCATCGCCAGCGTTCTTTCCATTGTAGGATTTCTGATCTGCGGATTCATTATGTAAGGGCTAAAAAGCAGCGAGAGAGGAACCGTAAGGAAAGCAAAACAGCAGCAGAAAAAGATGCACGGTAAAAAACAGCTGCAGGGAAAATAAGATCAGGTAACAGGGATGAAAGAAAACAAAGACGGCAAGGACAGATTTATCATACGAAGCCAAAATGTCTATACCGGCCTGGAGGATGTGCCGCGGCCGGCGGCCGTGGCGATAGAGGGAGAGCGGATCAAAGCGGTGCTGCCCTGGGACTTTGACCGGGCGGACGGGCTGCAGGATACCTACAGAGACTGGCCCCTCACGGACTACGGCGAAAAAATGATCATGCCCTCCTTTGTGGATGCCCATACCCACCTTTTTCAGGGGGCGGTGAATGCCAGCGACTACGTGTGCGACGACCTGGGAGAATGCCGTTCCCAGCAGGCCTGCGCCGAGAGAATACAGCAGTTCGCCGCAGAGCATCCGGATTATGGGATCATCCGGGGCAGCGGCTGGTTCCCGGCAGGCTGGGAGGAGATGACCTACCCCGACTGCCGAAGCCTGGACCGGCTGATACCGGACAGACCGGTATTTCTCATGAATGCGGACTGTCACAGCATGTGGCTGAATACCAGAGCCATGCAGATGGCCGGCATCGATGCCCATTACCAGGCAGAAAACGGAGAAGTGGTGCATTTCCCGGACGGCACGCCCACCGGACTTCTGGTGGAGCCGGAGGCCTATGCGCCGGCGGAAAAGATCTATTCCTCCTTTACGCAGTCTGAGCAGAAGGAAATTCACGAGGCTTTTCAGAAGACGGCGGCGGCCTACGGCATCGGCGCACTCAGCGAGATGTTTGCCAACGATTATACGGATGTCACCAGGAAATCCTATGATGTGCTGCGGGAGCTGGACACAGAGGGAAAGCTGCACACGCAGGTCTATGTATATACGAAGCTTTTCGGTTATACGGACTTTACGCTGTTCCGGGAATTTCAGAAAAGGTACGACACCCCGCATTTCCATATAGCCGGGTTGAAGGGATTTGTGGACGGGGTGACGGAGACCCACACGGGACTGCTGCTGGAGCCCTATGCAGATGATCCTTCCACCTGCGGAAAGGGACTGCCCCTGTGGCCCCGGGAGGCCATGCAGGAGGAGATCACGGCGGCCAATAAGGAAGGTATTCAGGTGCGGCTTCACTGCATCGCCGACGGCTCCGTGCGCATGGCGCTGGATATGTACGAAGAGGCACAAAAGGAGAGCAGTCGGGACGACCTTGGCAATACCATCGAGCATATCGAGAATATCCATCCCTCGGATCTGCCCCGTTTTGCAAAGCTGAAGGTCATCGCTTCCATGCAGCCCTATCATCTGATCCTTTCCAATAACAGTAAGCTCGCCTCCCTCGGCAAAGAGAGATGCCGCTATGAATTCCCCTGGCGCTCTGTCCTTAAGGCAGGCGGGGAGCTGGCACTGGGAACGGACTATCCCGTGGTATCGCTAAATCCTTTCGCGACGATCCGGGCAGCTCTGACGAGAAAGGACGAGACCGGCGCACCCTCCGGACAGAACGGGGAATGGGAGACTTTGACCTTGCCCCAGGTGCTGCGGGGATATACCATAGAAGGTGCAAAGGTTTATCATGCACAGGAGGAGATAGGGACACTGGAGGCCGGCAAGAAGGCCGACATCATAGTGCTTTCCGGCAATCTCTTTGAGATGGCGCCGGAGGAGACGGATCGGATGAAGGTCCTGGTGAACTATTTCGAAGGCAAAAAGTGCTACGACAAAATTTGAAAGAAATGCCTGATGGCATATCTTTAAAATTCGAATGGATGCCGTAGACGTCATCCATTCGGGATCGCATCGGAGAATTCGCCTTCGCGAAATTCTCCTCGCGCTGCCGCTGCAAGGCAGCGGCATAGGAGGTAAAAAATTTGAAAGAAATGCCTGATGGCATATCTTTAAAATTCGAATGGATGCCGTAGACGTCATCCATTCGGGATCGCATCGGAGAATTCGCCTTCGCGAAATTCTCCTCGCGGGGCCGCAATAAATTGCGGCAGAAAGGTGAAAAATGAGCAAGAGTAAATATGTGATCACCATCACGAGGCAGTTCGGCAGTCTGGGGCGTCCCATTGCAAAGCGTATGAGCGAACTGCTGAATATTGAGTATTACGACAGAGATCTGGTGGATCATGCCGCAGAAAAGCTGAATCTGCCGGAGTCAGTGGTGGATGAGGACGAGGAGACGGCAAAGAGCGTAGAGGTGGCACCTTTTTATCTGCGCAGAATGCAGTTCCCTCTCGGCAAGGGGACCAGCACCAGACAGGACGAGATTTTTGCGGCCCAGCAGAATATCATCAAGTTCCTGGCCGAAAAGGAGACCTGCATCATCGTAGGCCGCTGCTCGGATTTCACACTGGAAGAGATGGAAAATGCGATTCATGTGTATATCTACGCGCCCTATGAAAAGCGTGTGGAAAACTGCGTGGAGAGCCTGCACATCGATGCCAGGGAAGCCCGTCAGCTCATCGTCAGTGTAGACGAGGCGAGAGATTCCTATCACATGCATTATGCAGGGTATCTGCCCAATGATGAGCATCACAAGGACATCATGATCGACAGCAGCCTGCTCGGAGCAGAGGGCACGGCGGAGTATCTGGTGGATCTGGTGCGCCGCAGATTTCCGGAATAAAGAGACGAGCGCTTAGTGCTGACAAAGATTGAAGATTCGTCACCGACACAGGTCCGAAAAAAATATGGAATGCAGACAGATAACATTCAGATTTCGCACAGAAATACAGTGATTAACGGAGGTAATCGGAAATGAGAAACGTAACCGTAGCAGCTACACAGATGAGCTGCAGCTGGGACAGAGAAGAGACGCTGGCAAAGGCTGAAAAACTGGTGCGGGAGGCTGCCGCAAAGGGAGCAAACATCATCCTGCTGCAGGAGCTTTTTGAGACCCCTTATTTCTGCCAGCATCAGAATTTTGATTACATGGAGCTCTCCATGCCCTTAGAGGAAAATCCTGCTGTAAAGAAGATGCAGGAGCTGGCAGCGGAGCTTTCCGTGGTGCTGCCGGTGAGCTTCTTTGAGCGGGCAGGCAATGCCATGTTCAATACCCTGGCCATCATCGATGCGGACGGCACTGTCCTTGGAAAGTATCGGAAGTCCCATATTCCGGACGGCCTTCCCTATGCGGAGAAATTCTATTTTACCCCCGGTGATACGGGATTCAAGGTATGGAAGACACGCTACGGCACCATCGGCGCCGGTATCTGCTGGGATCAGTGGTTCCCGGAAGCAGCCAGATGCATGGCACTGATGGGCGCAGAGATGCTGCTGTATCCCACCGCTATTGGCAGCGAGCCGACTCTGGATATTGACTCCAAGCCTCATTGGCAGAGATGTATGCAGGGACATGCGGCAGCCAACATCATGCCGGTGATCGCCTCCAACCGCATCGGCACTGAGAAGGATGCCGATACCGAGATGACCTTCTACGGCTCCTCCTTTATCGCCGATGAGACAGGCGCCATTGTGGCAGAGGCTGACAGAGAGACGCAGAGCGTATTGACCGCCACCTTTGACCTGGATGCACTGGCCGTAAAGCGCCGTCAGTGGGGTGTATTCCGCGACCGCAGACCCGACCTGTACGGCACCATTCTGACCCACGGGACGAAGTAAACAGAAGGATCTGGCAGGGCCTGTCCCGAATTTGCCTGGCTCTGAACAGTTACCAGATGTAAAGAGAAATTTGACATATCCGGAAAAAGTGACTACAATTTTAATAGTTTGCGTTGTAGTCACTTTTTTGCTGCGTCATCAATCCATCATGATTGCAAAAG
>CAVKQI010000045.1:11485-18198 GCA_963658405.1 bacterium | reverse complement strand
TAGAAGATGTCATGCCCTTTTTCCTGCAGCTCGTGATCAAAATTCGTGCGGACATCCCACTCGTTGTCGATCATCATCGTGTGTTCGCATCCCGCGGTGGAGGACGGCCATGCCGGTATCATGGGATGGGAGGGATTTCCTGTCCTTGCAAAGGTCATGACAGCGTCAAAGATCCGCTGCTCTAATCTTTCCATGACCATGCCGCGCTCCTGCGTATACGGAACCAGGGATGCATTGTGGAAGACGTAGGGGATGTCGGCACAGTGCCAGGGTGTCATGCTGCCGTTTATGGGCAGATCATGATTGAAAATATAGGAGTAGACGCTGCCGCCCAGGCTGGTTCTTGCCTCTACGTATTCGATAACGTTGGCCCGGAACATGTAATCCAGTCTGCTTAAGTCGGCGATGGCTCTCTCCGGATAAGCCTTTTCAAACAGAGGGATCAGGGCATCTGCACCTTCCTTCCCCAGGCATTTCTCCATATAGCGGATCTGCTCTTCTCTGGTCATGTTTGTCTTGTCATAGGGTGTCTCATCAAAGTTGAATTCCCCATAGACAGTGCCCACCAGTACCGGAATGTGGGCCGTTTCTTTTCTGAATCCCACGTCCAGCGGATCGCCTGCATAAAAGACATTGGGATGGGGCGCGCAGCCTACATTTTCCCCTTCTGCCTGCAGAGCAGGTGCTACTTTGCTGTAAGCGTTGGCGAACTGTTCGTAGGAAACCTTCTCCAGCTCCTCCACGTTCTCCAGACCCAGCTCCTTCATGACCGCCTCGGCGCACTTTCTGCCGCTTCCCACTGCATCCGGCAGACTTACTATGGCTTTTTTATGGCCATAGCAGACACCGCTCATGATATAGGCCTTATGATACAGGCCATCCGCGGCGGGAGACTGCAGCAGGCAGGTGACCTTGCCGCCGCCGCCTGACTGACCGAAGATGGTCACATTGTCCGGGTCTCCTCCGAATTTCTCCGCATTGTCATGGACCCAGCGCAGGGCTGCGATCAGGTCATCCGTCCCGGCATTCCCGGAATTTTCGTATTCTTTGCCGAAATCAGAGAGATCAAAATAGCCCAGAATGTTCAGACGGTGATTGACGCTCACCACCACGGCATCGCCTTCTCTGGACATGTTTTCGCCCTCATAGGCCACCTGCTCTATGGAAGAGCCTGCCGTATAACCGCCGCCGTGAAACCATACCATCACCGGTCTCTTTGCGCCGTCCCCCAGTCCGGGGGTCCAGATATTGAGGTTCAGACAATCCTCATCCTGGGGCCAATAGCGGTGCGGCACCTTCAGCTCTGCGGTGGGGTGATCCTTCACCAGCATCGGACACACAAAACCGTAGTTGGATGCATCCAGAATTCCCTCCCAGTCAAAGGGCTCCGGTCTGTGGAAACGCCGTGCCTTTGCATAGGGAATGCCCTTAAAGATCTGAAGTCCGTCCATCTCATATCCATGCACGATGCCATGGGTGGTCTCTACGATGGCGGTTTTGCTGTCTCTTCTGAATTGTCTTGCCATGATTTCTGATCTCCTGTTTTGTTTATTTGTATTTTCCTGACTCCTGCCATATTCACGATTGAAATTGACCGGCTGCAGTGAAAATTTGCGAAGTAAATTCTAGATGGGTGCTAAATAGATACTCTTTTGTTTCTCGCTCAGCGTCCGGCGCTGTCACCGGCTCTACTGTTCTGTCATGATATCCAGGAAGAAATCCCGGAGCAGCTCCGGTGCACTCTCTTCCTCCAGCTGCTGTCTGACCGCCAGGGTCTCCTCCACCTGATTGGTGATGATGACGTCCACGTCGCCTAACAGAAAGTGTTTGATGGACGTTTCTTCATCCACGGTCCATACCGCTGCCTTCTTGCCTGCCACATGGATCCGCCACAGCTTGTCTCTGGTGGCCACCCGCTCCTCCATCAGCAGGTAATCGCACTCCAGCTGGGTCTCATCCCCGTAGGCCGCAAAGTACAGAAGGCCTGTCTTTAAGTCCTGATAATGCTCATGCAGGTAGCTGATGAGATTGTATTTCAGCGAAATGATGACCACATTGTCCTGTTTGCCTTTTTCTCTGACCATGGCCGCCACGTCGTCCGCCATCTGCTGATCCGCAGTTTTGCCCTTTAATTCCACGAAGAGAATTTCATCTCCATCCACCGCATCCAGCATCTCCTCGAGGGTGGACACCGGCTGCGCCGCGCCGTTCTCATCAAAGGTATCCTTTACGGAAAGCGCCCCGATCTCCTCATAGGTCATAGACTGCGCCGTCTTTTTTACGCCGCACAGTCTCTTGAAGGTATTGTCGTGATTGATGATATAGACGCCGTCTTTGGTGCGCTGTACGTCGATCTCTCCGCCGCTTGCCCCCGCATCCAGGGCCTTTTCCAGGCCAGCCAGGGTGTTTTCCGCTGCCAGATTTCCGCCGGCCCGGTGGGCTACGATCTGCAGGCCGCTGCTGTCAAAGAGAATCTCCGGTGAAACAGTCACCACCGCACTGCACAGGACGATGATCGCCAGTGCTGCCCCGGCGATCACGGCAATCCATTTTTTCCCCCGCTTTGTCTGGGGCGTGAGCAGATCCTGCTCCGTGTACATGTAATAAAACCGGGTCATTTCCAGCATCTGCAGGGCTATGTACATCTTTTCCCCGGCAAATATCAGTCCGGTGCCCAGCAGGCCTGCCACCGCCGCCACATAAAGCTTTCCGTCCGTATTCAGCGGAAAACTGTCGATATTTTCCAGAATCGCCTCACTCAGCCAGGGCAGCACCCCCAGCACGATGCTCAGGCCGCCGCAGTAGACCAGGTAATAGGGAATAAATCGTCTGGCGTGGGTATGCATCACCAGAGAGGAGAGTCGGTGCGCCTCCTTCACATCTTTTCCGTCCAGCAGCACGAAGTGCAGGGTGAAAAAATGTCGAAAGAGCAGGTAGAACAGCCCGGCTATCGCCGCCAGATAGATCGCCGTATAGCGGGGTGTGCTGTCGATGACCTCCATGATGAAATAGGGGATCTGGAAATTTCTGGTCAGGCTGGTATTGATGCCAAAGCCCGCCAGAGGCACCAGAATGACCACCGCCAGAACCACAAAAATGCCCCGCACCGAAAGAAGCGGTCTGGATCTGCGGAAGGCCTCCCGGAATATTTTCCATATCGTGGCCTGTTTCTGTCTGGCCGCATAGCCGGTGGCGATGATCTTGGTATTTACGTCGATAATCACATAGATGGTCAGAAAAACCAGTATCAGCGCCAGCATGACCCAGCCCTGCCAGGTTCTGAACAGATACCGGTAATTGGCGGTGGTGATGGCCATCCGGCCGGTGCTGTGCATCAGCCAGGTGATCACAGCGCGCATCAGACGGACACAGAGCAGTCTGGCGATCCAGGATGCCGCCACGATCTTGATCATGATCGGCAGTGCCGAAATATAATAATTCAGATGTGCCCGTATTCTTCCCATTCCGCTCCTTCATCGCACTGCCATACGACGGCTCCGATTTTCTGCTTCTGCCTGCGGGCGTCCACTGCCGACCCTGTCTGCGCGGCAGACTCCGGGGCATGAGACGCTGCCTTTCGGGGCGCCGTAGAGCCCATGCCCGCGATACGTCTACTATATCACAAAAAGTGCCCCGGAAAGCATCTCTTCCGCCTTCCGGGGCACTTTTCTTTGTGTTATTTTTGTATCTGCGTGCTCTTTATTTGCGTGCTGTCGCCGCTGTCTCACACTTCTTCTGCCGCGTGCCTTTTCTGTGTCCGCTTCCTGCGCATTCCGCAGGCTGCAGACAGCAGACGGCGTCCGGCTCTTCGTGACCTGGCTACTCGATCAGACCGCTTTCCTTCAGCAGGATCTCCAGGTCTGTTCCCTTCACCTTCTTCGTCAGGATGCGCACCATCTCCTTTTCAGGCAGGGAGAGCTTTGCCTTGCTGAGGGGCTTCTTGTCGATCGCATAGTAGCAGGCGCGAAGGATCTCACGCACATCGTACTTGCTGCCCCATACCTCCGGCACACCTCTGTCGATATCCAGCAGGGTGTAAACCGCTTCCATACCGGTACGCATGGAGTACTCGGTGGTGAAGATCGTATCTCTGGGAGTCTCTGCGAACTGACCCAGGAATGCGAAGTTCACGGCGCCGTCCGGCACTACCTTCGGCCGGTCAGATTCCTTTCTGGGCTGGAAGAAGGCATTGATGTAAGGCATGAAGCAGGTGGTGGTGTTGCAGGCCTCATGTGCCAGTGTATCGATCCTGTCTGTGGGAACACCGATGTGGTACAGCCACTCACGGCAGACTTCTTCGCCGGTGCACTCCCGCATGTACTTGTCTACATAGTTGCCCTTTTTCTTAGTATTCAGGGCATATACCCATACCAGGACGGCATTCTTATCCTGGGATCTGAACTGCGGCTGACGGTTGATGGTCCAGGACAGGTACCAGTTCTTGGTGCTGTCCTTTACGGTCACGATGCCGCCGGTGGTCACCTTGCCGGAACGGGGATCCCGCTTGCAGATGTCCATGATGTGCTGGATGACTTCCTCATTGGAGGTCTCTACGGTAGCGCTCATCCAGTTCGTAGCACCGATATTGCTGCAGAAGGCGTCCGGATTGCCGTACTCGCCGTTTTCTGCCTGAGCTGCGATGGCCTTCCACATATCCCAGGACTCGCCCTTGCCGTTCTTTACACCGGTCAGATCCGGTGCGTGATCCTGATCGCCGTAACGGGAAGTGTCGGTGCAGCAGCCGTTGGTGATGAATACCAGATCATCCTCGATCAGGTCAATGGTCTGCTCCTCGCCGTCCTTTACATAGACGATCTGCTTTGCCACCTTTCTGTCCCCTTCGGTCTCGATGATGACATTCTTTACATCAATGCCATACTCGATGCGCACGCCGTGGGCCTCCAGGTACTTGACCAGAGGAAGGATCATGCTCTCGTACTGGTTGTACTTGGTGAAACGCAGAGCGCTGAAATCCGGCAGTCCGTCGATATGGTGCACATAGCGGCACAGATAACGCTTCATTTCCAGAGCACTGGACCAGCGCTGGAAAGCGAACATGGTCTGCCAGTACAGCCAGAAATTGGTATCCCAGAAGGAGCTGGGCAGTACCTCGGAGATCTTCTTTCCCTCCAGATCCTTCTCAGGCGTCAGGAACAGCTTGGACAGCGCCATGGCGGACTTCTTGTCCAGCTTGAACTGTCCGTCTGTGTGGGCATCCTCGCCTCTGTTTACGGTAGCACGGCACAGGGAATAGTTGGGGTCGTGCTTATTGAGCCAGTAATACTCGTCCAGCACAGAGACACCGGGGGTCTCGATGGAAGGCACATCGCGGAAGGTATCCCACATAACCTCGAAGTGGTTGTCCATCTCTCTGCCGCCTCTCATGTAGAAGCCCTTGGTCACATCTCTGTAGCCGTCGCAGCTGCCGCCGGCCAGCTCCAGCTTCTCCAGAAGGTGAATGTGCTCACCCTTCATCTGGCCGTCACGCACCAGATAGAAAGCAGCGGTCAGACCTGCCAGGCCGGTGCCGATGATGTAAGCGGACTTCTTATCCACGTCCTTTGGTTTCTCCGGATGTGCAAATGATTCATAGGTTCCTGCTGAATAATACATGATCAATCCTCCTGTCTTTGTGTTTAGGGGCTTGCTGTTTTCGTGTTATGGCTTCATTATATCCGTCTGCACGCAAATGAAAATCATCAGAAAAAGCGCCGTGATAAAAAACTTATCACGACACTTTTTCTGTATAATTTTTTATCAGATCGGCCAAAATGATAAAAAATGCCGGCTGCTTCCTATCCAGAAGACAGCACTGTGCCACCCAGCACCGTATTCTGCGATCATCTGCCAATCTTTCCTTTAAACCTTTAAAACTTTAAACCTTTATAACTTTAAATTTTAAAGCGCAGGAGAGCCTGCTCCATGGAGCCTGTGATCAGTTTGGCCAGTCTGTCCACGATCTTCTGGGGATCCTCCCGCATATCATCGCCGATCCAGTCCAGCAGGATCCCTATGAACACATAGGAATAGACCTGCGCGATGAAATTCTTGTCATCCTCCCGGATGTGGATATTCTCCGCCTCTTCGTTGAGCACGTCCAGCAGCACCCGGTCTACCAGGGGCTGCAGGTATTTCTCCACCTGCTCCTTATGCACGCAGCGATAGACATTCAGGATAAAAGGCTTATTCTCCTGCACCGCCTCAAAGATCTGCAGCAGGCCCTGCTGCCAGGTATCGTGGGTCTTTTTCTGATCGATGGCGCGTCTGGCGTCCTCCAGACAGGACCACTCCACCAGGTCATAGATATCCTTGAAATGATAGTAAAAAGTCATGCGGTTGATGCCGCAATCCTCTGCGATATCCGCCACGGTGATCTTCGTCAGCGGTTTCTTTAACAGCTGATTCTTTAAGGACTGCTCCAGTGCCCGCTTGGTTACCTGCGACATAGCTGCTCATCCTCCCTGTTTCTGCCAGTTGATGGTATATGTATCTTTCCCGCTGCCCGAAGGAATTTCGCGAAGGCGAATTCCCTGATGCGATCCTCATGGATGATGTCTGCGGCTTTCATGGCTTTTAGAGGAAATGCCCTCATGCATTTCTTCCAATCCTGATTCTACCGATTCTCCACGCTTCTGACAACGTTCTTTTTCTGACGATAATCCGAAGCACTTCCGGTCATACGCCACATTGCTGCATGTTTCCTGTCCGTATAG
>CAVKQI010000045.1:6870-11450 GCA_963658405.1 bacterium | reverse complement strand
TCCAGGCATTCCGGCTTTGCATTGCTTCTGTTTTCAGATGTCTGCATTGCCTGCATTTTCTGTATCCATGCACCTGCAATACTTACTTTTTCTGCTCCCCTTCCGGGAAAATGATCTTGTTGACAAAGAAAAATACGACCATGGAGACACCGCCGTTTAACACCGTCGTTCCGATATTGTACAGCCAGTTCGGCACGAACATGCCGGCCACGGCTACCCAGATGCAGTTGATGGAATTGACGATGCAGGTGACGATGCAGAAGGCGATCAGATACCACATAGCCTGGTACCAGATATTGCCCTTGCTGCGGAATACGAAGCTTCTCTGGATCGGGAAGTTGATGCACTCACCGATCACCATGGCGATCATGTAGGCACAGAAATAGGGAAGACCGCCGTGGGCCGCATCGTAGCCGATGATATTCCACTTAAAGGTCTCTCCGAACAGCGTGATGTCGATGCCCGGGAATCCGAAATCCACATTGGGAAGTCCGGCAAAGGCCAGGGGCAGCACCAGCAGCATCAGGTACTTGAAGACGGTGATCAGGTTGCTCACGATCACGAACAGACCGCCTTCGCGGATCCATTTGTAAGCCTGCGGATGCTTGTCTTCGAATTTCTGCAGTGCGTTTCTGTTATTTTCTGACATAGGAATTACAACGCTCCCTTCTTACGGGTTCTTACGGGGGATGCATCTGAAAGGACACATCCCCCGTAAGCTTACTTTTATTTATACTGCAGTCTTCTGTGCTTCTTTATCGGCTGCCTTTTCCTTTAAGAACTTACGGATAGCCAGTACCTCCAGCAGTACGATCAGTGCTGCGAAGATCACGTCGATGACGATAGCCATGATCTGCCAGTTCATCAGACCGGTGGTCAGGTTCTCCGGATCATAAGCCCGGCTGTTGACTACGGTATACATGATGTTCTTGCATGCCTGACGCATAGCCTTTACGCTGGTAGCGCTCTTGGTATCTGTCACGTGGTTGGTCTCGGTATCATAAGCCACCAGCATGCAGTCTGTGCCGCCGCGGATGCCCATATCGGAATCCATGTAGCCGTATACACCGAAGTAGTCAGTCAGGACGAAGCCCTTAAAGCCCCACTCATCGCGCAGTACGGTGGTCTGCAGTGCATAGGTGCCGCCTGCCCACTGAGTGCCGATGTAGTTAAAGGAGGACATCACGGCCTTCGCGCCGCCTTCCTTGACTGCGATCTCAAAAGGCTTTAAGTAGATCTCACGGATTGCCTGCTCATTGGACCATGTGCAGAGCATGCCGCATCTGTTGGTCTCCTGATCATTTAATGCAAAGTGCTTGATGTACGCATATACACCGTATTCCTCGGCGCCGATGACTGCATTGGCTGCCATCTTGCCTGCCAGTACGCCGTCCTCGGAATAGTACTCAAAGTTTCTGCCTGCAAAAGCATTTCTGTGGGTGTTCATAGCCGGTGCATACCAGCCGGATACTTCCATTTCATCCGCCATCTTGCCGATGCTCTCGCCGAAGGCCAGTGCCACATCCTGATTCCAGGTATTGGCGATCATGACAGCAGACGGGAAACCGATGGAGCCGGTGCCGGTAAAGTTATTGTTGATGGAAGCCGGGCCGTCGCAGTCCACGGTCATTACCTTGCCTACGCTGGATGCTGCGGAGGTCTGGTAGCCGCCCAGTGCGATCATGGTATCCATATCGGAGATGGTCAGCTGATCGAGCAGCTCATCCCACTTTGCATCATCATAGTCCGCACCGCGCAGGTCTTCCAGCTTCAGGCCGTTGCTTGCGCCGGTGGTGGGCATTTCATCGGAATCGTTGTTGTAATCTTCCGGATCGTAGTTGGCGTTGTTTAAGAACTTCGCCTTGTTCTCTTCAGACATGCTGAAGCTTGCAGGTGCTGCGGTTGCCTCCTCGTAGTTGGCAAATCCGTCTGCACGGGAAAGGTAGGTGATATCATCGCCGATGGCGTAATCAAACTGATTGGTGGCTGCGGTCTGATCGGTGGAACGGGCATTGTTTTCATCGTAAACCACTGTCTCGTCTACCGTCACGGTCTTGCTGTCGATCACGTTGTGAGAATCACTGTTGATGGAAATAATGTAATCACCGGCCTCCAGCACATAGCAGCCCTTGTCCTGGCTGTCATAGGAAGCCATATCCTCCAGCTTGAAGCTGAAGCTTACCGCCTGGGAAGCACCAGGCTCTAAGACGTCGGTCTTTGCAAAGTCGATCAGGTTAGCAGAAGCCTTCTCGATGCCGCCGTTTACATAAGGCGGATTGTAATAAGCCTCTACCACGCTCTTGCCGGCCACGGAACCGGTGTTGGTAACGGTCACGTCAAAGCTTACCTGACCGTCTGCCACCGTCACATCACCCATTTCCTGGGTAAACTCGGTATAGGAAAGACCGTAACCGAAGGGGAACTGCACGCTCTTGTCATAATCGATGAGGCCTTCTGCAGCTGCAGTCTCATAGAAACGATAGCCTACGTAAATACCTTCCACGTAATTCACAAAGGAAGGAATGGTTGTCTCCTCGGCACCTGTCATAAAGTTTGTGGAGGTGTAGCTGTAGTCATCCATGTTGTCATACAGGAAGCTGCCGAAGTTGTTGTAGCTGGGTGTTGCGGTCAGATCATAGACAAAGGTGTCGCTGGTCTTTGCAGAGGGATTCACTGCGCCGGAGAGGATCTCGCCCAGAGCGTTAAAGCCGGACTGACCGGTACCGGGGCACCAGATCGCACCCTTGATCTGCTGATAATCGTTGATGAAGCCGAGCTCCATGGTGTTGGCGCCGTTGTAAACCACGATGACATTGTCAAAGTTTGCGCATACCAGATCCAGCATGTTCTTTTCGGTCTGGCTCAGCTGCAGGTAGTGCTCGCCGTCTTCGAAGTCCTTATACTGATCGGAATTATCTGTATAAGTAACCTGGCTCACATCGGTAGGGATATCAGCGCCCTCGCCGCCTACACGGGTGATCACCACCAGAGCGGTGTCGGAGAATGCCTTTGCATTCTGCATCATCTCGTCGGTATAGGAATCTGCAGTGGGCTCCGGCAGAGTCCAGTCCTGAGACCACATGCCTACTTCCGGGCGATCTGCGCGATAAGCGGTGTAGAAATCGCTCAGCTCAGTGTTTAAGGTAAAGCCTGCGTTGGTAAGGCCGTCCAGCAGGGTGGTCGTCTCATACGCATCAGACAGAGAACCGGATCCTGTGCCGCCGTAGCAGGGATTGGTGGATGCCCAGCCGAAGACATTCAGGCTGGAGCCGGATGCCAGCGGAAGTGCGCCGTTATCGTTTTTCAGAAGGACGATACCCTCATCTGCGATATCCTCACACAGCTCGGTGGCCTCCTGGGAGGTCTCCTCCGTGATCGTGCCGTTGCCCATAGCCAGTGAAATCATACTGGACATGGGAATGAAGCAAATCAGGTTTACCAGTACGACCAGTACCAGAAGGAACGCAATCCATGCTTCCTTTCTGACCAGTTTCTTTACCGGTTTTTTCAGTTTCATGCAGGCCACTGTCACCACGATTGCCAGCACAAGTGCCACGGCAATGCCGATCAGGTAAGGCTTGCAGGAATTCAGGACGTTCATCACGTCATCCATGTTGATCTGTAACATTTTCTTCTCCCCTCTTTGTTATTGTCCGTCGGTCGGCCCAGCGGATCCTCATAACCGAAAGCGAACGCTTTCATCCGCCCGCCGACACCCAGGCTCTTTATTTGCATTCAGCCTATCACGCCGCCTCTGCCTGTGCCGTAAATTGCACAATCTGCATTTTTTTTGCATGAACTGTCACCCGTTCTGTTCTCTGCGGGTGTTCCACACCACTGGTAAAAAACAAAGAAAACCACAGAGTTTTTCCTCTGCGGTTTTTCTCTATGGTTTTCTCTATGGTTTTTATCTATGGCTTTTATCTGCGGCTTATCTCCTGCGTTTCCACGCTGCCTGCTTTCGTTTCACTCTCCCATGCCCATCCGCTGTCGGCCTTTTGGCCCTTCCCGCACGTTTCTGCTCCCACAGCCTGCGGCACTTCTCATACAGCGCCCTGCAGCGTCTGCTGCATGGGAATCAGGATCTTGAGATTGAACCAGTTTTCCTTCGTGTCGATGCTCACGGCGCCGTCGTACTTATTGACCGTATATTTGATGCTCTTTAGTCCGTACCCGTGATACTGCTTTTCCTTCTTGGTGGTGACCAGCGATCCCTCCTGATACTGCAGATCGTCTTCATAATAATTTTCAAAGCAGAGCAGCAGAAAGGCCTTCTGCTTTGTCACCGTCACATGGATCAGGCGCTTTTCCCGCTCCGGGATCTTTAATTCGCACTCAATGGCATTGTCCAGGGCATTGCCGAAGATACTGCAGATATCCATGACATCCATAAAGGAAAGAAGGGCGCCGTCTGCCACGCAGGTAAAAGTGATCCCGTGCTTTGCACAGTAGAGACTCTTGGTGGTGAGCACTGTATCCAGCACGCTGTTTCCCGTCTTGTTCTGGGCCTCGTACTGCCGGATCTCCTCCTCCATGCGGTTTAAGAATTCCTCCCGCTTTTGGGGATCATTTTCGCTGCG
>CAVKQI010000045.1:4434-6397 GCA_963658405.1 bacterium | reverse complement strand
CGGAAGCCAGGAACTCGGCGGTCACAAAGGCGATCATGCCGTAATAGGCCGCATCGATCAGACTGATCTGCGCACAGGTGTACAGAAACAGGATCATCATCAGGACTGCCGCTGCCATGCAGGGGATCCAGAATAAAATCGGGACATTGCCTGTCATCACCAGAAAGACGCTCTGGATCAGCAGTGCCGCTGCCGCGATCAGCACCGTCTTTTTCCGACTGTAGCGGCTCCTTAACGGAATCAGAAACAGAACGCAGGCCAGCCATTCCGCCAGCGCCGTATAAAACCGGGGAATATCCGGCAAAGTACTGATATTCATTTCACCGCATCCCCCCAATATGCTGTCAATGCCTCCATGAATTCCTTCCGTCTGGCGCGGCTCAGCGTCAGCTGCTCTCCGCCGATAACGGCGCAGCCGTCCTGCACCCCGTCCACGTGCTGGAGGTTGATCAGGTATCCCTTATTGCCCCGGCAAAAATTCATGCCTGCCAGCTTCTCCTCCATCTCTTTCATGGTGCAGCTGGTCTCATAGTTTCCCAGGATCGTATGGAGGATCAGGGTATGTCCCTGACTCTCCACGTAGTAGATATTGGCGATATTCAGCCGCACCCGGCCGCCCTTGATGTTTACCAGGATGACCCGGGACTCCCGCTTCTTCATCCGGGAGATGGCCCGCTCCAGCCGCTTGGAAAAGGCAAAGTAGGACACGGGCTTCAGCACATAATCCAGCGCATCCACCGCGTAGCCCCGGATGGCATACTGGGTCATATTGGTGATAAAGATGATGACCACCTCTGCGTCCACACGACGGATCTCCTCCGCCGCCGACATGCCGTCCATGAATTTCATTTCGATATCCATCAGAATGATATCAAACTGGGAGCGGTACTTGCTGACGATGCCGTCTCCGTCTGTATAGACCGTGATCTCGAACTTTTCCCCGTGTTCCTTCTCGTATTGCTGCAGATACTCCTGCAGCTGTCCGGCATACAGTTCCTCATCCTCTACAATCGCGATTCTAATCATACTCATCCCCATCCTGCGGCAGCACAGGATGTCAGACCCTGTACTACCTTCGTACAGCAGCGCGGATCAGATGCGCTGTCCCCCTTATTCTGTGACCGTTGGCCATCTCCGTCAGCGCCCTGGCCATGTCCATGGTCACGAAGCCGCCGGTCATCTTTGCATAGCCGCGGATCGGCATATTGTAATTGAAAAGTACGTTCAGGTTCGGCTTTCCCTGCCACTCACTGATCTTTAAGAGCAGCCGCAGGATCCAGTAAAACAGCCTGCCCAGAATACCCTTTCCGTAGTAAAGCTGGCATACCGCATCGTTCATGCGGATCTCCCCACTCCAGCTTCCGTCCGGGATCTCCCGTCCGTACAGCGTCTTAAACTCTTTGTCCTCCACCTGTCCGATCTGACCGGAGAAATAGGAAGGCAGCGTCTCTTTGCTGTATCCGCCTTCTGCCACGGTCCCCTTTACCGTAAGCTGACCGTCAAGCACCATGTGCTCCGCATCGGTTCCGATCATGATCTGATACTCACCGGATTCGATTTCCCAGGTATCGGTCCGGGTGTCATAGAAACGGAAGGTCTTGTCGTCAAAGGCGATGGTGACCTCTCTGGACTCCTTCGGCTCCAGGCTGACCCGGGCAAAGCCCTTCAGCTCCCGGACGGGACGGAATACCGTATCGGATCTTCTCCCCACATAGAGCTGCGCAATTTCCGTGCCGGCCCTCTCCCCGGTATTGGTGATAGTAAAGGTCACGCCCTTCTCCGTCACCTGCAGATGATCATAGGAAAAGCTGGTATAGCTCAGACCGAATCCAAAGGGGAAGCGAACCTTTTTCCCCACGGTGGTGTAATAGCGATATCCCACGTACAGACCTTCTCTGTACTCACTGCTGCGCTCCTTGCTGGGATAATACGCATAAGCCGGCGTATCCTCATAGCAAAGCGG
>CAVKQI010000045.1:1641-4197 GCA_963658405.1 bacterium | reverse complement strand
TCCCTCGGACTCACTGATCTCATCCAGGCCGCCGAAAAACAGCACCACGTCTGCCTTGGCCGCTGCTTCCTTTGCCTCCCGGACCAGCTTGTCCTTCCCCTTGCGGTTGCGGATATAGCCCTGGGCGTAAGCTGTCACTTCCAGGTCTGTCTCTTTTATCATCTCCAGCACCGACTCGGGTGTCTTCGCCGGATTTACCAGAGAAGATCCGGCGCCCTGATAGCGGGGTGTCTTTGCGAAGTCGCCGATCACCGCCACCTTCGTGCCGGACTTTAAAGGAAGGATTTCCTCCTGATTCTTCAGAAGGACGATGCTCTCCTCGGCCGCCTTGCGGGCCAGGGCATGATGTGCTTCCTTGTCATATTGGGTCCCTTTGGCCTTTTCGGTGGCATCGTGGGTGGCAAAGATCACCCGCAGGAGCTCATCCAGGCGCTGATCCAGCACCTCCTCCGGCAGGCTGCCGTCCTTTACTGCCGTGACGATATCATGGACACCGGAATTGCCGGTACCGGGCATTTCCAGATGGCTTCCGTTCTTCACGCCCAACGCATGGTCATTGCTGCCGCCCCAGTCGGAGACCACATAGCCGTCGAAGCCCCATTCATCCACCAGGATCTCCTGCAGCATGTGGCTGTTTTCATTGGCATACACGCCGTTGACTTCGTTGTAGCTGGACATGATGGACTTGGATCTGCCCTCTTTGACAGCGATCTCAAAGCCGGTGGTGTACAGCTCCCGGAATGTCCGCTCATCCACCACGGAATCATTGGCCATGCGGCGAAGCTCCTGGCTGTTTGCCGCAAAGTGCTTGGGGCAGGCGGCGATCCCCTGGCTCTGAATCCCTCGGACATAAGCCGCTGCCATCTTGCCGGCCAGATACGGATCCTCGGAGAAATACTCGAAGTTGCGGCCGCAGAGAGGACTTCTCTTGATGTTCAGGCCCGGTCCCAGGATGACATTGACATCCATGGTCACCGCTTCCTCAGCCAGTGCCTGTCCGATCTTTTCGCCCAGCGCCTCATCCCAGCTGTTGGCCACGGAAGCCGCTGTGGGGAAGCAGGTGGCCGGCAGGCTGGCATTCAGCCCCAGGTGATCCCCTGCACCTGCCTGCCGGCGCAGGCCGTGAGGGCCGTCTGACATGGCCATGGACGGAATCCCATACTTCTCATAGTCCACGGTCTCCCAGGTGTTCTTGCCGGACATCATCCGCGCTTTTTCTTCCAGCGTCATTTTGCTGATAATCTCTTCGTACTGTAATTTCATAGGTATCTTCCCCCTCCCGGATAGGACAGAATCATCGCAATTTTGATGACTCTACCATAGCACAGGATCCCTCGGGGCGTCCTTAATTCACACGAATGGTATTTTTTTTGCACAAACGGTTCAAAGAGGAAGATGAATGTACCTGCAGGCAGTCGATTTTCGTTGAAATGTCAGGAGCTGTTCAGCCCCTATCTCGATTTTCCTTCGGAAAACCTCGATAGGGCCGGCCAGGGATCCTTCGGATCCTGGCCAACTGCTGGATTCAATCATGAATACACAGTCGCTGAAATACTATATCTACAATATACATTATTTCCCTTACACCGTGCAAACCGTCCCTTTGCAGATTTGCCTTGCCATCGCGGGGCAAAGCGCTACAATAAGGGGTGTTCGAATCAACGTATACAGAATGTGAGGAATTTTCTTTGAAAAAGACAGGTTTGGTCGTAGAAGGCGGCGGCATGAAGTGTGCCTACAGCGCCGGTATTCTGGATAAATTTTTAGATGATGGCATAAACTTTGATTATGTGATCGGAGTCTCCGCAGGCAGTGCCAATGCGGCCTCCTATTTAGGCGGACAGCGGGACAGAAACAAACGCTTTTACACGGATCACCTCCATGAGAAAGGGTACTTTGGCTTTTCCACCTTTCTGAAGACCGGGGATCTGTTCGGCCTCGACTATATCTACAGCACGCTGACCAACAGCGACGGCGCCGATCCCCTGAACTGGCCCGGCATCCAGGCCAATCCCGCCCAGTATGAAGTGGTGGCCACCAATGCCCTGACCGGTCGGCCCCATTATTTCCACAAGAGCCAGATCCATCAGGACGATTACGAGATCATCAAGGCCAGCTGCGCCCTCCCGGCCGCCTGCCGCCCCCGCTTCATTAAGGGTGTTCCCTATTACGACGGCGGCGTCAGCGAGGCCATCCCCGCAGACCGCGCCTTCAAAAAAGGGTGCGATAAGGTGGTGGTCATTTTATCCAAGCCCCGCGGCTTTATCAAGAAGCCGGAGGGCATGCGGCTTTTCTATACCATTGCCTGCCACCGTTATCCGAAGATCGTATCTCTTCTGAACCGGCGCCACATCCGCTATACCCGCAATTTCCGGCATATTTTTGATCTGGAAAAAGCCGGCAAGGTCTTTGTCTTTGCCCCCAGCCAGCAGCTTCCCATGAGCACCTACGCCATGAACGCCAGGGAAAACCAGCAGCTTTACAATCTGGGTCTGCAGGACTACGAAGCGCAAAAAGAAGCGCTGCAGAAATTCCTGCAGCGCTGAGAATTTGCCT
>CAVKQI010000045.1:0-1539 GCA_963658405.1 bacterium | reverse complement strand
TGCTTACCTGGCCAGGTAACTGACTGCTGACAGGGCGGCCACGTTTCCTTCGCCGGCTGCCTTGATGAACTGATAGGGGGCACCGGTGATGTCCCCGCAGGCAAAGAGACCCTCGATGTTGGTCTTCTGTGCCCTGTCCACCACTACCTGATTCTTTTCAATCAGCAGCCCGGGCACGAGCTGAGAAGGCGGGATATTTTCCCGGAGAATGAAGAGGCCGTCGGCGGAGAAGGCTTCCGTTTCCGTCTGCAGGCGCATCTTTCCATCCTCTTTTGCAATGCTGACGAGCTTCTGCCCTTCGATCTTTCTGATCTTCTGATCCAGTGCTTCCTCCCCTTCATACATGGCAATATAGGTGACATGATCGGTCAGTTCCGCCAGGAAATTGGCTTCCTTTGCGTCCTCCTTTGCAAAGGCGACCACGATCACCTCTTTACCGCGGAAGAATCCGCCGTCGCAGGTAGCGCAGTAGCTGACGCCTCTTCCCAGGTTTTCCAGCTCCCCGGGGAGCGGTTTTGCTGCCGACAGGCCGCAGGCGAGGATCACCGATTCTGCCTCATACAAGTCCGCATGCCCCTGCAGGGAGAAGTAATCCCCCATGGCATAGACGGCATTGACGCGGTCCTCTGTGATCTCTATTTCCATCTGCTCCAGGTGTCTGCGAAAGGCATCCCGGAGATCTGTTCCGGATATATGAGGAAGCCCCAGGTAGTTTTCTACGGTATGTGCCTTCTCCACCTTTGCGCTCAGATTTTTGTCTCCGATCAGAAGGATTTTCTTATTGCGGATCTTTGCGGTGATGGCGGCTTCCAGGCCGGCCGGTCCGGTGCCGATGATGGCGATCTGATATCTTTCCATGCTTGCTCTCCTTTCCCGGCGGCTTTCTCCTGCTGCGCTTTATCCGGTGATGTCCGACTGATTTATCTATGCGCGGCTTATTTCCGTTTTTATTGCAGCCTGTTTCTTAGATGCTTCTCTTACGCCTTTCCTTTCGTCAAACTTTTTTCCATGTAGACGCAGATAAAGCGGGGATCACGTGCCGGTATTTCCTCCCCTTCTTTCTTTTTTTCCAGGGTGTCCGGGTTCATGTCATATCTGGCTGTATATCCCAGTTTCTCATAAAAGCCTTTGGCTTCTTCTCTGCTGGTAATGACAATTTTATCATAGCCGCGCTCCCGAATCCAATCCTCGGCGGCCTCGATGCCCAGTTTTCCGGCGCCCCGACCTCTGGCTTCCCGCACGGTCGCCACCCGTTCGATCTTGGCAAAGCCTTTTTCCGGCAAAAAATGCAGGCGGTTGGTGCTCAGTGGTTTCCCGCTCTCGTCGATGACCAGGATATATTCGGACTCCCTGCTGTCATCGGAAAATTCGCCCTCCAGGGGCAGATCAAAGCCGTAGACCATGGCTTCTGTGCGCACGTAGTAGACGCCGGCTCTTTCCCATTCTTTTTCTGCTCTGATGGCTTTCATGTTTACCTTTCCGTGCCGCAATTAATTGCGGCACCGTGAGGAGAATGCGCGAAGGCGGATTCTCCGATGC
>CAVKQI010000044.1:12001-18382 GCA_963658405.1 bacterium | reverse complement strand
CCTAAGGCTTCCTTGGCCTTGCTGCTCTTTAAGGATTCATTCTCCGACTTCACAGCCTTTAATTCATCCTGCAGTCTGTGAATATGCTCTGCCAGGGTATCCGGGGTAGCCTTCAGAATGTCTGCCGCCTCTCTGGCTGTCTTTTCCAGATGCGCATAGTAGCGCAGCACATTCTCTCCTGTCAGTGCCTCGATCCTGCGGACACCGGCTGCCACACCGTTCTCGGAAAGTATCTTGAAGCTGCCGATCTGCAGGGTATTCTGCACATGCGTACCGCCGCAGAGCTCGATGGACCAGTCTCCCATCTTTACCACGCGGACGCTGTCTCCGTACTTTTCTCCGAACAGTGCCATAGCACCGGTCTTCTTTGCCTCTTCGAGGGTCATCACCTCGGTGACCACCGGCAGGCTCTCTGCGATCTTTTCATTTACCAGCGCTTCTACCTTCTGCAGCTCCTCTGCCGTCATGGCCTGGAAGTGAGAGAAGTCAAATCTGGTCCGCTCTCCGTCCTGATAGGAGCCGGCCTGCTCTACGTGGGTGCCCAGCACCTCGCGGAGTGCCTTCTGCAGCAGGTGCGTCGCGGAGTGATTGCGGCAGGTAGCCATGCGAAGCTTCTCATCTGCCTGCAGAGTGACCGCATCTCCCACCTTCAGCATACCGGATACCATATGACCGATGTGCGCGATCTTGCCGCCGGCCACGTGCTCGGTGGAATCCACCTGAAAGACCACTGCGCCCTTGCCCAGTGCTGCCTCTTTGGCGATCTCCTCGGCGGATGCCTTGATGCCGCCGGCCTCTGCATAGGAATTGGTCAGAAGGATCAGGCCCTTGTCGCCGACCTGACCGCCCATGGTGCCGTAAAAAGGTGTCTCAGCCGTGATGATGGCGCCGTACTGTCCGTCGGAAAGGGCATCCACTACGCTGTCCTCTTCCTCTTCCTGTCCGGAGAGAGACGGCAGTGCAGCCATGGCGATGATCTGGGACTGGGCGACAGTCTGATCATAGCCCACAAAAGTGCTGGTGAGTGCCGGATCCATCTCTTCATAGACGGTAGCGGCAGCGCCCATATAACTGGAAGCCTTGCCGGAGCGCTTGCGGTCCTCTCTGGCTGTCTCCTTCTGGTTCTTCATGGCGGCGTCAAAGCCTTCCTCATCTACGGTAAAGCCCTTCTCCTCCAGGATCTCCTTGGTATTGTCTAACGGGAAGCCGTAGGTATCGTACAGACGGAATGCATCCTCGCCGGAGAGCTGCTTCTTGCCTGCAGCGGCCAGGGCCTCCTCCATCTGGTTCAGGATCTCCATGCCCTGCTCATAAGTCTTTTCAAACTTCTCTTCCTCGGCGCGAACTACATTGATGATGAAATCCTTCTTTTCTGCCAGCTCCGGATAACCGTCCTTGGAATTCTCGATCACCTTCATAGCCAGGGTGGGCAGGAAGGAGCCCTGAATGCCCAGCTTTCTGCCGTGGCGGACTGCCCGGCGGATGATGCGGCGCAGCACATAGCCTCTGCCGTTGTTGGAGGGCATGATGCCGTCGGAGATCATAAAGGTCATGGAACGGGCATGGTCGGTGCAGATACGCACGGAAACATCCTGATCGTAGCTGCCGGGCTGCTCGTAGCCGATGCCGCCTGCCAGCTGGCAGATCAGATCACGCAGAGACTTTAAGGTATCCACATCAAAGATGGAACCTACGTCCTGCACGGCCACAGCCAGACGCTCCAGGCCCATGCCGGTATCGATATTCTTCTGCTCTAAGTCGGTATAATGATTGTGACCGTCATTATTAAACTGAGTAAAGACGATGTTCCATACTTCCATGAAACGGTCGCCCTCGCCGCCCATCACGTCCTCGGGGCCGTTGCCGTACTTCTCGCCGCGGTCATAATAGATCTCCGAGCAGGGGCCGCAGGGACCGGAGCCGTGCTCCCAGAAATTATCCTCCTTGCCGAACTTATAGATGCGCTCAGCAGGGATGTGCATGTCGTTGAGCCAGATATTGTAAGCTTCCTCATCCTCCACATAAACAGAAGGATACAGGCGCTCCGGATCCAGGCCTACTCTCTCGGTCAGAAACTCCCAGGCCCACGGAATGGCTTCCTTCTTGAAATAATCTCCGAAGGAGAAATTGCCCAGCATCTCAAAATAGGTGCCGTGGCGTGCGGTCTTTCCCACATTTTCCAGGTCGCCGGTGCGGATGCACTTCTGGCAGGTGGTCACTCTCCGGCGCGGCGGGATCTCCTGGCCGGTAAACCAGGGCTTCATCGGTGCCATACCGGAATTGATGATCAGAAGAGATGTGTCATTGTGGGGAACCAGTGAAAAACTGTTCAGTCTAAGGCACCCTTTTTCCTCAAAGAAGGAAAGGAAGAGCTCTCTGAGCTCGTTTACGCCTCTGTATTGCATTGCTTACCTCCTGTTTCCTTTTGCGCACTGTGTGGGCGCAAAGCGTGTGATTGTCCGGAAATCTGTGATTCAGAAATCTGCCGTTTAGAAATCGAACTTGCCGTCAAACCAGTCAAGAAGCTGATCTACAGGCACACGCTCCTGCTCCATGCTGTCACGGAAACGGATGGTGACGCAGTGATCATTCTCACTGTCAAAATCATAGGTTACGCAGAAAGGCGTGCCGATCTCGTCCTGTCTGCGATAGCGCTTGCCGATGGCGCCTCTGTCATCAAACTCGCAGTTGTACTTCTTGGACAGCTGCGCATAGATCTTCTCTGCACCCTCGTTGAGCTTTTTGGAAAGAGGCAGCACACCGATCTTTACGGGTGCCAGTGCCGGATGGAAATGCAGCACGGTGCGGACATCGCCGCCCTCTAAGGTCTCCTCGTCATAAGCGCCGCAAAGGAATGCCAGCACTACGCGGTCTGCACCCAGAGAAGGCTCGATGACATAGGGGATGTAACGGGTATTCTTGGTATCGTCAAAATAGCTTAAGTCCTCGCCGGAGGTCTCCTGGTGTCTGGTCAGATCGTAGTTGGTGCGGTCTGCGATGCCCCAGAGCTCGCCCCATCCGAAGGGGAAGAGGAACTCGATGTCGCTGGTGGCCTTGGAGTAGAAGGACAGCTCCTCCTTCTCGTGGTCGCGGATCCGCATCTCTTCCTTCTTCATGCCCAGGGAGGTCAGCCAGTTCACGCAGTAATCCTTCCAGTAAGCAAACCACTCCAGATCGGTGTCGGGCTCACAGAAGAACTCCATCTCCATCTGCTCGAACTCTCTGGTACGGAAGGTAAAGTTGCCGGGAGTGATCTCATTTCGGAAGGACTTACCGATCTGGCAGATGCCGAAGGGGATCTTCTTGCGGGAGGTTCTCTGTACGTTCTTAAAGTTTACAAAGATGCCCTGTGCGGTCTCGGGACGAAGATAGATGGTGCTGGTGGAATCCTCCGTAACGCCCTGGAAGGTCTTAAACATCAGATTGAACTGACGGATGTCTGTAAAGTGATGGCCGCCGCAGGTCTGGCAGGGTACCTGATGCTCCTCGATAAACTGCATCATCTTGTCCGCACCCCAGGCATCCACGGAACCGTCCAGCTCCATGTCATGCTCCTTGGCAAAAGCCTCGATCAGCTGGTCCGCACGGAAACGGGCACCGCAGTCCTTACAGTCCATCAGCGGATCGGAAAAGCTCTGCAGATGGCCGCTGGCTACCCAGGTCTGGGGATTCATCAGGATCGCACAGTCCACGCCTACATTGTGCGGGCTCTCCTGCACGAACTTCTGCCACCAGGCGCGCTTTACGTTATTCTTGAGCTCTACGCCCAGATTGCCGTAATCCCAGGTATTGGCCAGACCGCCGTAGATCTGGGAACCGGGATAGATAAAGCCTCTGGCATTGGCCAGCGCCACGATTTTGTCCATTGTCTTTTCCATTGCATACTCCTTTTCTGCCGCTTTTTATCTTATTTAATGCATTGCTGTATTAATGCGTTCTGCGCTTACTTTGCCCGGCTGCATAGACGCGCCGGCTCGGCTCTGCCCTGCCGGCGCCTTCCCCTGCCGCCGTTTTTTCCGGCATGGTTTTCCGTCCTAATCAGTCAGGATCAGGATCGCAGGGCTCTGCGCCGAGGCCTCCTGCACCGATGCTTCCTTATCGCCTGTCACCGTCACATTGGAGGAGGCGTAGAGGATCTTGGCATAGGTGCGGATCTCGTAGGGCTCTGTCAGGATGATCATCTTATTCTCTGCCAGCGTATCCAGATCCTTAGTCACCAGGACCTTATTGGTATCCTCTCTGGAGACCGCATTCATCACAGGAGAAAGATCATAACCGGCCGAGACCGCCCCGGATACCGTGCCATAGTAAAATACGCAGTTATTAAAGGAGGCATAATCCGTGCCCTCTGCGTAATCCATGGTCAGCTTTGCCGTGCCGTCCTTGACCTTTAATTCCTCTTTTTTTACAGATTCCTCTGTGCTGTTGTATGCCGACAGCTCCTCGGAAATCGTCTGCGCCAGCTCATCCTCGCTGTAGTAATCCTCACCGAAATCCTCCACTGTCACCACTTCCACGCTGCCATCCTTCTGGAAGCTGACGGTACTCACCGATGCATCCGAAAGACTGTCGCCGCAGCCTGTCAGCAATGTCGTCATCATCGCCGTGACAGCGATCGCCCCGGTCAAATGATCTCCCCTCATTTTCATGTGCCTTTCTCTCTTCCTTCCTGCTCATGGCCTTATTATTGAAAAAAGCTCCCACTATTATATAAAAGAAGGAGTCTTTTTTCAATCACCTATTAAAGAGGACGGCTCTTTGGCGCCTCTTTCGCTGCCGCCTTCCTCCCCGCCGGTCTTTCCTGCCGCCGGCACGCCGCTCATCATCTCCAGCACTTCAAGGCTCCTAAAATGTTCCGGCATGCATCGGCGCCGCAGCATCCCGGCGATCTCCTCCAGCTGTCCCAGCACCTTTTCCGTTACCGTAAAGGTATACAGCTTTGCGATCGGCGTGTTTACGATAAAGGAAAGGGCGTACAGGGTGGATTCCTCCCAGCCGCTGCCGGCCGGCGCTCCCGGATACTCTCCCTCGATGACGACGGTGCGGATCTCCAGCACGCAGCGCACCAGCCGGTTGGGGATCCCCGGTGCCTCCAGCGCCCGCAGGGACTGATAGAGCAGCAAAAGCAGCATGGCTTCGTCATTATTTTCCCTGGTCCAGTAGTGCATGACCTCCAGAAAATACATGCCGTAGCAGGATGCCTCCACATCGGAGTGCAGCTTTTCAAAGTAATTGGCGATATTGGCCTCTGTGACAATATTGGCACTGCGTCCCGGGATCACCCGGAAGGTGCCGAAGCAAAAAGGGCCGACTGCCATCAGAGGGCTGCCCGGCCGGCGGGCGCCTCTGGCAAAGGCAGAGATCCGTCCCCGCTCTCTGGTGAGGATCACCAGCCTTCTGTCATATTCTCCGGCACAGGAAGACTGCAGGACCAGTCCTGTCACCTCCTGTCCCGGATCCCCGGATCGTGTACGCATCTCTTGCCTAATCCCTGCGGCGGTAGCCGAAATTTTTAAGCTGCGCCGTGCTGTCCCGCCAGTCTCTGCGGACCTTGACGAAGAGCTTTAAATTGACCCGGCACTCTAACATCTGCTCTATATCCGTTCTGGCCGCCTGTCCGATCTTTTTGATCATCTGTCCGCCCTTGCCGATGATGATTCCCTTGTGGGAATCCTTTTCGCAGATGATGCAGGCCTCAATGTCGCAAAGATCTACCGGTTCCTGTCCTCTCCAGTGCATCTTTTCGATGACCACCGCGATGCCGTGAGGCACCTCGTCCTGCAAAAGACGCAGCGCCTTCTCCCTGACGATCTCGCCGGCGATATCCCGCTGGGTCTGGTCTGTCACCATTTCCTCGTCATAGAAAGGCTCTCCCTCCGGCATTCTGTCAAAGATCGTCTTTCTAAGCTCTTCCACGCCCTCTTTGGTCCTGGCGCTGACCGGGATGATCTCTGCAAAATTACCGGCCTTCCGGTAGGTATCCATCACCAGCAGGATCTGTTCCTTTTTCACTGTATCGATCTTGTTGATCACCAGGATCACCGGTGTCTTGACCTCGGATAGGACCTTCAATACTGCCTGCTCTTCCTCCTCCAGCTTGGCCTTTGGCTCCACCAGATACAGGATCAGATCCACCTCCTTTAAGGTGGACTGCGCGGCCTTCAGCATATATTCATCCAGTCTGGAGCGTCCCCGGTGCATGCCCGGCGTATCCAGAAAGACGATCTGTCCCCGCTCATCGGTATAGATGGTGCGGATCTGATCTCTGGTGGTCTGGGGCTTGTAGGATGTAATGGCGATCTTCTGCCCGATCAGTGTATTCATTAACGTAGACTTTCCCACATTGGGTCTTCCCACAATGGTGGCAAAGCCGGCTTTCTT
>CAVKQI010000044.1:0-11930 GCA_963658405.1 bacterium | reverse complement strand
CCACCGGTATGCTGCACGCAGCATGCCGGCAATCACCTGACAGCGCCATCGGGCGATGGCAGGTGATTTGTTATTGAATCTTCTCCACGGTCATGAACTTATCCTTATTAGCCTCTATCTTTGCCGCACTGCCCACTACGCAAAAGCACTCATCCGCCATAACGGCATCCAGATAGGCTGCCAGTTCCCGGATCTTTTCCGGATCCGCATCCAGCACCTGATCTCTCTCCTTCTGGATCATCTCCTGACTGCTGCCTGTCAGATACCCTGTCAGTGAATAGCGGCCGTAACGGTACGCAGACATCGGCTGATCCAGCGCGCTGACAGCGCCGATGATGTACTGGGTCATGATGCGCTCATCTGCCTTAAAGCTGCGCACATATTCCGCGGCATCCAGAAAAGCCTGCACTGTCTGCTGCAGATGGGGATCCCGGTAGGACACCAGATAGGCCGTTCCGTCCTTACTGAAGCTGCTCATGCAGCCGTAGGCGCCGCCCTTGACCCGGATCGTATTCCAGAGATAATCATATCCCAGCATCACCCGAAGCACCCGCAGCGCCCCGGTATAAGGCAGTCCGTGATTGGCATAGCTGCCTGCCCGGCATACATACTGCACCTGTCCGGCGGTGGCAAAGCCCTCATTCTTTTTTACCACAGCGGGCACAAAGCCGGGGGCGCTCACCTTCTTTGCAGGGAGCTTATCTGCCAGTCCCAGGATCAGCGGCTTTACCGTCTCCTGCAGGTCCTTCGGTGCCGTAATGTCCACTGTCAGATTATCCAGGCAGTACATGCAGGCTGCGATCTCTTTCAGTACCTTCAGCACCTTATCTGCCTCTGTGTCATAATTTTCCAGGATGCCGCACAGCAGACGATAGGCACCGATGCCGCCCATATCCTCAATAATGGCCGAGGAGGCATTCAGATAAGCACTGGCTCTGTTGGCTGCCGTGGTGTGGCCGGCGCTGAGCAGATCGGACTTCATAGAAGAGCGCTCCTCCTCCAGGATCTCCCGGAGCCGGTCCTTTTCCTCCCAGCGGCCCTTCACCAGGATCTCCTCCAACAGTGCAAAGCACTTCTCCAGATTCTGCGGCAGGATGCTGGTATTGATCTCCAGGAAGGTACGGTACTGCTCTCTGTTTCGTACATTGGTATAAACGTCCACCGAGGACTCAAGGCCGCCGGTGTAGATCTGGATCTCATTGTTCAGATCACTGTAGCGGTAGCCGGCCGTGGAAAGCTCTCCCACGATGCCCTTGAAGATGGACATATAAGGATACAGATCCTGGGGCAGATCCTGCATGTCAAACAGCAGCCGCACATAGCAGATACCGTTGGTCTCCAGATCGTGGGTGATAAAGGGAATCCCGTTCTCCTCTTTTACTTCATTTACGTAAGGCTGGCATTCTCTCTTTAAATCCCCTCTGGTCAGCATGGGTATTTTTTTCAGATCCTCCGGGTCATCCGGGGTCTGCTGGAAGCGGCGAAGGCTCTCGGTATCGGATACGATCTTCTTGCGTTCCTCCTGGGAAAGGCTCTCCACATAGGCATCGATCCTGGCCTTTAATTCCTCTTCCTTCTTTTCCGTCAGTCCCTTCTTCGGCGCAAGGGTGAGGACAGCCCGGTGGGCATTGTCCAACAGATATTCCTTGACCAGCGCTTCAAAGTAGCCGCTGCCCACCTTTTGTCGAAGCTGCGCGTAAACTTCTCCTAATTCCAGCTTCAGCCAGGGCTTTGTCTCCTCATAGAGCCAACTGCTCATGGCATCCAGACCGTATTCCAGTCCCTTCGGCGTGGTGCCGTAATCCGCCTCGCGGAAGCGGAACTCGTGATAGTTGATGCCTGCCAGCAGAAGCTTTTCATCAAAACCTTCCTTTACGATCTTTTCCAACGTATCCCGAATGGTCTGTGTAAATTCCTCTGCCTTTGCGCCGTCAGTATACCGGGCCACAATGGAAAAGCAGGGCTGCCGGATCTCCTCCTCATACAGGCTGTATATATCCCGGCCAATGCCTTTTTTGAGCAGTGCCTCTTTTACCGGTGCGCCGGCCGCCTCGCACAGGCAGTAATCCAGCACCTTGAAGGCCACGTTTTTCTCTGCATCCAGGCCGTCTCCCAGAGAGACATTGTAGGAGAGGTACGCATTGCCCTCTTCCTCTTCGTCCTCCATGATGGAATATTCCTTCGACGCGGTGACAGGATGGGCAAAATCACTCTGCAGCGGGATCTCCGAGTCCACTTTCAGCTGCTCAAAGGCAGACAGATAAGCCTCGTCCAGATAGGTCAGACGCTCTGCCATATCCATATTGCCGTACAGATAGATATAGCTGTTGGAGGGATGATAATATTTTCTGTGAAAATCCAGGTAATTCTCGTAGGTCAGATCCGGGATATTCTCCGGGTCGCCGCCGGACTCCACAGCATAGGGAGTATCCGGATAGAGGGCGGTAAGGATCTCTCTGGAAAGCAAATCATCCGGGGAAGAGAGCGCGCCCTTCATCTCATTGTAGACCACGCCGTTGATGATGACAGGACCATCCTCCTTTTCTGCCTCGTAGTGCCATCCCTCCTGCTGAAAGATCCGGGGCTCCTGGTAGATGCGGGGATAAAAGACCGCATCCAGGTAGACATGCATCAGGTTTTTAAAGTCTGTATCGTTGCAGCTGGCCACGGGATAGACCGTCTTATCCGGGTAGGTCATGGCATTCAGGAATGTATTCAGAGATCCCTTTGCCAGCTCTATGAAAGGATCCTTGACAGGGAAATCCCGGGAGCCGCACAGCACGGTATGCTCGATGATGTGAGCCACGCCGGTGGAATCCGCCGGAGGCGTGCGAAAACCGATATAAAAGACCTTGTTCTCATCCTGATTGGAGAGCAGTGCCACCTTGGCGCCGCTCTTTTTGTGGCGCAGCTGCCAGCTGTCTGCATGAAGGTCCTCCAGATAACGGTGTTCGAGCACTTCGTAGGCCTGCAGTGCTTCGATCTGCTTTGCTTTTTCTTCTGTCATTTCCATGTATTCTATGATCCTTTCCGCACTTTTTCCAAAAGGGGATGCCTGCGCATCCGCACAGACTTGATTATATAATTCACAGAAAAAAGCGTCAACCGACGGCCGACGCTCTCCTCTTCCATGCAATATGTAATACTCCATGTAATACTCATCTTTTGCAAATCAGTTTTTCTGTGCAGAACTATCCTGCCTTTGCCTGCAGGCCGTCCATTCACGCTGCGCTGCAGCAGCTGCAGCAGACGCCGGACAAACACAGCTTAACTTTCCTTTTCGGCAATGGCGAACACTCTCTCGAATTCACCGATCAGATCCTCCGCACCTTCAATGCCCACGGAAAGCCGCAGAAGTCTGTCTGTGATGCCGTTCTTTTCCCGGAGTTCCTCCGGTACCTCTGCATGGGTCTGGGTGATGGGATAGGTGATCAATGTCTCCGTGCCTCCGAGACTCTCTGCAAAGTAAAACAGCTCCACATTGCGAAGGAGAGAAAGGGCAAATTCCTTTGACTTCACTTCAAAGCTGATCATAGCCCCGAAACCTCTGGCCTGCTCTTTCATGATCTCATAGCCGGGATGATCCTCTAAGCCCGGATAGATGACCTTTTCCACATAGGGGGAGCTCTCCAGGTAACGGGCGATCTTCTGCGCATTCTGCTCCGCCCGCTCCATGCGCACTGCCAGCGTGCGGATGCCCCGCAGCATCAGCCAGCAGTCAAAGGGAGCCATGGCCGAGCCGATGGTGGTGGACAGATAGCGGAGCTTTTCTTCCAGCTTCTCATCGTTGACCACCAGAAAGCCGCCGATGGTATCGTGATGGCCGCTTAAGAACTTCGTGCCGCTGTGGACCACGATGTCCGCGCCCAGGTCCAGGGGATTCTGGAAATAGGGAGAAAGGAAGGTATTGTCCACGATCAGCAGTGCCCCGTGTCTGTGCACCTTCTCGGCCAGCTTTCTTAAATCCGTCACGTGCATCATGGGGTTGGTGGGGGTCTCCAGGTAAACGGCCCTTGTATCTGCTGTCAGCAGGGGCTCCACATCCTGGGTGCTGATATCCAGGGTATGGAAGACCAGGCCGTTCTTTTCTCCCACGTTCTGGAAAAGACGGACGCTGCCGCCGTAGAGGTCCTCGTCGATGACGATATGATCTCCGGGCTTAAAGAGTTCCAGCATCACGGAGATCGCCGCCATACCGCTGGAAAAAGCCATCGCGCCCCGGCCGTTTTCCAGACTGGCCACGATGCTCTCGAGCTGCTGTCTGGTGGGGTTGCTCTGTCTGGTATAGCTGAAGCTGTCCGCCTCATGGCCGGGCTCCCTATGGGAAAAGGTAGCGGTCTGGTAGATGGGGAAGCTGATGGCATGGTACTGGTCCTGTATGCTTAAGTCCATGCCCTGACACTTGGTCTCCAGGGAGACGTTCCATTGTTCTTTTTCCTTCGTCGAATTGAAATCCATGATTATCCTTTCTTTTTGATTATCCAGCCATGCTTTTCAACGGCACAGGTTAAATGGTCTCCCGGTCATGCTTTGCGACGACACAGGTTAAATGACTACCCGGTCATGCTTTGCGACGACACAGGTTAAATGGCCACCCGGTCATGCACCGGACCGCCGCAGATGGATTGCATCCGGTGCACCTTGCGCCGTTTTGCTAAGATTCGCCTCTCACCTGCAGATGGCCGGCCCTTAACTCGCATCCCCGCTGATGCGGGTCTGCTCATATAGGCGGGCCTATCGTGCGCGCTTCTGAAAGCACGCACGATACCATCCTACGGTGCGATGCGAACCTAACCAAAACTGGCACGCGGTGCAAAGGATGCGATCCATTCTGCACCGCTCCGGCGCATTACGTTTTTGACAACAGCATGTTTCGGTTTCTTTGCAGCTGAGCATAGCTCCGGTATCGGTGTATCGGTTCACAGCATCACTGCGGTAGATCACTACGATTGATCACCACGATTGATCACCACGATCGATCACTACGATTGATCGCCGCGATTGTCGCGCATGTGATCTCCGCCTTATCACTTGATTGTGTTGTTCCTTACTGCCTCTGCCAGCTGGGAAAGTCCCTGTTCCAGAACGCTTCTCGGGCAGGCTATATTGAATCTGGCGAAGAGGACGTTCTCGCCTCCAAAGATCAGTCCCTCGTCCAGCCACAGGTGTGCTTTATCCACCAGCAGTTCATGGAGCTGTCCGTAGTTTTCCACAATACCGGAAAAGTCCGCCCACAGAAGATAGGTGCCCTCTGGCTCGATCAGTTTGGCGCCGGGTATATGCTCCTGCAGATACTGTCGGAAGAAGGCAAGATTCTCTTCCAGATAAACCAGCAGTGCATCGAGCCATTGCTCGCCCTTTTCATAGACAGCCTTTACCGCTGTCATGCCCATGACGTTGCCCTGACTGTAGCCTGCCGCGGCATTTTCTCTCTTAAAGGCCAGTCGCATTTTTCTGTCCGGGATCAGGATATTGGCGGCTTGCAGTCCCGCTATATTAAAGGACTTGCTGGGAGACGTGCAGATCACCGCATTCTCCCAATACTCCTTTTTCAGCGTTCCGTAAGGCGTAAAGTGATGGCCGGAATATATAAAATCACAGTGGATCTCATCCACCACGATCTTCACCTGATGGCGCAGGCAGATCTCACTCACTCTCTCCAGCTCTTCCCTGCTCCAGACCCGTCCCACCGGATTATGTGGACTGCACAGGAGAAAGAGCTTTACCTGATTCTGTACGATTTTTTCTTCAAAATCGGCCAGATCCATCTCATAGTGGCTGCCCTCTCTCTCTTCCCTTCGCACCAGAGGACTGCTCACGCAGATCCGGTGATTCTGCTCGATCACCTCGCGGAAGGGATAGTAAACCGGCTCCTGTATGATCACCGCATCACCTGGCTCTGTCAGTGCACGGACCGCCGTCGCCAGTGCATAGACCACGCCGGGCGTCACCGTATTCCACTCCCTGTCGATCTGCCAGCCATAACGATGCAGGAACCATTTCTCCAGCACATCATAATAGGCATCATCCGGATCCGTATAACCGAAGATCCCGTGATCGATCCGCTGCCGAAGGACCGAAAGAACCTCCTCCGGCAGCGGGAAGTCCATGTCCGCCACCCACATAGGCAGCAGATCCTCCCGACCCATACGAGCCTTGCCAAAGTCATATTTCAGGCAGGAAGTGTTTTTCCTGTCTGTGATACTGTCAAAATCGTAGATCTTCTTATCATCCTTCTTCCAATCCATCTGCATCTCCTGTATCCTACGGAATTCTTAGGGATTTTTCTGAACTGTACTCTCCTGCTGGTGCTCCAGAAAGGCTCTCATCTGCACCAACCGCAGCACCATACAGCACAGTTTCAGACAATACACCGTACCCGATTGCATTTCTCTTTTCAGATTCTAATATGACGCTTCTTTTCCTACTTTTTATATAGGTATTATATACTTTATGACATGCATGCCTTTATGTCAATACTTCTTTGCAAACTCACATGCTTAGACATTGTTAAAAGACGTACACGCAAGTACATATACATAATTGGGAATCTGGAACAGAAAGACTCATATCAATAGCCTAATGCCATGGGGCGGTACAGAATGGCTCGCATCAACAGCCTAATGCCCCGGGGCGGTGCAGAATGGCTCGCATCCTTTGCACAGAGTGCCAGTTTTGCTTAGGTTGGCATCCTGCCGACGGGTGGTATATGCCGCGCTTTCCGAAGCGCGGCATATAGGCCCGCCTATCTGAGCATCCCCGCATCAGCGGGGATGCGAGTTAAGGGCCGGCCATCCGCAGGCAGGAGGCAAACCTTAGCAAAACGGCTCGAGGTGCACCGGATGCGAGCCATCTGCACCGTCACGGGGCATGACCGGGAGGCCAAAAAAAAGGCTCCGGATCACTCCGGAGCCACTACAAATCACATTTATGAAATTATACTGTCCTTCGACCGCAATCCCTAGTCTTCCTTCGGTTTCTGCATGAAATTCGGAATCTTCAGAGACTTCTCGGGGATATTGCTGCGCACCTTGCCTGTCTGGAAATTCTCCTGCGGCATAGCGGTGCGATAGCTGCCCTGACCCTGCGGTGCTGCCGTTCTGGGTGCCTGCTGCCCCTGTGCGGCATTGCCGTAGGAGCCTGCTGTAAAGGTGCCCGGCACAGGATTTAAGGGTGCATGTGCGCCGTGCTGCGCTGCGGTGGGCTGCACATACGTATTCTTAAAGGCACTGTAGCCCGGCTGCTTGGTGGTGCTCTGGTCGATGCCCGTAGCGATCACTGTGATGGTGCAGCTGTCGGACTTGGACTCATCGTACATGGCACCGAAGATCATATTGACATTATCGCCCGTGATCTCCTGTACGTAGCTGGCTGCATCATTGGCATCTGCCAGGGTGATGTCGCCGGAAATATTGATGATGATATCGGTAGCGCCGCTGATAGTAGTCTCGAGCAGCGGGCTCTCTACTGCCATCTTCACTGCCTCGCTGGCCTTGTCATCGCCCTTGCCGTAGCCGATACCGATGTGCGCGATGCCCTTCTGGCGCATGACTGTCTGTACATCTGCGAAGTCAAGGTTAATGATGGAAGGCACATTGATCAGGTCTGTGATACCCTGCACAGCCTGCTGCAGCACCTCATCTGCCTTGCGCAGACCGTCTGCCAGTGTGGTGCGTCTGTCCATGATCTCCAGCAGTCTGTCGTTGGGGATCACGATCAGGGTATCCACATTGGGTTTGATATTCTCAATGCCCATGAGAGCCTTCTGCATACGGTTCTTGGCCTCGAAGCGGAAGGGCTTTGTCACGACGCCTACCGTCAGGATGCCCTGCTCTCTGGCCAGCTTTGCCACGACAGGTGCTGCACCGGTGCCGGTACCGCCGCCCATGCCGCAGGTGACAAATACCATGTCCGCACCCTTGATGGCTGCGGAAATCTCTTCTGCACTCTCCTCTGCTGCCTTCTGGCCTACCTCGGGAACCGCGCCTGCACCAAGACCCTTGGTCAGCTTCTCGCCGATCTGTAAAAGCTTGGGTGCTCTGCAAAGCTGCAGAGCCTGTTTATCTGTATTAATGCCGATGAACTGCACACCGGCAATTCCTTCATCTATCATTCTGTTGACTGCATTGTTACCTGCACCGCCAACACCGATCACAATTATCTTGCAAGCCGATTCCGTCTCGTCAGTCTTAATTTCCAGCACGGGTGGGCCCTCCTTTTTGCTTCTTATCGTCCTTCTTTTTCGTTGTGAAACATGTGAAACAAACCTAACTCATCTTATAATACAATCGAATGGCCAAATAATCAATGCCAAATCCCTGTTGTTATCTTGTTTTTTCCGTAAAGGTGATGTGATTGGAATCTCGTGTATAGTTCACCAGATCCAGTATACCGTTTCTGCCTTCCAGCGACGGAAGGATCTGTTTGATATTGGAGATCTTCTCATCTGTATTGTCATCATTTCCCAGGGCTGCCCGCACATTGCCAAAATATAAAGTCATATTCTCAGAACTGTCAAAATATATACGATCCGCAGAAAGCTCATATTTTTTCAAAAGCTGCGTCACATTGAGAATCCGTGTAAACACCTCCTCATTTTCCACCGGAAGCTTTTCGTAGAGGACTACGTGGTCAAAGGAAAGTCCTGTCACCTCCGGGATACCCTCGGTCTTTTCCTTCGAAGCCTCCACCACCGTTCCGGTGCGGTCAAAATACATGTAATTGCCCAGATAGCTGATATAGCCGGCCAGTGCCTTTTCATAGACATTGATCCGGATGGTATGGGCATCGATGATGCTGACGTCCACCTTTTCCACAAAGGGAATGCCGTCCACGCCGGCATTCTTGTACCGGAACGACAGGTAGAAAGAATTGTGTTCCAGCGGTCCCGTCAGCACCATGTCTGTGATCTCCTGATCCGTGTAGTGGGTACTTCCCTCCACATAAATAGTATCCACACGGTAGGTGATCCAGATATAGATGCAGGCGATCAGCAGCACGATAAGCAGGGCACCCAGGATCCGGAGGAACCACTTCAGGCCTCTGTGATAATCCCAGAATTCCCGGATGGCTTCTCTCCTCTCCTGCCGGCGCAGCTGCCTGGCCTTTTCCTTTCGCGCCTTGGCATCCCGCAGATCCTGTTCCCGCAGCATGGCTGCTCTTTCTTTTATGTAGTCATAGGCATCATTTCCGGGCATAGTTACCTTTCTCCAGTCTGCTTTCTGCGCCCCGGTCCGGCTGCGGCAGCATCACAGGCTTTCCCGAAGGAAAATCCGGCCGTGAGATTCGCTGCGGATCACGCCCCTACAGGCGAAGGCGGCTCCTGCGCTCCACCGAAAGCACCATTCCCACTTCAAAGAGCAGCATCACCGCCGCCGATCCGCCGTAACTGACAAAAGGGAGGGTGACACCGGTATTGGGAATGGAATTTGTCACCACGCCGATGTTCAGAAGGACCTGCACGGCGATATGGGTCATCACACCGGTCACCAGCAGCATGCCGTAGCGGTCCTGGGTATTCACAGCGATGTTCATAAAGCGCCAGATCAGCAGCAGGAACATGCTCATGATGCAGGCCGCACCGAAAATTCCCAGTTCCTCACAGACAATGGAAAAGATCATATCATTCTGAGCCTCCGGCAGGTAGCCAAGCTTTTGCATGCTCTGGCCAAGGCCCTTGCCGAAGACACCTCCGGAGCCGATGGCATACAGCGCCTGCACCGTCTGAAAGGCGATGTCGCCGGCATAGGACTCCGGATCCATCCAGGCCATGATCCTTCGGAATCGATAGTTGCCGTAGAAGTAATCCGGATAGGTCTTGGCCAGAAAGATCACCAGCGCCGCCACACCCGCTACCGCTGCAATAATTGCCACGAAGCGCTTCTTCCTCGTGCTGCAGACAAAATACATGGCCCCCGTGATAAAGCACACAATAAAAGCGGAGCTGAAGTTCTTTGTGATCCCCAGCAGCATGGCTGCCGGCACCCCTGCTATCAGCAGAAGCGTGAGCGCATTCTTTCTCTCGTCGATGGCCGCCCCCTTCTTTGTCAGAAAGGCAGCCACCAGCATAATGGTGGCAATCTTGACGATCTCCGAGGGCTGGATGGATACCGGTCCTAAGTACAGCCATCTTTTGGCGCCGTTTACTTCGGTACCGAAGGGAATGATCAGTACCACCAGCAGCAGCGAGATCCCGTAGACGATCAGGGAAGCCTTCCGCCAGATCCGGTAGTTGAGTCTGGAGGTGGCAAACATCACGCCCAGGCCTATGAGAGTAAAGAGAAGCTGTCTCTTAAAATAATAGGCACCGTCATAATTCGTAGACTTACTCATGGCCGCTTCATAGGAGCTGGTGGAGTAAAGCATGACCAGTCCGAAGGCAAGCAGAAAAAGGATTATGAACAGCAAGCTGTAGTCATGATCCTGCGGGGAATCCTCTCTTCTCCTTCTTCGTCTCTCTGCCAATATCCTGTCCTTTCCTTATGCAAGCCCGTTTACATACGCCTTAAAGATCCTGCCCCTCTCCTCGTAGTTCGGGAACATCCCCCAGCTGGCGCAGGCCGGTGAGAGCAGGACAGCGTCCCCAGGCTGTGCGATTTCGGTGCAATGCGCCATAGCTTCTTCAAATGTGTCGAAAAAGCTGATCTTGTCAAAGCCGTGGGCTCTGGCGCAATCGGCGATCTTCTCTTTGGTCTGTCCGATGAGCACCAGCTCCTTTACCTTGCCGTCAAAGGCTTCGATCCACTCATCGTAGTCGCTGCCCTTATCGTAGCCGCCGCCGATCAGCACGGTGGGCTTGCTCATGGCACGGATACCCTGAATGGCCGCATCCGGATTCGTTCCCTTGGAATCATTGTAATAGTCCACGCCGGCCTTGGTGGCCACGAACTCGATGCGGTGCTCTACCGGTGAGAAGGTATGGATCACCGACAGAATCATCTCCATGGGCACACCCATGGCGGCGGTCATGGCTATGGCCGCCATGACGTTCTCGATATTGCATACGCCCACCAGACGCATGTCATGGATATTCATGAGTACCTCTCTGCCGCCGTCCCCGGCACGGCAGATCTCCTCACCGTCGAGGTAATAGCCCTCTGTCAGCTTTTCCTTGCTGGAAAACCAGATCACCTTAGCGGGGCACTTGCTCTCGCCAAATTCCCGGAGCACCGGATCCTCATGGTTCAGCACGGTAAAGTCATTTTGGGTCTGCTTTTCTGTGATATGCTCCTTGGCGGCGATGTAATTTTCCATGGTATGGTGACGATTCAGGTGATCCGGCGTGATATTCAGGATCGCGCTGACATGGGGATGAAATTCCTCTGTCCCCTCCAGCTGGAAGCTGCTGATCTCCGCCACGCATACAGTCTTATCCGTTGTATCCTTCGCAATGCCTGCATAGGAAAAACCGATATTTCCCACCACGAAGACCTGCTCTGCAGCTGCCTTCATGATCTCTCCCACCAGTGTCGTCGTGGTCGTCTTGCCATTGGTGCCTGTGATGGCGATGATCTCTCCCTTTGCTGCCCGGTAGCCCAGCTCGATCTCGGAATAGATCGGGATCCCCGCTTCCTCAAGTCGCAGCGCCAGGGGCGCATCCATGGGAACTGCAGGACTAAAGACCGCAAAAACAAGACCTTCCTCCTCTCCTGCCGGATATTCTCCCACGATGACCTCTACGCCGTCTCTGTCCTCTGCGTGGAGCTTTCCTCTCACATCGTCCTCTGTCACCTTGTCATTCTGTTCCAGCACGGTGACCTTTGCCTTTTCCTGCAAGAGCAGATGCACGGCGCCGGCACCGCTTAAACCTGTGCCTACCACCAGGACCTTCTTATTCTGTATATCCATGAGCCTGCTTCTCTCCCTTCTCTGTAATTTTGTATCTGTTTAGCACCTGCCACATTTCAATCGGAAATTGACTGCTTGCAGGC
>CAVKQI010000043.1:0-18645 GCA_963658405.1 bacterium | reverse complement strand
TGTTGCCACAACAGGCACCTGAAGCCTGCGCGTCTGCCAATTCCGCCATTCCTGCACGCAAGGCATAGTATACCGCCGCGGATGTAATCTGTCAACAGGAAATTTTGAAGGAATTGGCAAAACCGAGGAATTGGCAAGGCAGCTTCAGGATGCGTGTCAGACAGACATCCTGACAACAACCGAAAACTGAAAAAGCTCTTATTTCGGAACGAAAAAAATACCGAAAATAAGAGCTTCTCACAATATTCCATGCTGTCTATGCGATATTTCCCCGCAGCACTTTCTCATAATCCGCCTTCATCTCCTCGGAAGGCTCCTCCGTCAGCAGAGAGACCACGATGATCACCACTGCTGAGAGAACGAACGCCGGGAACAATTCATAGATCTTAAAGATACCGCCCAGAGGATTCAGGCACAGCTTCCATACAAAGACCATGACACCGCCGGTAATCATGCCGGCAATGGCGCCGGTGCGGTTGGTGCGCTTCCAGAAAAGGGACAGCAGCATGATCGGTCCGAAGGTAGCGCCGAAGCCTGCCCAAGCGAAGGATACGATGGTAAAGATCACGCTGTTTTCATCCCAGGCGATGACCATGCCTACCAGGGCGATGAGCAGCAGCACGATTCTGGACATATGCATGACGACCTTATCGTCCGCCTTGCCCTTCTTGAGCACGCCCTCGTACAGATTCTTGGATACTGCAGAGGAAGCGATCAATAGATAGGAATCGGAGGAGCTGATGGTCGCTGCCAGGATACCTGCCATGATCACGCCTGCCAGAACGGCCGGCATCAGATGCTGGGAAAGGATGACGAAGACATTCTCCGCGCCGCTCTTGGTCAGCAGGCTCTCCTCCACCGGGAAAAGTGCCCGTCCGATGACGCCGATGGAAACCGCAGCGCAAAGGGAGATCAGACACCATACGGTAGCCACTCTCCGGGAGAGCTTTAACTCTTCTTCCTTGCGGATGGCCATAAAGCGCAGGAGCACCTGCGGCATGCCAAAATAGCCAAGGCCCCAGGACAGTGTGGAAATAATGGTCAGAAAGCCATAACCTGCCGCCTCACCAAACAGAGGTGCGCCCTCTGCCACCTGCTGTACGCCTGCAGCATCCGTCACCGGAGATGCAGTGGTGAAAAGGGAAAGATAGCCCGGAATCTGCTTCGCATTTTCCAGTACCTGACCAATACCGCCTGCAGCCACCGTGCCGGTGGTCAGCACCGCCACCAGGGCGATGATCATGACTACAGCCTGCATAAAGTCAGAGGTACTCTCCGCCAGAAATCCGCCCAGGAAGGTATAGATCACCACAAAGATGGCTCCCGCGATCATCATGGAATGATAGGAGGTACCGAACAGTGTGGAAAAGAGTTTGCCGCAGGTCACAAAGCAGCTGCCGGCATATACTGTGAAGAAAATCAGAATGAAAATGGCAGAAATCGCCAGGATCACTTTTTTCTTCTCATGGAAACGATTGCTCAGGTAATCCGGTACCGTGATGGCATCTCCGGCCACCGCAGAATAACGGCGCAGGCGCTTTGCCACCACCAGCCAGTTCACGTAGGTGCCGAGAGCCAGGCCGATAGCCGTCCAGGTTGCATCCGCCAGGCCGCACCAATAGGCCACGCCGGGCAATCCCATGAGCAGCCAACCGCTCATGTCCGATGCTTCCGCACTCATAGCTGCCACCCAGGGCCCCAGGGAGCGCCCGCCCAGGAAATAATTCTCCGAGCTGGCCTGTGCTCTCTTTGCAAAATAAAGTCCGATACCGATGACAACCAACATGTAGCCGATCATCGCCAGTAGAATTTTTAAAGTATCTGCTGACATAAAAATCTCCATTCCGCAGGCGCTCTCGCCGGAGGAATCGCAAACCGAATCTTTGATTCGGTTTGCGCTCAGGGCTATTTGTGACGCCTGCGGCACAAATAGCTGTGTGAAAAGTAACGAGAATCTTTGATTCTCGTTTGCTATCGAGCGTATTTTTCACACTATCCCCCTATTGTTTACTCCACGGTCACGCTCTTTGCCAGGTTTCTGGGCTTGTCCACATCAAGGCCCTTGCTGACACTGACATAATATCCCAGAAGCTGCAGCGGGATCACCGCCAGACTGGTGGCAAAATGCTCATCCGTCTTCGGGATGTAGACAGTAAAGTCCACGGTATCCTCGATGCTGTAATTGCCATAGCTGGTCAGCCCCATCAGGAACGCGCCGCGGCTCTTGCACTCTACCATGTTGCTGACGGTCTTTTCATAAAGACCGCTCTGGGTCAGGACACCGATCACCAGCGTGCCGTTCTCGATCAGGCTGATGGTGCCATGCTTGAGCTCTCCGGCCGCATAGGCCTCGGAGTGAATATAGCTGATTTCCTTGAGCTTAAGGCTGCCCTCCAGGCTGATGGCATAATCCATGCCGCGGCCGATAAAGAAGACATCCTTGGTATTGACCTGTTTGGAAGCAAACCACTGGATCCGCTCCTTGTCTTCCAGGATCTTTTTGATCTTGGAAGGAAGGGTCAGCATCTCTGCCACCAGCGCATCATAGCGCTCCTGCTCCAGTGTGCCGCGCACCAGGCCAAACTGCAGAGAGAGGCAATATCCGGCAATAAGCTGGGTGCTGTAAGCCTTGGTGGTAGCCACGGCGATTTCCGGACCGGCCAGTGTATAGAACACATTGTCTGCCTCTCTGGCGATGGAACTGCCCACTACATTGACGATGGCCAGTGTGCGCAGACCTTCTTCCTTTGCAAGGCGAAGTGCTGCCAGGCTGTCTGCTGTCTCGCCGGACTGGCTGATGATGATCACCAGACCCTTCTTGTCCAGGATAGGATTGCGGTAACGGAATTCGGAAGCCAGCTCTACTCTCACCGGAATCCGCGCCAGATCCTCCATGACGTACTGGGTAGCCACACCTACATGATAGGCGGAGCCGCAGGCCACAATATAGATCTGGGAAATACCCTGAATATTCTCCTCGGTAAGTCCCACATCACTTAAATCGATCTTGCCGTCCTTTACCACAGAATTGATGGTATCGGAGACTGCCTTGGGCTGCTCATGGATCTCCTTCATCATGAAGTGCTCAAAGCCGCCCTTTTCTGCTGCCTCGGCATCCCACTTGATCTCGGTGGGCTTTTTCTCGATTTCGTCGCCGTCCAGATTAAAGAACTGGATCTCGCCGGGTGCCAGACGGGCCATTTCCATATTGCCGATATAGTAAACGGTGCGGGTATACTTAAGAATAGCCGGCACATCGGAGCCAAGGAAGCTGTCTCCGTCGCTGCTGCCTAAGATCAGCGGGCTGTCCTTACGGGCTGCGTAGATCTCTCCCGGATAGTCCTTGAACATCACAGCCAGGGCATAGGAGCCTCTGATGCGGACCATGGCATGGTTGATGGCATCCACCGGGGTATGCTCATACTTCTTATAGTAATAATCGATGAGCTTGATGGCCACTTCGGTATCTGTGGTGGAATAAAAGGTATATCCCTTCCGCACCAGCTTATCCTTCAGCTCCTGATAATTCTCTATAATGCCGTTGTGAACGCCGACTACGTTGTGATCGTCGGAGCAATGGGGATGCGCATTGGTCTCATTGGGTTCCCCGTGGGTAGCCCAGCGGGTATGACCGATGCCGCAGGTGCCGGGCAAGGTCTGGCCTTCGTTGGTCTTCTCTGCCAGGATATGGAGTCTGCCCTTTGCCTTGACGATGCGGATGTCGCTCTCGCCGTCCCGCACTGCTATGCCTGCCGAATCATATCCTCTGTACTCTAATTTGGAAAGGCCGTCCAGTAATATGGGGGCCGCCTGTTTCTTACCGGTATATCCTACGATTCCGCACATATTTTTTCCTTTCTGTGCCGCAGTTTACTGCGGCACCGCGAGGAGAATTCGCGCAGGCGAATTCTCTGATGCGATTACGCACTGATGGCATTTATGGCATCAGTGCCATTTGAAAGAAATGCCATCGGGCATTTCTTTCAAATTTACCTTTCTGTGCCTGCTTTGCAGTCTGGGTTTTAAAAACTGACAATCATTGTAAACGATGACGTCTGAAAAGGCAAATTTTACTTTCTGCGAGGTCTTGGGTGATTGGCCACCCGGTCTTGCGCCGCCCCGGCACATTAAGCTGTAAAGAACGCAAGTTCTCTGCAATAATTCGTGGATTTTCTTTACATCGAATACGTGCTATTTTCACCACATTAATACATTACAGAAAAATACAAGTCACTCCATAAATCACTCTGTTGCATTCCAAAGCATCATTTTTAATAGAATAGGCTCCCACAGTGCTGTAAAGATGCCTTCAAATCTGGCCTATAACCTTCATCGTTCTCCAGGAAACTTCCATATACTACACCAAAATCCCCTGCTCTTCCTGTCGAATGCACGAAGCGATCCTCTCCGAGAGAAACCGCTACATGTCCGGGAAAGAACAGCAGGTCACCCTTCTTCACCTTCTCATACGGAATTTCATGGATCGGATATCCTTCCTGAATCTGCGCATCGCGGTAGATCAGGATGCCGTTCATGAAATAGCTCATAAAAGCAAGACCGGAGCAGTCTGTCCCTGCCGGTGATTTGCCGCCCCAGCAGTACTGCGTTCCCAGGTAGGACTGTGCTGTCTGCACGATTTTTTCTCTGAGTGTCTCTTCATCGGATTCTATATCCGCTTTTTTATCAGGCGTTTCAGGTATGACCTTTTCGTCAGCTTTGCATTCTCCTGCATATGCCTGTTTCTTTGTTTCTGCCTTTGTTTTTTCTTCCCGGTCTGCCGCCTGCTGCGAGTCGGACTGTGCATGTTTGGGAAATGTCAGAGACGGAAAATCCGGTGCCGGTTTTATGTGGGCTGCGGACACATAGCCTCTTCGGCCATCCGGCAGGAGTACATGGATATAGCCGGCTTCTCTGATTTTGTCCCCTCTATCATTTTTGTCATCCTGCAGCGTTTTCTGCTCTCTCTCCTTATCAGCTTTCTTATCTGCTTCTTTATTTCCCGCACTGATTTCGGTAAGGAAGCCGCCTCTGGGTACGCGCACCAAGATCCTCCCCTGCACCTTGGGCTGCGCCAATACGTCCAGAGCGGGTGCTGTCACGATCCATGTACTTTGCCCTTTGTATCTTTTCTTCAGGTCTTTTCTCTTGCAGGGCATCAGGGCTTCCTTTGGCAGATAGCCCTCGTACCCGTAAAACATCCGGACATAATAGCTGTGTCCGCGCTCCTGCAGTATCCTGGCTGTCCATCCCAGAAACGCCTCATCGGCGCAGCCCCCTTCCGACTGCCACCCTCTGACAGCATCTGCTGTCTCATACAAAAATGTACTGCCTGTTTTTATAATTCCGTATTTCATAGCTACCTCTTTCTGCCACAGTTTACTGTGGCAGCATGAAGAGAATTCGCACAGGCGAATTCTCTGATACGATCCTGAACCTCTTTCTGCCACAGCTTTTCTGCGGCACCGTGAGGAGAATTCGCGCAGGCGAATTCTCCGATACGATCCCGAATGATGACGTTTACGTCATCATTCGAGTCATAGAAAATGCCATCAGGCATTTTCTATGACTTAGCCTATCTGCTGCCGTTATAGTATTCATATACCGTCCGTGACATGCGGCCTATCAGCTTGCAGGCTTCTTTCAGCTGTGCTTCCTCTCCGGACATTTCTGACACAAAGACGCCCAGGAAATACGCGCCCTTTTCACAGCAGAAGATTCCTGCATCGTGTTCCACCTGATCCAGTTCTCCGCTTTTGTGGGCACACAGGGGATTTTCGTAAAGATAGCGCAGCAGGTTCTCGTCGTCCCGGTTCCAGGTCAGAATCTCCCAGGCCATGGCCATATCCGGATCTGTCTTCCTTTTTTCCCAGATCAGCGCCATGCAGCGCCAGAAATCCACAGCAGAAATATAATTATTTTTCCCTGCTGCCACCGCCTCATAGTCCAGCATATGCCGCTGTGCTTTCGTCTCTGTCAGACCAATGTTTGCAAAGTAAGCATTCAGACGATCAAATCCCAGATAATCCAGAAGCACATTAGTAGCTGTATTGTCGCTGTTGATGATCATCCATACCGTCAGTTCGTACAGAGAAGCCTCTCTGGGGCCATACTCAAAAACCAGAGAATCCGGGCAGATCTGCTCCTTTCGCACTTCCACCTTGGTATCCAAAGGAATGTGGTTCTTCCTGAGATGATCAAAGAGACACAGCATCACCGGAACCTTGATGGTGCTGGCGGAGATGACCTGGTCTTTTTCCGCGGATTTTATGACAGAAGTCTGCCATTTTTCCAACTTTTCACACCCATCCATCTCTGTATTTTCACCGGAGAGATCTATATACAGCCAGGCTGCCTTTCCCGCAAAGGATGCAGCTTCTTTTTCCAAAGACTGCTGTAATTCCTGTTCTTTATTCTTTTCCATTTTACCTCCATCTGCTGCAGTTACAGCAGCATATTCTGTCTAAAATGACGCAAAATAAATTAAAATCGCCATAACATAATGCTCCGGGGCGGTGCAGAATGGATCGCATCATCTGCGCCGGCACGGAGCATGGCCGGGCGGCCACTAAAATTCACAACATCAAAAGTAATCTTACAATATGCCCTATTGTATCCTCTCTCTTACACCCAGGACAAGCCTGCCGATCCCCTGCAGCCCTCTCCTGCATATAAGAATACGCGGCACATGCTGACGCTGCCTGCGCCTGCATGTACCGCGCTGTCGGTCATTGCTGACAAACTGTATTCTCGTCTTCCGATTTTACTGCTTTTACCGCATATCCGTCACATCACTGCATGCAGCCGGCAGTATATCCTCGGGAAAACTTATTTCTGATGTACATAACCGAAGTACACATTGCCGCAGTAGTATACCAGACCGTCATAGTTGGTATCATCGAACAGATAAGTGTTCATGGAGTGCAGCAGCGGGATCACCGGCACATCAGCAGCCAGCAGCTCCTCGCACTTTGCATAATCTTCCCACTGGGTAGCTACGTCAGACTGGGAAATAGCATCGTTGTAAGCTGCATCGTACTCTTCGCTGGAATAACCGGAATCGCTGGAACCGGTGGTCATAGTGTACAGCATGTTGGAGATGTCCGGATAATCCATGTACCATCCGAAGTAAGCCAGATCGTAGTCCTTATTCTCTCTCTGTGCAAAGAAGCCGTCCACGGTCTCTACCGTGATGGTGTCGATGCCAAGCACTTCCTTCCAGTCGCTGACAATGGCCTCTGCGATTTCCTTACGGTCATCGTTATTGACAATATAAGTCATGTTCGGGAAGCCTTCGCCGTTTTCATAACCTGCTTCCTTCAGCAGCTCCTTAGCCTTCTCGCAGTTGCCCTCGTAGTCAGAGGAATCAAACCAGGGAGTTACGGTGCTGTTGAACTCGGTGCCGTCCTCATTGGTCAGACCGGAAGGGGTATAAGTGGTTGCCAGCTCATCGCCCATGTCACGGATGGAGATCAGACGATCTCTGTCGATGGCAAGGCTCATAGCCTCACGAACCTTTGCATCCTTTAATACCTCAGGGCCGCTCTCGCTGACATTGAACATCACGCAGTAGGTGTTGTAGCCGGATGCAGTCTGCATGCCGTTGTCCTTTACGGTTGCTACAGCATCTGCCGGATAGGAATCAGAGTAGATGATGTCGCCGCTCTGGAAGGAAGCGAGCATGGTGGAAGTATCGGTCATCAGATCCCAGGTGATCTGGCCGGTGGTGATGCTGTCTGCATCATAGTAATCTGCTCTTGCAGTCATGACCATCTCCTGCTGATGTGTCCAGGAGGTCATCTCATAAGCGCCGTTGTAAACAGCCTTCTCAGGATCGGTTGCATAGGAATCGCCGTACTGCTCTACATAATCCTGTCTTACAGGATAAGCGGACGGGAATGCCAGTACGCTGGGAAGGTAAGCGCAAGGGTAAGCTAAAGTGATCACGATGGTCTGATCATCGGGAGCCTGTGCGTCAGCGATCATGCTCAGCAGGGTGCTGTAATCGCCTGCAGACTCTGCCAGATACTGCCAGCCGTAGATGAAGTCGCCGGCCTTTACTGCCTCGCCGTCAGACCAGGTAATGTCATCACGCAGGGTAAAGGTGTAGGTCAGTCCGTCGTCGGAAACCTGCACATCCTTTGCCTGTCCTAAAACCGGCTCATTGTCGGGGCCGATCTTGTAAAGGCCTTCAAAAAGGTGACGGCATGCGGATAAGCCTTCCAGCGTGCCGGACAGTGCGGTGTTGACCACCATGGAATCCTCACTGCCTACACATACATTGTAGGAAAGCTTCTCGCCGGTGCTCTCTGCGGAAGCGCCCTCTGCGCTCTCCTCGGCGGTGGTGCTCTCATCAGCAGCCGTATCGGTGCCGGAAGAAGAGCTGCCGCAGCCGGTCAGCAATGCGCCCATCATGACGCCGCAGAGTAACAGGGATAATACTCTTTTCTTCATAACTTTTCCTCCTCTTGAAATGTGAACGCCATCCGGAAAGGATGACGGAAGCGGAGCATCCGCTTTCTTATATAGAGACATTCCGTTTCCGGAATGTTACTCACGATTTTTCTTTCTATGCGCTGCTTTGCAGCGGCATCCTGAGGAGAATTTCGCGAAGGCGAATTCTCCGACAGGATTGCGAATGATGATGTTTACATCATCATTCGAGATTTCAGGCAATGACATCAGGCATTGCCTGAAAACTTGTTAGCGTTTGGATGACATCTTGGGATCCAATGCATCCCGCAGGCCGTCGCCGAAAAGGTTAAAGGAAAGGATGATCAGACTGATCAGCACAGCCGGGAACAAAAGGCGATAAGGTGTCACCGTGACGCTGGCCAGTGCCTCGGAAGTCAGAGAGCCCAGGCTCGCCATAGGAGCATTGACACCGATACCAAGGAAGCTTAAGAAAGCTTCGGTAAAAATAGCGGAAGGGATCTGCAGCATCACCGTAGCGATAAGCTGACCTTCACAGTTGGGAAGCAGGTGTTCCCGGATCAGTCTTCCTTTGGAAGCGCCCAGTGCATTGGCTGCGGTCACATATTCCATTTCCTTCAGCTGCAGGACCTGACCGCGGACGATACGGGCCATGCCCACCCAGTAAAGACATCCATAGACGATAAAGATGGCCAGCAGACCGGAACCGATCTTCTGCAGGGGCTGGAAAAATCCCACGTTCTCAATGAGGTTCGTCAACGGCTCATCAATAACCAGCTTGATGACGACGATGAGCAGGATCTCCGGCACGGAGTAGACCACATCCACGATACGCATCATGACGGTATCTACCTTGCCGCCCACCAGACCGGAGATGGCGCCGTAAATGCAGCCGATGACCAGCACGATGATGGCAGAGACCAGACCTACGATAATGGAGATCCGGGCGCCGATCATGCAGCGCACCAGCAGATCTCTTCCCAGCCTGTCTGTTCCGAAGGGATGGAGCATACAGGGTGCCATATTCTCATCTCCGCGAATCTGCTGATCATAGGTATAGGGAGAAAAAAGCGGTCCCACGAAAGCAAAGATGACGACCAGAAGGATCACCACCAGAGCCGCCATGGCGATTCTGTTTTTTACCAGGGTCTGCATGGCCGCTTTCCAGAAGCCGATCTCCTCGGTCTGTTCCTCTTTGTCCGCAAAATAATCCGCCGGCAGGGGCTTAAAGGAATCTGCATCGACCTTCACCTGCAGACTTCCCAATGTCTTTGGTTTTCTGATAGCTTGTTCCATAATTACCTCTCCCTGCCGCTGCAAAGCAGCGGCATCCTAATCCATCTTGATTCTCGGATCTACGATCTGATAGAGAATATCGCAGACCAGGTTCATGAAAATAACCAGAGCCGCATAGAATGTGGTCGTACCCATGATCAGCGTATAATCTCTGGCGCTGATGGCGCTGACGAAGTAGCGGCCAAGGCCCGGCACATTGAATACGGATTCTGCCACGAAGCCGCCCGTCAGGATACTGGCTGTCAGCGGTCCCAGATAGGTAATGATGGGGATCAGTGAATTCTTCAGTGCATGTACGAAAATAACGGTAAACTCACTCATGCCCTTCGCCCGCTCTGTCCGCAGGTAATCCTGCCCCAGCACGTCCAGAATACTGGCTCTGGTCAGTCTGGCCAGATAACAGGTGGGATAGGCGGCCAGCACGATCACCGGCATCACCCAGCCCATGGGTTTATTAAAGGAAGTAGGCAGGATGCCCAGCTGCACTGCAAAGAGCAGCATGATCACCGCCGCAATAACGTAGCCGGGAACCGAAATACCAATGGAAGTAATGATGCGGATGATATTGTCCGCCAGCTTATCTTTCCGGAAACCGGCGATACATCCCAGGGTGACGCCGATCACCAGTGCAAAGCAGATGGCTATAAGGCCCAGTCTTAAGGAGACGCCGAAGGCATCTGTGACGATCGTGCTGATGGCTCTGCCCTTCTGCAGCACGTAGCTGTTGCCCATATCACCGTTTAACAGGTTGCCCAGATAGCGGAAATACTGGATATAGACCGGCTGGTCCAGTCCGTATTTTGCCCGCAGGATCGCCTGCTGCTCTGCGGTAGCCTTCTCTGACATGAAAGGATCACCGGGCAGAAGCTCCATCAGGAAAAAGGTGATACTGATAATGATGAATAAACTCAAAAGCGCCAGAAGCACTTTCTTCAGAATACGTTTTACAAGTTCCATGTTTACCTTTCCCTGCCGCTGCTTTACAGCGGCAGCCTGAGGAGAATTTCGCGTAGGCGAATTCTCCGATGCAATCCGCCTTCTCAGAATTTAAAGCAGGCCACGTAATGGCCGGGCTCTCTCTCTGTCAGCGGCGGTTTCTTTGCCTTGCAGTTGCCGTCCGCATAGGGACATCTGGTCTGGAAAGGACAGCCTGTGGGAGGATTTAAGGGAGAAGGGATCTCTCCCTCTGCCTTGATCCGCACCTTGGCGGCGGAAAGCTCCGGGTCTGCCACCGGCACAGCCGATAAAAGCATCTTGGTATAGGGATGGATCGGGGCGCTGCACAGCGGCTCACTGTCTGCCAGCTCCACCAGGTGACCCAGATACAGGACACCAATGCGGTCACTGATGTGCTTTACCACCGCCAGATCGTGAGCGATGAACAGATAGGTCAGGCCGTTCTGCTTCTGGAGCTTTTCCAGCATATTGATGACCTGCGCCTGAATGGAAACGTCCAGCGCCGATACCGGCTCATCGCAGACGATAAACTCCGGATTGACCGCCAGCGCTCTGGCAATGCCGATTCTCTGTCTCTGGCCGCCGGAAAATTCGTGGGGATACCGGTTATAAAACTTCCTGCTAAGACCCACCAGATCCATCAGGGAGAGGATCTTTTCCTTGCGCTCCTCTCTGGTGGCGCAGAGCTTGTTGATATCCAGTGCCTCACCGATGATATCGGATACGGTCTTCCGGGGATCCAGGGATGCGTAAGGGTCCTGAAAGACGATCTGCATCCGGGAGCGGTATTCGTTCATATTGGCATCATTGATGCGCTGTCCGTCATAAATGATGTCACCGTCGGAGGGCTCGATCAGCCGAAGGATCGTACGTCCCAGGGTGGTCTTGCCGCAGCCGGACTCTCCCACGATACCGAGGGTCTCACCTCTTCTCACCTGAAAGCTCACATCATCCACTGCCTTTACGGTAGCCTTTCCGAAAGCTCCCTGCCGGACAGTAAAATATTTTTTCAGATTTTTAACTTCCAAAAGGATGTCTTTTTCTTCCATAGGATTCTTTATCCTTCTTCTATTGTATTTCTATATTCCTTCCAGCAGCGCACGCTGTGGCCCTCCTGCACTTCCATCTCCGGAGGCTTATGCGCCGCACAGATCTGCATGGCATAGCGGCACCGGTGTGCGAAGGGACATTCCTCTCCCAGCACCAGCAGATCCGGGGGATTGCCTTCGATGGGCTGAAGCGGTACTTCTCTGCTGGCCTCGATATTGGGCACGGATTCCAGAAGACCCTGGGTATATGGATGTCTGTGCTCGTAAAAGATCTGCTTCTTTTCGCCGGACTCGATGATCTCGCCGGCATACATGACCTGAATTCTGTCACAGATATCTGCCACCACGCCGAGATCATGAGTGATAAAGATGACCGACATGTTCAGCTTGTCTTTTAACTCTTTTAAGAGATCCACGATCTGTGCCTGGATCGTCACATCCAGTGCCGTCGTGGGCTCATCAGCGATCAGGAGCTTAGGCGAACAGCTCAGCGCCATGGCGATCATGACACGCTGGCGCATGCCGCCGGAAAACTCGTGGGGATACTGGTTGATGCGCTTCTCCGGCTGGTTGATGCCTACCATTTCCAGCAGCTCGATCATTCTGGCCTGGCGGCCTGCCCTGTCGAGGTTCGTGTGCTTTTTCAGAGCCTCTCCCATCTGATAACCCACTGTAAACAGGGGATCTAAGCTGGTCATGGGATCCTGAAAGATCATGGCAATATCGTTGCCTCTGACCTCTGCCATCTCCTTGGGAGAAAGCTGCAGCAGATCTCTTCCCTCGAAGAGGATCCTGCCGCCCCGAATGATGCCATTGGAGGGAAGGAGTCTTAAAATGCAGTGGGTGGAAACGGACTTACCGCTGCCGGACTCTCCCACGATGCCCAGGACTTCTCCTTCATGTACTTCAAAGCTGATCTTCTGTATGGCGGGGATGTCCCCTTTTCTGCCCTTAAAGGCCACTTCCAAATCTTCTACTTTCAGTAAAACGCGGTCTGTCATTTGTACCTCTTTATATTGATGCCGCAGCCTGTCTGTTCTGTCTGCAAATACGTGAGGAGAAGTTTGCAAAGGCGAATGACCGATGCTCGCCTTCCTGTATATTGCCTTTGGCTGCGCGATGCGTTTCTGTATAGATGCCTTACTTCTTATTACTCTGTTACTTTATTACTTTGCTTCTTTGGGCTTCTTAGGGGATGCGGTTGCCTTCTCACCGATAGCCTGCCACTTCTCCACATAGCCGTCCTTTACACCGATGATGCCAAGGCCCGGTGTCTCGTTCATGCGGATGCTCGCTCCGTCAAAGGAAGGCCCGCCGATATAAGGATCTTCTGCGCAAAGGGACGGTCCGTCTAAGTCCACCACCGTCACTACCTGATGCGCTGCCGCAAAATGGGCCGCCGCACTGACCGCTACCTTACTCTCCAGCATGCAGCCGATCATGCAGTGTCTGCCGGCTCCCTCTGCAATAGCGGCGATCTTGCCTGCCTCGTAGAGGCCGCCTGCCTTCATGAGCTTGATATTCACCATATCCGCCGCATCCCTCTTAAAGATCTCTGCGGCATCCTCGGGATGGAAACAGCTCTCATCGGCCACTACCGGTGTCTTTACGTTCGCCTTGATGAAAGCCATGCCTTCCAGATCCTCAGCCTTTACCGGCTGCTCTACAATGGAAATGCCCAGGTTCTGCTTCTCTGCTTTCTGCAGGATCTGTACTGCCTCCTGAGGTGTCCAGCCCTGGTTGGCATCTACCCGGATTCCGATCTTATCTCCTACAGCATCCCGGATGGCACGGATCCTCTCCAGATCCTTTTCCCCTTCCTTGCCGACTTTGATCTTGATATCCTGAAAACCTCTCTCTACCGCGATCTTCGCATCCTTCACCATCTCCGGCACCGGATTGACGCTGATGGTCAGGTCGGTATAGATCTCTGCGCTCTCCCATTTTGCTCCGGGCGCTGCTGCAGATGCCGTTACACCGAGGCTCTTTCCGTATAAGGAAGGATCTGTCACTGTCTGCGCGCTGTCCTGTCTGCATGCCTGACCGGGCACACCGATATGCCGTCTGGCCGCTGCCTCACTGACCTTTGGCAGCAGGTACCGATACAGCGGCATCCCTGCCTCTCTGGCTGCCAGATCGTAGATCGCGATATCCATGGCGGCCTTTGCAGAGGAATTACCTGTGCAGCACCCCTGAATTCTCTTAAGGAACGCCTCCGGCTCACTCTCCGGCATGGCGAGCATAGCCGGCGCGATCTTTTTCTGCAAGGTTTCGGTAATAGTCTCCAGGGTCTCTCCCGTGATAGCCTTGGTGGGCGGCGCCTCTCCGTAGCCTACCTCGCCGCTTTCCGACGTCACCTTCAGCAGTATATCTTCGACGCTGTCCACCGTGCGAAGTGCTGTCTTAAATGGCGTAATCAGCGGGATCCTGACTATTCCCATTTCGATCTTTACAATTCTCATCCCGTATCCTCTTTCCCTCTGTACTTCCTTATTTGCAAAAAAAAGAGTGCGCCCCGAGGGGCTGCACTCCTTTATGCATTATCTGAAATAAGTACTATTAAATTTGTTTATGTTATACCTTAGTGAAATAAGTTTGTCAATAGGTAGGATACCTGTATACAACTTCAAAAAATAATTTTAATTTCTTGTTGACACGAGGTACTTCCCATCGTATACTAAGGAAGTCGGTTCGAGACCGACACGATATGGCGAGATAGCTCAGCTGGCTAGAGCACACGGTTCATACCCGTGGTGTCGAGGGTTCAAGTCCCCCTCTCGCTACTAATTATTACTCCGGAAGCAGGATGTGCTTCCGGAGTTTTTCTTTTGTACTCCAGCAGTTTATGACACGTTATATGTTTAAGCGTGTCATTTCTACTCCCCGGTCATGCCGCGAGCCGACGCAGATGTCTCGCACCGTGCACCTCGCGCCGTTTTGCTAAGGTTCGCCTCTCGCCTCCGGATGGCCGGCCCTTAACTCGCATCCCCGCCTGATGCGGGGATGCTCAGATAGGCGGGCCTATCTGCCGCGCTCTGAAAGCGCGTCAGATACCATCCTACAACAAGATGCGGACCTAAGCAAAACTGGCACTCGCTGCAAAGGATGCGAGCCATTCTGCGCCGCCCCGGGGCATTACGTTTCTGCCAACCTTCAGATTTATATATTTCTATCTCCAGCCATATTACTTCGCAGTGCCGCAGTCCGCTGCAGTACCGCGACAGGAATTTCGCAAAGGTAAATTCCCTGATGCGATCACGCCTTGATGTCTATGGCACAAATTTCAGTTTAAAAAAATGTCATTGCGCATTTCTTTCAAACTTATCATTTCTCTTAAATATGCATTACAGATTGCTATCTCCAATCGTTATCTCAAATCAAAGACAAGGCATCCTGTGTCAGAAGTCTGATTGACATACAATCTGCCGACTTCCTGATTTTCTTCTGTTTTCGAGAACTGCAGGATCGTACCGCAATTGTTGCTCTCTCCTTCTATTCTCAGAAGGTAGCGATGGCCTTTTAGGACGCTTGTCTGCTCCAGCTTCACATAGGTAGTCTCTCCGTTTTTTATCAATGCTGCTCCCAGCGTTTTGGTAGTCAGCACTTCCTGGCTCTCTGCATCTACCAGAGAAAACTGCAGCGCGTCTCTATTTGCCCGTGAGGTATTGTTATTGGCTGCCGCAAAGGATAATTCTTTTACGATGCCGTCTTCTGCTGCGGTGAATTCCTGTTCGATGACATCTCCGCTGCCGATCACCACATCGACGCAGGTGCTGCTGTCAGCCGGTTGACTGACATGATAGACATAGGGATCCGCCACGGCCAGATTCGCATAAAGTAAGAGGACGATCGTACCGGCGCTGATTGCGCCCTGCAGCCAGATCAGCCAGTGTTCTGTCTTATAACTTTCCTGCTTCCATTTCTCCGTAAATTTTCTGTACGGAAAATTCAGCACCAGAAGCAGCAGAACGGATATGACGAATACGGTGCGCAGCGCATCCCCGTAGCGCTGCAGATCATAATATTGGAAGAATCCCTGTATATTCTTGTACTTTAGATCTTCCAGCGGGACAGACTGCATAATGCCGGAAAGAGCCAGTTTCCTTACCAGATCCTGTATGCTGTAGATCCAGTGATGCATCAGGGAATAAATGCCGTAGCAGGATGTGCCGATGATCAGCAGCAACAGATTCTCCCGCAGTCTCTTTGCGTTAAATGTACAGCAAAGTACGGCAAAGGGCACGATCATAACCACCCAGTAGGACCGAATATCCATAAAGAGGATAATGGATGCCATAGCATACAGACTGCACCACAGGGGAATGCGGATTTCCCCTTCCTCCATGCGAATCATATAGCAGGCCACCAGCAGTACTACAAAACTAACGATAAACAGGTTCAGAGTAAATCCCGCCGCACTGATGCCGGCACCTAGGAGCAGATTGACGGCATCCCGGTTCTGACTTCCCATGCATGCTTCGTACCAGGCATCCTGGTAAAAGGGAATGGCACACAGAATCTGTATCGCGAAAACCGCAGCTGTTTTCAGGAAGATCATGGGAATTCTCTTCTCACGCAGCAAAAGCAGGGGAAGGAAAATAAAGACAGCAAAGGTCTTCAGGGGCATTGCGATCATAAAACAGAGAATAAAGCCTCTCTCATCTCTTTTCAGATAACGGTAGATCCCCAGCAGCATGGCCAGGACGGAGAGAACATCATACTGTACCGCCACCATGGTCGGAATGATCACGCAGGCATTCAGCAGGAAAAGGATCTGCATCTGCCGGATGACTTCTCTGTCCTCTGTATAGAGCTGCATGATCTTTCTGATGATAACGGCAATCGCCAGAACGGTCACCAGGATCATCAGCTTGCACCACAACAGCGCCCAGGCGGATGTCATATAATCAAATCCGTTCAGGCGATGAAGGATGGCAGTGGGCAGATTCCACAGGGCAAATACCCCGTACAGAAAAATATTATAATTCGCAGAATATACGGTCTGCGGTGCGCGGTTCTGTGCAGCATAATGATAATATTCACGAAAATGTCCGTCCAGAACCGCCTCTGTCAGCATGATGCCGTTATCCAGAGAATCCGAAAAATCCGTATAATAAAAGATCAGAAAGGCTGCAAGCAGTACACCCCCCGCCAATATCCATTCACATGTCTTGTTTACTTTTTTCATTTTTACCTTCCTATGCCGCTGCTTGCAGACATATTTACGATTGAAATTAGCAGGCGGCCAAGGCGCGAAGCGCCTCTGGCCAACCGCATCGAGGATTTGCGAAGCAAATTCGAGATGTGGGCTAAATACATACCTTATCTGTCATCTTCTTTATTCTTTCGGCGCTTATACAGAATAAAGATGATGATACCAAATACCACTGCCAGAATCCAGAGCAGGATCAGATACATCCACAGCATCTGCCCGCTCTTTTCTGTATTCTGACTGGTGCTGTTCTCGCCGTCCGCATTGGTATTCAGTCTATTATCTTCTGTACTTATCTGCTCCTCTGCTGCCTGCATCTCGGATTTCCCCTTGCCGGAGATTTCCTCTGTAGTGCTCTGGCCTGTGCTCTCTTCTGTATCAGCGTCATTAACGGATGATCCTGCGTTCGTTCCTACTCCATTTTTCTGGTTGCTGCCTGCACTGCTCTTCTGGCCTTTGCCGGTGCCGTTATTCTGACCGCTGCCTGTTCCCTGCGCCTGGGATGCTTTGGCGGCTGACCCATTGGCTATTCCGTCAGCAGTGCCGGTACCGGTTCCTGCAGCCGCCAAAGTCTGTGCATCGCCCGCCGGCAGTGCGGTGAGGGCCGTCGATGCGCCTGCAGCAGAAACTGTTGCCGATGCATTTTTACTGTTGCCCACTGACGCGTTGGCGTTTCCAGAGGAAGCAGTCCCCGAAGCGCTGCCGCCGGAAGAGTTGCCGCCATTAGAGTCACTCCCTGCCGCACTGTTTTCTGAGGTTCCGCTGCCGGAGGAGCTGTTATGGGAAGAGCCGCTGTTTCCGGAAGAACCGTTTCCAGAGGAATTTCTTTCTGATGAACTGCTGCCGGAAGCGTTACTGCCTGCTACGCTGCTTGATGAACCGCCGCTTGAAGAACCGCTGGACGAAGAACTGCTGCTCGAGGAACTACTGCTTGAGGAGCTGCTTCCGGAACTGCTTTCGGAAGAACTATCCTCCGAAGAGCCACTGTCCCCGGAATCACTGCCGTCTCCATTTTCCTCGGGCTCTTTTTCTGCATACGCTGTCCATGAGTAGAGATTCTGTGCGCATCCGCAATTGTCCTTATCCTTTTTCCAGACATAAACCTTCAGAACTGCGCTGGTTTTTCCTTCCTCAAGATCATCAACCTCGTAGATTGTGTAAGTCACTTCTTTATATTTGATGATATAATTTGTCTTTTTCACACCTTCAAGACTGAAGGATATATGGCAATCTTTTCCTGGGACCAAAATAAACCTGTCTCCGGGATGAAGGCTGCTATCATCTGTATCGACTTTTTCGGCTAACACTTTATTTCTGATCCGATGCATTTCCAGCGTTGTTCCATTCAGGGATTCTTCTGTTGCAAGCTGATGAATCAGTTGGAATGTTACTGTCTTTTTATCATCTGACAGATGTTTATCCTTTACCGTATGACGATCTGCTGTGATAAGCGTATTCGGTGTGAAAATGGAATTATTCGTATCCTTTATGGATACCGTTACCTTGCAGCTGTAAGTATGTCCCGACAAGAAGGTATCACTGTCTGCCATTCTGGCCCCTTCCTTCTCCGGATCAGATTTAGCATCAGACAATTCCTTCCAGTCCGACACCTTAATCTCGTAGTCTTTACCTGCATTAGTCTGCAAAGCTTTCTGCAGGCTCTTCCCCACTTTTTTCACATTACAATCATTGCCGGATAAG
>CAVKQI010000042.1:11775-19099 GCA_963658405.1 bacterium | reverse complement strand
CGCGAAGGGAATTTCGCGAAGGCGAATTCCCTGATGCGATCCCGAATTGATGACGCCTACGGCATCAATTCGAGTTTGAAAGAAATGCCATCAGGCATTTCTTGAAAACTTTTCCCTATGCCGCTGCAAAAGCAGCGGCAGCCCACACACTTATTCTATCAGACACGGCGTCGTTTGCGTACACAAAACCCCGGGAGAAGTCCTCCCGGGGCTGTTTTCACCGCAGTTTCCATTGCTGCCGGAATCCACCGTTAAATGATTTCCGGACAGCAGCCGGATTTCTGCAATTTTATGACGATGTCTTACTCTACTACCTTGATCCAGCCTTCCGGTGCCTCGATGCGGCCCATCTGGATGCCGGTCAGGGTGTCGTACAGCTTCTGGGTGGTCTCGCCCATCTTCTCCATGCCGCTGGCAAAGCAGATCTCCTTGCCGTGGTCGTTGATCTTGCCTACCGGAGAGATGACAGCTGCTGTGCCGCACAGGCCGCACTCCTTGAAGTTCTTTACCTCGTCCAGGTATACTTCTCTCTCATCTACCTTCAGTCCCAGATAATGCTGCGCCACATAGACCAGGGATCTGCGGGTGATGGAAGGAAGGATGGAATCAGACTTGGGAACCACCAGGTTGCCGTCCTCATCTACGAAGATCAGGTTAGCGCCGCCGGTCTCCTCGATCTTGGTTCTGGTAGCCGGATCCAGATATACATTCTCATCAAAGCCGTCCTTGTGTGCGGTCACGATAGCGTGAAGGCTCATGGCATAGTTCAGACCGGCCTTGATGTTGCCGGTGCCGCGCGGTGCTGCACGGTCAAAATCGCTGACGCGGATGGTGATGGGCTTTGCGCCGCCCTTGAAGTAAGGGCCTACCGGCGTAGCGAAAATACGGAACTGATATTCATCAGCCGGCTTTACACCGATTACCGGGTTGGAGCCGAACATATACGGACGGATATAAAGGGTAGCACCGGTACCGTAGGGCGGTACATAGCCGTCATTGCCCTTTACCACCTGTACTACAGCGTCTACGAACTTATCCTCCGGGAATGCTGGCATCTCCAGGCGAAGGGCAGAGTCATGCATTCTCTGTGCGTTCAGGTCGGGACGGAAGCAGACGATATGGCCGTCCTCGGTGGTATAAGCCTTCAGTCCTTCAAATACAGACTGAGAATACTGCAGCACGCCTGCACACTCGCTCATGGTGATCATGGGATCATCAATGAGGCCGCCCTCTTCCCAGGCACCGTCCTTATAGTTGCAGACATAGCGCTTATCTGTCACCATGTATCCAAATCCGAGATTTGACCAGTCAATGTTCTTTTTTTCCATCGTCTTCTCCTCCTTCATGCGCCGTCAGATCCTCAGACTCCCCCGGCGCTTCTTATGCATAGCACGATTGGAAATATTATAAGTCCATTATCTTTATTTTTCCATATTTTTTGCAAACTTTCCGTGCATCCTGCTCTCAATCCTGCTGCCGGACGATCATTGCCTCTGGCATTTCTTTCAAACTTATACCTTCCTATGCCGCCTTTCAGCGGCAGCCTGAGGAGAATTTCGCGAAGGTGAATTCTCCGATAGGATCATGAATGGTCGACGTTTACGGCAACCATTCGTGTTTGAAAGAAATGCCATCGGGCATTTCTTTCAAACTTATACCTCTATTCCCCGGATCCGCATGGTCAATCTGTGCACCCGTCTGGTCAGCACCGGTGCTGCCGTCAAAAGACGCAGATACAAGCGCTCTTTTCTGCCCAGCCAGGGATCGGCGGTCACGTCTTTTTTATGGTCCTTCAGGTAGCTGCATACTTCTGCATAAAAGGTGTTTTTCCGGTTCATGTCCGCAATCGGCACGTGGAGCAGGTAATCCAGGCGTTCAAAGAGTCCGAAGTGTCTGGCCGGCTGTGCCAGGGCAGGATATGTGCAGACCAGTTCCTTCTCCACATAGTCCGCTGCCTCCACAATGGCGATATATACTCTGGAAAACTGTCCGGCCCGGGCCCGTCTGGTCTGGCTTCCCTTTCTGTGCACTACCCGGTAGCCCGTCTCAGACAGATCGTAAATGCCTTCCAGATGAGGAGCCAGTTCCATTTCCAGATAGAAATCCTCCGCCAGTCTGCCCACCGGGAAGGGATATTCCAGCAGCAGGGCCTTGGGTGTGAGTTTGGTGCAGAAGGAGGAATCCCCCTGATAGAGCAGCAGGCTTTTGGCAAAGTCCTCCATGGAGATCCACGTGGGTTCCTGCGGAGGTGTCACTGCAGCGGGCAGCAGGTTTCCCTCTTCGTCGATTTCTTCTCTGCCCACCTGGATCTGCACGTTCTGTCTTCCTTCCCTGCATGCGCTTTCCATGCCGGCGCGCAGTGCAGCCAGCATGCCGGGATAGAGCAGGTCGTCAGAGTCCACGAAGCTGATCCAATCGCCCTTGGCTGCCCGGACGCCGGCATTTCTGGCTGCCGATACGCCCTGGTTGGTCTGGTCGATGACGCGGATGCGGGGGTCTTCCTTTTCCAGGCGGCGGCAGAGTGCCAGGGAGGCATCTTTGGATCCGTCGTTGACCAGGAGGATCTCAAAGTTCGGATCTGTCTGGGCCTGGATGGTGGACACAGTTCTCTCCAGGAAGTTTTCTGCGTTGTATACAGGCACTACTACGGATATCAGTGTATTGGTCATGTAAACCTCTTTATCATTATCTGTTGGCTGAGCAAAGCGTTAGGCCTCCCGGCCTTTTATTGCTTTTGGCGTGGCCTCCCGGTCATGCCGCGAGCCGTCGCAGATGTCTCGCACCGTGCACCTCGCGCCGTTTTGCTAAGGTTCGCCTCTCGCCTCCGGATGGCCGGCCCTTAACTCGCATCCCCGCCTGATGCGGGGACGCTCAGATAGGCGGGCCTATCTGCCGCGCTCTGTAAGCGCGTCAGATATCATCCTACAACAAGATGCGACCTAAGCAAAACTGGCGCTCGCTGCAAAGGATGCGAGCCATTCTGCGTCGCCCCGCGGCATTTCGTTTATGTCAGACTCGACTTTGTATGTCGTTATTCGGATTCAAAAACCAGGAGAAACTTCTGCGAAGGAGAATTTGTCCATAGGATAGCATATCAACAGAATTTACATTATCAATCGTTCTTTGCATTCTGGATTGGAACGGAGATCTCTGTCACAAATTGCGACACATCTCTCGTCATGCCGTCGTCAATCAATGTAATCTCCTGAGAGAACCCGGACACCTCCAGGCAGTTTATTTTACAGTACTCCAACAGCTTTTTATAGTAGTCTGGCGCCTCTCTGTGACCGCCGCAGAATCTGACGGTCACATAGGTTCCTGCCGGCTGTCGGTAGATCTCTCCTTCGCAGGTGTCCTCTTCATCCAGCAGGAGGAATACCAGGTCATAGACGTCATATTTACCTGCCAGCAGGGAGGTCTGTGAGATGCCCACGCCGATCTTTCCCAGAAAGACCAGGGAATCTTTTTGGTTTTCCACCAATCTGCGGATGGGGAGTTCTAAGTCCAGGTAGGTGTTTGGATGCAGTGTATCCTGCATCAGCACCATTTTCTTCTCTTTCTTCGTGCAGAGGTGAATTTCATCCAGTACCGAATCTCTGGCATCCTGCAGCACCTCCAGTCGGTGCTGAATTCTTTTCTCTATCTTTTCCAGTTCCCGTTTTTTCTCTGCTATGAGGGTCTGCTGCTGGAGGAGTTTTTCTTCCATCACCGCCGCATCCCGATTCTGCAGGAATTCTCTGATCTGGGACAGGGAGAATTCCAGCACCCGCAGGTAGCGGATGGTATTGAGCACTTCAAACTGTCTGACGCTGTAATAGCGATAGCCGGTCTGAGGGTCTGTATATTCCGGCTGCAGCAGGCCTGCCTGCTCGTAGTGGCGCAGGGTTCCCATACTGACCCGGAACATGCCGGCTACTTCTCCGATGGTATACAGGGTCTGTTTCTCCATATTTACCTCTATTTGCCTTATTCTGTTCTCTGCAGGGTGCCTTTCTTTCTCAGGAAGCAGTAGATGCCCACACAGATCAGCACGGACAGCAGGGATCCGCCCGGTGCAGCCATGCCCATAGGGAACAGGGTGTCCGGGAAGAATTTCGATGCCAGATAGGAGCCCGGCACGCGCACCAGGACAATGGCCAGTATATTATGCAGGAAGCCGATATAGGATCGTCCGTAGGCGGCAAAAAATCCTGTAAAGCAGAAATGAACGCCGGCAAAGATGGTATCCACGATATAGCTGCGCAGATAGGCGCTGCCTGCCGCTGCCACCGCCGCATCGGTCGTAAAGAGGCCCACGGCCAGAGGCGCCGTGCACTCGATCAGCAGGACAATGAAAACGCCGTATCCCACCGCCATCAGGACCGCACAACCAAGGGTCTGTCTGGCCCTTATATGCTCGCCTGCTCCGATATCCAGGGAGACCAGTGCCGAGACGGTGGCCAGCATGGAAGAGGGGACGATAAAGAGGCCGCTGATGATCTTTTCCACCACGCCCACGGCGGCGGCATCCGTCAGTCCGCGCTGGTTGGCGATGATGGTGATCACGATGAAGGCGATCTGTATGCATCCGTCCTGCACCGCCACCGGCAGGCCGATCTGCAGCAGCTGTCCCATCACCTTTTTCCGGGGAATAAAATCTCTCCGGCTAAGCTGAATGCCTGTATTCTTTCTGCAGATGGCCGTCAGGGCAAAAATGACGCTGAGGGTCTGGGAAAGGGTGGTGCCAAGCGCTGCTCCTGCCGGTCCCAGATGGAAGATGCCCATAAAGATGTAATCCAGGAGCACATTGGCAGCGCAGGCCACCGCGATGAAATACATGGGGCTTTTGGAATCGCCCATGCCGCGGAAGATGGCGCTCAGGATGTTATAGGCCGTGATAAAAGGAATGCCGATAAAGCAGATGGTCAGGTAGGCTACGGTGCCCTCTACCGCCTCTGCAGGCACGCTGATCAGGTTCACGATCGCTCCCACCGTGCTCAGCAAAACGGCCATCGTCAGCACAGACAGTGCCATGAACATCGTCACTGTATTGCCGATGACAGAGGCTGCTTCCTTTGTCTTGCGGGCGCCGACGGATCGGCCCACCATCACGGTGGTGCCCATGGCCAGTCCCACGATCATCACGGTCAGCATATGCATCACCTGACTGCCGTCTGCCACCGCGGTGGTGTCGTTCACGCCCCCGAACCGGCCGATCATGTACAGATCCGCCATGCCGTAGAGGGTCTGCAGAAAATACGATAACAGATACGGCAGCGCAAAGCGCAGAATAGCCCTCCATACACTTCCCGATGTCAGATTCTTTTCCTTTTCCATGTTTACCTCTTGTGCCGCTGTTTTACAGCGGCAACGCGAAGGGAATTTCGCGAAGGCGAATTCGCCGCATCATTCACCGCTATGCCGGCATTACTGTATTTTTCTTATCCGGCAGGATTCTAAACCTTATCACTATTGTAAGGTCAAGGCAGAGAAAGGCCTTTCTCTAGTAAATTTTCCGGAAATCCCTTTCCTCTTCGTCCAGCGGCATGTTCTTTGACTCAAAATTCTCGATGACGATGTAGGTCTGCTTTTCCAAAAAGAGGATCAGCTCATCAATCTGCTCCTCTCTCCCCTGCACTTCCATCTCCACGGAGCCGTCATAGAGATTGCGCACCCAGCCCGTCAGTCCCAGCTGGATCGCCTTGTGATAGCAATAATAGCGAAAGCCCACGCCCTGGACTCTGCCGTAAAAAATCATATGTCTTCTGATCATTTTTCCTTCTTTGTGCCGCAGCCTGCTGCGGCGCCGTGTGCGATCACCGAGGAGGAGACTCGTCTCCTCATTTTGTATCTGTTTAGCACCTGCCATATTTCAACGTGAATTGACTGCTTGCAGGCATATTCACGATTGAAATTGGCAGGCGGCCAAGGCGCGAAGCGCCTCTGGCCAGCCACATCGAGGATTTGCGAAGCAGATTCGAGATGCAGGCTAAATAATACCTCATTTCTATACTTTTAAATACGGCCGTATCACCTCTGCCCGGCTCATCGGGCCATTCTCCGGCGACTGCCAGCTTTTTCCTGCTGTGATACAGTCTGCAAATTCCAGGAAGCGGGCCGCTGCCGTCTCCGCATTCCATTCCTGTGTGATGGTCCGATAGGCCGCCTGCGCCATCTCATGGCATTCCCGGTGATGGCCTGCCAGATACTGCGCCTTAGCCAGGAAATCCGCCTCATCCTCGCCATTGTAGATCAGTCCGTTTTCGCCGTGCCGGATCAGCCAGGGAACTGCCCCGGCCTCTGCACCGGCCAGCACCGCACAGGCGCTGTTCATGGCCTCATTGACCACTGCGCCCCAGCCTTCCAGATGATTGCTGGTAAAAAGGTAGATATGGCTTCGCTCCATAGCCTCCCGCACCTGCGCCGGGGGCAGGAATCCCCGGAATGTCACCCAGTCCTCCAGACCGTTTTCCCTGCTGTATGCCTCCAGCTCGGCCCGCATCTCTCCGTCGCCGATCATTTCCAGATGGAAGGGAATTCCCTGCTCCCGGAATTGTTTTGCCATATGGAGGGCAAATTCCGGATGTTTCAGAGGCAGGAAACGCCCTGCCCAGAGGATCCTGACAGGGAATGTGCCACCTTCGTTCTCTTCGATTCTCGCTCCGTCCCCGCCATGTGCAGTTGTGTCTTTTTCCCTCATTGTGCCCGGATTCTTTTCTGTTTCCTTCTGTGCCGGGCTGCTCTGGGGGGCCTTGAAAGCCTTCAGCTGCTCCTCCGTATAGGTCCGCAGCTGGGGAAAATACCCGAACCGCAGCATCTTGCCCGGATAGCTGTGGATCAGCGCAAAATCCGAGGCCACATAGGCGCCGGCGCAAAGCAGCCAGCAGTTTTTGTGCCGGAAGCGGATGTGTTCCTGATATTTATGCACCAATCCCTTAGGGGAAACCACCTTCCACTGTCCCTCCCGGTAGATCCGCTCGCTGATTCGCACCGTGGGCTTTCCTGCCAGCATCCGCTGCTGCGCCAGCGCTTCTAAACCGGACCAGCCAAAGAGCACCAGGTCGCTGTCTGTGATCAGAGCTTTTGCAGCTTCCTCATCCTCATAGTACAGACGCAGATAAGGCAGCGCCGCCAGATCCGTCCCCCAGCCCATGGCTACCCGTTCCTCCTCCATAGGCTCCGTCTGGAGAAAGACAAAAGCCTCCCCCAGCCTTTCATAACATGCCTGACAGAAAGGGATCTGATGATGATTGATGTAATTGGATACAAAAGTAATTTTCATTTTTACCTTCTCTGCCGCTGTTTTACAGCGGCAGCCTGAGGAGAATTTCGCAAAGGCGAATTC
>CAVKQI010000042.1:6823-11602 GCA_963658405.1 bacterium | reverse complement strand
TTTTTTACATCATGCTTCTGTATATCCCTGTCAGCCGCATGAAATTCACATCCGGGTTATGGGTGATCATGGCGCGGTGTCTTGCATTTTCTCCCAGCTGTCCGGCCAGGGCGTCGTCTGCAAAGATTCTCATGACAGCAGCGCCCAGCTCCTCGAAACGGCCTTCGCTGTACAGCAGTCCCTCCTGACCGTCCTCTACAAGATCCGGGATGCCTCCCACCCGGGCCGCCACTGCCGGCATGCCCAGAAGCATGGCCTCACACAGGGAATTCGGTGAATTCTCCACTGCGGAGGGACAGATAAAGATATGGCTTTTGAGAAACTGCGCCTTCATCTCTGCGGCATTCAGCTTCCCCAGCATGGTCACATGCCCCTCCAGCCCGTTCTGCCTGATCAGGGAGAGCAGGTATTTCCCATAGGAGGTGATCCACACCGGTGTGGGATATTTCTTCGGTGCAATAACACCTCCCACGTTGCCGATGATAGAATTGCCCGCCACATACAGGTGGGCATCGGGGTACTTCTTTAAGATCTCCGGCATAGCCTGCAGAATATAGTGAAACCCCTTCAGGGGATAATCGCCCTGGCTCAAAAAGATGCTGTAAGGCTCCGCCTGCTCTCTTTTCCACTGATCCTTATAAAAAACGGAGCGCATGGTCTCATTCATGGGATGATACACTGCCTGGGGATTAATCCTCTCCGTCCGCTCTCTGTCAAAGGTCGTGCGCCCTGTGATATGCCCTGTCAGCTGCAGGGTCTTTGCCTCTGTCTCCGCCCGCTTCCGATACTTATCCTGCTGCTGCAGCAGAGAGTCCTTTCTCACGAAATCCCGAAACGTCACCCGATGCTGCACCTTGTAGGGCAGGTCTGCCATATAGACCTCCGCCACGCTGGCGCAGATCCCCTGGATCCCCACCAGCAGATGATCCGGATCCTGAAAGACTCTGGCCATGGCCAGTCCATGGGGAAATTCCGTTCCGAAGAGGTGCACGATATCCGGCTTGAAATCATCCAGGATCTCCCGGCACCGCTTCTCCAGCTCCGGCTTGTAGATCTCCGGGGTATCCAGATCCTCCTGAAAACCGTAGAATTCCACGCCGTCCAGGCGCTTGTGGAAATCTCCGAAGCCCTCCGGCGAGGGGAAGCATACCCCCAGCTCGATCAGGCTCCCCGCCGGCAGCGCCTCATCTGCCTCCGTCTGCTCCTGCAGGCTCTCCTGTCCGCTGCTGCGCAGGTCCCACCGCCTGGTCTGCAGCCGCGCCTTTTCTTCCTGTATCCGTTCGAAGCTGCCGGAAAGCCAGCCCTCTCTGTCCGAATAGGCCAGATGATTTGCCCTGGCAAAGGCCGGCAGCATGATATTGCAAACCCATAAAATTCTCATTGAAATCCTGTTCCTTCTATCGTCATTGTATCTTGCCGTTTCAGCAGAGAGGCTGCAGTTTTACGCTTCCGTCTTCTCCTGCCCCGTCTATGATGGTTATTTGGCTTTCCCCATCAGCCGGTAAATGCCATTCTTCAGGGCATCATAGGCAGCCGCGGTCCTGGGATTCTGCGCAATCTTTTCCCGCAAAGGCTGCAGGGAAAGGATCAGGTAGGCACGGAAAAGCATGCATTTCCACTTCGGCAGATATTGCTCTGTGATCTGTCGGTGTTCCTCTGCGGAGATCCGGCGGTTTTCCGCCGTCTCCGAGAAGCCGCCTCCCTCATAATCCGCCACCGTAAAGGGCATGGGCACCAGCTGCGCTCCCGCCCGGTACCGGCACCACAGGAAATGCTCATAATCCGCCCGTACCCGCAGAGAGGTATCAAATCCTCTCTCCTTAAAGAGCGCCCGGCTGTAATAGCAGGCCTGGTGGTTTGGGAGATTGCGGAAGCAGGCAAAATCGTCCATCTTCGGATTGGAGGCTACGATCTGGCCGCTGGTCTTTTCCAGTATATTGCCGTAATAAATGACGGCATTTTCCTGTATATTATGCTGTATATCCTGCGCTGCGCTCTTCTGCGTCTTCTGTTTCTGCTGCGCATCCTGCGCTGCGCCGTTCGCTGCGCCATGCCGCGTATCTGCCTGCCGTATATCTGCAGACCTCTCCCGGCCGTCTTTGTCTCGCTGCAGGATAAATGTCTTTACGCTCTCCAGCGTCTCCTTACTGTGAAAGGAATCTCCGCAGTTCATAAAGACCACGAACCGTCCCCGGGCCTTTGCCGCCGCCCGGTTCATGGCATCATAGATGCCCTTATCCTTTTCAGCGAAAACCCGGATCCGCGCATCCTGGGGCAGTGCCTGCACGCTCCCATCCTCCGACCCGCCGTCCTTGACGATGATCTCATAATCCCCGCAGGTCTGGGACAGAATATTTTCCACAGTATCTTTCAGTTTTTCTCCGGCATTGTAGCAGACCACGATCACCGAAAAAAAGGGACTTTGCTTTTCCAACTCAGTTGACCTCCGACAGGGTTTTGGGCATATCGGTAAACAGAAAGCTCTGGTAAGGGACGATCTTGATATTCTGCGCCGATGCCCGGTGCAGGAACAGGGCAAAATACGCTGCCGCCGCCAGGATCACCACCGCCGTCCAGAAATACCTCTCCTTCTTTTTTTCCGCCGGAATGCTTCCCAGGATAGAAGGCAGAAAGAAGATCTGCGTCACGGTCAGGTAGTAGCCGATCCGGGAAATAATGGGCAGAAATGAGCAGAAGGTATACAGGGCCAATGCCCCCAGGCTGCAGTAAAAATAAAACCGGTTCCGTCTGCTTCCCTTCACCGCATCCTTATAATACAGCAGCGCCAGCAGCACCACCGCCAGACAGCGGAGGATATTGCCGTACTGCAGACCGCTGCCGGTGAGATATTCCGTATCCTCATAGGAAGGATACAGAAAGACCACCACCCGCAGCCAGAAATCCTCAAAGAAAAGAAAGCTGCAGCAGAATACCGCGCCCACAGCCAGATGCCACTTTTTCCACGGAACTAACGCCAGAGGATAGAGCAGCAGCACCACCAGCACCGATTTGTGAAAGGTCGCCGCCAGCAGGATCACCGCCAGGAAAGGCAGATAAGCCCGCTCCAGCAGATACCGGATCCCCCAGAGCGCCATGGCCAGCGCCAGATAATAGCGCACCGTATTGTAGCTCTGGAAATAATAGCCGAACATCATGAACAGAAAGAAGGAAAAGGCAAAGTGCTCTGCCTGCTGCCGTATGGCCAGCAGGAAAATGCCGCAGGTCAGCAGCGAAAACAAGGCAAAGACCAGCAGATAATTCTCATAGCCGCACAGAGCATAGATCAGCTTGACGAACAGGTTAAACCCCACTTCCGTGGGCACATAGGCATCGGAGCGGACCAAGTGCATGAATTCCACGTACCTTGCATAGTCATTGCCGATATTGATCCGCAGGGACTCTGTCAGGGTCAGCAGCACCAGAACACCAAAGAGGCAGCCCCCGGAGAGTGCCTTTTTATTCCGTATAAAAAGACTGCGGCCGACGACGGGCAGTCTGACGCACCCGCTGTTTATGCCGCAGCTTTCTTCTGCACAGGATTGTACAAAACAGCACAGCACCAGTACGGCTGCTGTGAGTATCAGGTAAATCGTCATAAATTACCTTTCTATAACATTATGCCGCTGCTTTGCAGCGGCAGCTTGAGGCAAGTATCGCACATGGATATTATGTCCTGCGCTCCGCAGGAATGACGCCTGCGGCATCCTTATAATAACCCGAAACGCCATCTGCTGCTTCAGATTATCAGGCTTCCCGAATACCCTTCCTCAAAAGCCCGTAGGCCTGCCGAAAAGGGATCTCCCCGCACATGATCTTCCGGTTCTTTAAGAGGAACCGAAGCCCGAAGGGCTTTGCCATCACGCCGTAGAGATAGTGATACAATACGCCCCGGTCATAAAAGAACTTTTCATTGTAGCCGTGGAACCAGGTGGAGGTGCTGTTGGTCCGCCGCTCATTGCCGATATGGATGGGCACGCCGTAGATCTTCAGCCCCTTTTTCAGGCAGTCGTGGATGAACAGGGAATCCTCTCCGTTGGAATAGGGCGCGCCCCCGCCAAAGAGCAGGGAAAACCACACGTTGGCCTTTAAGAGTGCCTCTCTTCGAAGGCACAGGCTGTAGGTGGGATAGCGGCCGTAATTGTACCAGCGGATCCGCTTGCGGCGCATATTTTCATAGGTCTTCCGTCCTTCCTCCGCCTCCACATTAAAGAAGAGACCGTCTGCATCCGGATTCTCCTGAAAGGCCCGGAGAATGCGATCCTCGTAATCGTCCGTATAGACGATGTCCTCATCGGCAAAGAGGATCAGATCCCCCTCGGCCCGCAGCAGTGCATTGTTTCTGTTCCTGCCCACGCCCCGGTCCGTAAAGGTCCAGACCCGGATCCTGCGGCCGTTGTGATCGTATTCCATGTAGGCATTTCTGTTGGCCTGGTTGCAGATCACTGCCTCGGTATGCAGATTCATATACTCTGACAGCATCGTCACGTTCTGGTTCAGACAGGCCACCAGTACCTGTAAGCGCATCATGCCTTTTCGTCCTCCCTGATCCTGTAATATTCCTGCAGAAAACGTCCGGATGCCTGCGTCAGCAATATGCCGGCCGGCATAACCCTCTGGGTATTAAGCTGCTGCAGCACCCAGGAAGTCCTGACGCCGCAGTCTTTCCCCCAGGGCATCACCAGCACAATATGGTCTGCCCTCCTGCAGAGGGGAAAAACCTCCGCTGCACCGGTCTTACTTCCGGCAGCGTCCGATCCCAGACGGATCGTCTGTATCTGT
>CAVKQI010000042.1:0-6667 GCA_963658405.1 bacterium | reverse complement strand
GGCAGGATCTCCAGCGCCGCCTGCACCGCGGCCGCCGCCTGCTGCGCCGCCTCCCGCTCTTTAGTCACGCAGACCAGCAGGATCTGTCCGCCGGCAACGCCCCTGCCCTGCAGATTGGCTGCCAGCACTTCTGTATTCCAGGGATTATACGGAGATTTTTTCTTATCTCTCCGGTCCTGCTTCCGGTTCTGCTCCTCTTCCCTGTTCCTTTTCCCAGGGACTTTTCCGTTTGCATTCTTTTCCCCGTTTTCCTTTTCGCCCTTTGTAAGGACGCCCAGCACCGGCAGATCAAAGCGCTCCTCGGCTTCTTCCGGCGCATAGATCCCGGTTCCGGTCAGCACCCGGATCCACAGAAGGACGGCCCCCAGGATAAGTCCCAGGACAGTGCCCAGCAGCACGGCATTTCTCGTGCGGTCAGAAACAAGTTCCAGTGTCGGACCCTCTGCCGATAAGAAGGTGATCTTCTCGAATTCCTTAGCCTGTTCTCCGAAGGACTGCAGGGCCTCATTCACTGCCCGTGCGATGCGCTCTGTCTTCTCCCGGTCGGCATTGGTCACCGTCACCGTCATCAGACGGATATCTGAGAGGATCTCCGCCTTTACAGAGCTCTTTACCTCTTCCATGGAAATATCCGGAATCGCCTCTGCTATGGCATCTGAAAGCCTGGGCTCTGCCGTCAGCAGATCCGTCCAGGTGGCGCCGTTATAGTAATCGTAAACCGTCCCCGTCTCATCATAGGCAAAATCGATATAGAGCTTGGACACCTCCTGGTATTCTCTGGCATCCGCAAAGACGCAGGTCACCAGATAATAGATAGCGCCCGCTAAAAGAGCTCCCACGACAGCCAGCAGCGGCAGGATCCACAGTCTGCTGCGAAGGCGAAGCCAGAGGGCTCTCCCCTGCCAGGACTGCAGGCGAAGCCGGCTGCGCACATCAGCGCCGCACTCTCCCGTCTTCTCTGTATGCTGCTGTAAACTCTGCTTTGTTTCTTTTTCCATTCGATTATCTGCCTTCCCGGGGCTGCTCCTTTTCACTTTCCTCTGTCTTCATGGCTGTGACCTGATTCTGGTCCACACCCTCGGTGCTCTCCGGCTGGATCAGGATCTTTAAAGTCAGCAGCATCAGTTTTAAATCCAGCCATACCGAGTAGTTCTGGATATAGGTCAGATCCAGCTTCAGCTTGTCATAAGGGGTAGTATTGTACTTGCCGTAGACCTGGGCATAGCCGGCCAGTCCCGCCTTCACTCTGGTACGGTAGACGAACTCCGGCATCTCCTCCATGTACTGTGCCATGATCTGGGGTCTTTCGGGTCTGGGCCCAATAAAGGACATATCTCCCTTCAGAATATTGATCAGCTGCGGCAGCTCATCGATCCGCACCGCCCGGATGAACCGACCGATGGGCGTGATCCGGGAATCTCCCTTGGAGGAAAGTCTGGCCACGCCGTCCTTTTCCGCATCTACCCGCATACTGCGGAATTTGATGATGCCGAACTCCCGCTGCCCTAAGGTGCATCTGGTCTGCACATAAAAGACCGGACCGTGGTCATAGAGCTTGATGGCGATGGCGGTGATCAGCGTGATGGGCAATGTGATCACCAGCATCAGCGCCGCACATACCACATCGATGGTTCTCTTCCAGAACCGCTGCTCAAAGGTCAGGGCGTACTCTCTGGTCATATAGATGGGCGTATCGAAAAGGTGCAGCTGAACGGCACCCCGCATGAGCACATCCGGGATCTTTGGCATCACATAGACACGCATGGAAATGCCGTAGCAGTACTTCAGCAGATGATTGCGCTCCTCCGTGGGAATATCCCACAGCACCACTGCGCCGTAGGCACCGCTGCTGATCTGCTCCATGACCTTGCCCCGTCCCTCGGCAATGTCGATGCAGCTGGTGATCTTATACTTCTCCGGCCTGCTGGCAAATTTATTCAGGATATCCGTCGTGGATCTGGCGCCGTGCACCAGCAGCATCTCTCTGGGCGGGAACACCTTTTTGTATACCCGGTCGCTGAAATTCACCCATATCACCGACAGGACCACCTGCACCAGCATGACCATCACCATGGGCTGTATCTCTGCCAGCCAGTTCCGCATCAGGGAAATCTGGAAGTAGGAGATGATATTCACTGCCAGCAGGGAAAAGATCTGGGACAGGATCACGTCCAGGGGCTTTAAATAGCCGATCTTTGTGCCGCCGTAGGTATTGGAGAAAAACAGCAGAAGCACAAAGTAAAGGATCAGGATCAGCGCATGTCCCTTGAAATAGAATTTTAATTTCAGACGCACGGCCGAAGGGTAATAGACATTAAACCAGAAATACGCATAAACCGCTGTCTGCAGCAGCATGCCCACCAGGGACAGCTGCAGCACCACCACTTTCTTCAGTGCCTCCAGCTTATGCCGGCTGCTTTCCTTATTTTTTTCCATTCGTCAGAATTTCTCCTTTACGATATAGATCGGGCGCTTTTTTACTTCCAGATAGGTCTTTTCCAGGTACTGACCGATCGCGCCGATGCACAGAAGCTGCACCCCGCTGACCATCAGGATGATGCAGACCAGCGACGGCCAGCCTGAGGTCGGGTCGCCGAAGAGCAGCGCTCTGACCACGACAAAAATGATCATGAGAAAAGCCAGCACGCAGAAGGCGCTTCCCACAATGGATGCGATGGCCAACGGTGCCGTGGAAAAGGCCACGATGCCGTCCATGGCATACAGGAACAGGCTCCAGAAGGACCACTTAGTCTCTCCCTTCTGGCGCTCCACATTTTCAAATTCCACCCATTTGGTATCAAAGCCTACCCAACCAAAGATTCCCTTGGAAAAACGGTTGTATTCCGTCATGGACAGGATGGCATCCACCACCTGTCTGGTCATCAGCCGGTAATCTCTGGCGCCGTCCACGATATCTGCCTTGGAAAAACGATTGATCAGCCGGTAAAACTTCCTGGCAAAGAAAGAGCGGATGGCCGGCTCTCCCTTTCTGTCCACACGTCTGGTGGCCGCCGTATCATAGCCTTCCTGCAGATAGCCGTACAATGTGGGCAGCAGCGACGGCGGATCCTGGAGATCTGCATCCATCATAGCCACGTAGTCTCCCTTCGCGCCCTGCAGTCCTGCGTAGATGGCAGCCTCCTTGCCGAAATTTCTGGAAAAGGAGATCAGATGCACATGGTCGTCGATCTCCCGGAGCTTTCTGACCTCCTCCACGGTCCTGTCCTTAGAGCCGTCATTGACGTAGATCAGCTCATAGTCCAGGCCTTCCTTCTCAAAAAAAGCCTTGTTCTTTATAAACTCGTCATAGAAAAAACGAACGTTTTCCTCTTCGTTGTAACAGGGCACGATTGCGCTTAATAAAGCCATGTCCAACCCTCCTTTAGTATTCTCTGCCGGCATTCCTTTTCCGCACAGCAGATACTGCTATCATACCATATCCCATCCCCGACAACACCTTCCGATTGTCTAATCCTTCATATAAACCTCTATAAAGATCTCGATCCAGCGGTCCTCCTCATCGGTATCCTCGCCGATATCTCCCTCTGTCACCACGCCGTAGAGATATTTTCCGGCATCCATCAGATGGAAAATGACCTCGTTTTTCGCCCGGGGGATGTATCCCAGCTTCTGGTTTTCCTCATTGCGCACCTGGATGGCTCTGGGATCCACGGGATTGTCCGGCTCCATGATGAGTTTGACCCTGTCGCCGGCATGCAGCGCCGCCGCCAGGGCATGGATATTCTCCGCATGCATGGCGCCGTTGATCATGGTCTCCATCAGCAGGATATCGCGGGAAAAGACTTCCGGCAGCGCCAGCCCCTCCCGCTCCAGAGCAGACAGCGCCCCTGCATCTTGTGCGATCAGTGCGTTTGTTTTTTTCATACTCACCTCATTATGTCCCGGTTTGGTGCAGCGGCAACGAGTGGATTCGCATAGGCCAGTCCTCTCCCAATGCTGTCAGCTGTCTGCGCGGACTTTATTTCTGCCTGTTTCGCAGCTCTTCCATCTCCTCATTGATATCTGCCAGGATCTTCGTCAGATTCTTCCATGTCTCTTCATATTGATGAATCTGCTCCTCCAGTTCCTGCTGTCTGGCCGCTACGGCCTCCTCGTCATCCAGGAATTCCTTGGAGGTATAGGGGAAGGATTCCTTAATGATATCGATCTCTTCTTTTACTTCCTCTATACGGCTTTGCAGCTTATCCCGCAGCTCCACGAGTTCCGGATAGGTCATCTCTTTGTCCGGCGGCGCATCGCTGCCGTCCCCGAATACTTCATCGTAGATTTCCTGCAGTGTCACCAGATCTCCGTCCTGGTAGGCCTTTACCGCCTTGCTGAAGAGTTCTTTCTCGCGTTCCGTGATGTCCGGGTTCATGTCCGGATGCAGTTTTTTGACGATCTTCCGGAACAGCTCCTTGGGATTGGGCATTCCTTTGTCTTCTGCTTCCGCTCCCTCTGTTCCTTCCGCTTTCTCTGCGTCCTCTGCGGATTCTTCTCTCCCGGCTTCTTCCCCGGTGTCGCGGTCGTTCTGTCCATTTTCCTGCTTCTCTGCGTCAGCGCCGTCCGTTCCGTCAATTTTATCCCGGTCCGCTTCTGTCTGCGCCTCTTCTCCGGTCTGCTGCTCTCCGTCGTTTTCTTTTGCGGACTGCTCTTTTTCCCAGCGCTCTCCGTATTTTTCCTGCCACTGCTGCTCGTAGCGGCGGCGCTGCTGCTCCCGTCGCTCCTGCTCTTCTTTGGCCTCCTGAGCTTTCTGGTACTCTTCCTCTACCTTACGGTGGAATTCCTCATATTCCTTTTCGACCTGTTCATCCACCGCTTCCTGGGAAACAGTCTTCTCCCGGTTCAGGGCCGCCCTGGCGATCTCGATCCGGCGTTTCATCTCCAGGATCATGATCCGCTGGCACTTGATGCGGTGCTCATATTCTCCTATTTCCCGGGCATAGCGGGCCGTCAGTTCCGGACAGGTGTGGTATTTCAGATCATCCCGCTCCGCTGTCAGCGCCGCCAGGATCATCCGGAGCTGCTGGATCTCTTCTTTTATTCTCTCGCAGGCATCCGAGACTACGATCGTTTCCATGAATTTTCCTCTTATTTACGGATTGCAGATGCCGCAGGGGGAATATCCCTGCGCGATCAGCTGTGATCTGACAGCATTGACGGCCTGCTTGTTGCTGTCCTTCATCTTGGACACTGCCGAACAGTTCGGATAGTGGAATTTCTTAGTATTTGTGTTCAGGATATAGTCAATGGACTGTTCGTTGGAAGCAGCTGCCGGCTGCGCTGCCGCTGCCTGGGCTGTCTGCGCTGCTGCCGCTGCCTGTGTCGCCTGGGCAGCCTGCGCCGTCTGGGCTGCTGCCTGCACCGCTGCCTGATCTGCCGCACTCTGACCGACAGCTTCACTGCTTGCTGCAGCGCTTTGCGAGGTACTCTGGGAGGTACTCTGGGATGCGCTCTGTGCCGTGCCTGCGCTCTTATTTTTACTGCCTGTGCCGCTGACCTGGGCGCCGGCTGCGTAGAGGTCCGTCGAGGCTGTCTTCTGTGTGCTAAAGGTGATGTTGGTGCCGTCACTGATGCAGAGGATATCTCCCTCCAGATCCGTGCGGTGCACCGCGATATTCTGTGCCTTCAAAAGGCTCATGGTCTCCTGGTGCGGATGGCCGTAGCTGTTGCCTGTGCCGCAGGAGATCACCGCAAAGCGGGGCTTTACTGCCTTTAAGAAGGCCTCCGAGGCACCGTTGCTGCTGCCGTGGTGGGGCATTTTTATCACATCCGCCTTGAGCCCGTCATATTCATTGTGAAGGAGCAGCTGCTGCTCCATCTGCTCTGCATCCCCGGTAAAGAGGAAAGAGGTGGAACCGTAATCCAGCCGGAAGAAGAGGGAATTGTTGTTGGGATCATCCGGGATCTCGTCGGTAGGTCCTAAGATCGTCAATGTCGCGCCGCCCAGGGTGTATTTTGCCCCTTCTGCAGGCACCTCAATGGGAATGTTTTTCTGTTCGCACTTCTTTTTCAGTTTGGTAAAAGAGGAATTGTCGCTGTCAGCCACCGGCGAGAGCACTTTGTCGCAGTCTGCATAGGTCAAAGCGCCCGGCAGACCTCCCACATGGTCAGCATGGGGATGGGTGGCCACAATGTATTTAAGATGGGTGAGATTCTGATTTTTCAGAACCGTATAGATTTTGGAAGACTGGGAGGACTCGCCGCCGTCTACCAGCATAGCCTCTCCGTCGCAGACTACCAGCGCACTGTCCCCCTGTCCCACATCGATGTAGCGGATGGTCAGGCCGGTCTTTCCTGTGGTTTGCGTAGTCTGCGCCGTGGTCTGTGATGTCGTCTGTGTCTTCTTTGCAGACGTATTTTTGCCGGCAGCATAAGCAGGCGCTGCGCCGCACAGCAAAGATAAGGCCAGTATGCTCATGCAGCATATCACGGCCTCGCGTTTTGCCTTTTTCCAGAATTCTCGTATTTCTCTCATAATGACCTCCGTTTCCGGGCAGCTTCGCCGCACAGAGATGATAAAAATTCCTACAGAAATATGTTATCATCACGGTCAAGATAAAGGAATGCGAAAATACTATATGTCTGATATCTGCCACATTTTCAGACACAACCCGGACGCCGGACGGGCGAGCGGGTCCTGTCGGCGATGTCCGCTTGGGGACGC
>CAVKQI010000041.1:12055-19456 GCA_963658405.1 bacterium | reverse complement strand
CTGATATTCTACGATTCGTAATACTTTCTCGTTCATGACTTCCTCTTTATATCTGGTATCGGTATATCTGCTCCGCGGGTTCTTTCCTTAGTTAATCTGTTCAGCCCCATCTCGAATTTGCTTCGCAAATCCTCGATGCGGACGGCCAGAGGCGCTCCGCGCCTTGGCCGCCTGCCAATTTCAATCGCGAATATGCCTGCAAGCAGTCAATTCGCGTTGAAATCGGCAGGTGCTGAACAGATACAGTATAGCATATTCTACCATCCATGCTTTACAGTTTCTCTTTCAGCGACTATACTGAGGGCGCGCGGGAATTCCCCCGCTGCAGACAATGGCACGGACGGTGAAATATGAAAAAAATATATTTTGATTCTTATCTTAAAGTCCTTCATTTAAATACATGCAAGGCAGTGCAGAAAGCACTGCTTCTTCCCCTGCTCCTGCTCTGTTTCCTTCTCATCCCCGGCCTTCCCGCCCGGGCGGCAGGTGTCACGGTAATGCTGGATCCCGGTCACGGCGGTCCGAACGCCACCAGCGATAATCTGGGTGCCCAGTATGCGCCCTATTCCGAAAAGGCACTGACCCTGGAGCTGGCGCAGAAGATCGCCGCCGAACTGGCACAGTATGACGGCATAACCGTGGGGCTTACCCGCACCGGCGATACCTCCCTCACACTGGCACAGCGGGCTGCTTCGGCTAAAGCCAGTCAGGCCGATATGCTGGTGAGTCTGCACTTTAATGCCACCGGCAGCCATCTGTATTACGGCTCGGAGGTATGGACTTCTGCCTTCGGCAGCAATTATGCCGCCGGCGCATCCTTCGGTCAGACCGTTCTATTCAATCTCCAGACATTAGGACTCTACAGCAAGGGCGTAAAGACCCGCATCGGCAGCCACGGCGACTACTACGGCATCATTCGGGAGTCCGTCAGCCAGGGCATTCCCGCCGTCATCATCGAGCACTGCTATATGGACAATCAGACTGACCGCACCCTGGGCGTGTCTAATCTCTCTGCTCTGGCTCACGCGGATGCCACCGCCATTGCCCAGTATTTCCACCTGAAGGGCAAGAGCGGTTCTCCTGACTATACCGGTTTCGTGCGGCCTGCTGTATCGGCTGCTCCTGCCGCCGGAATCTCTCAGGACGTAACACCGCCAGAGACCTGCCGTCTGGAGGTTCTTTCCAATGACGGCGCAGGACATATCACCTGCCGACTCACCGCGAAGGACACTGACACTATCTATCCGGTGCTTTATTATTCCTTCAGTGTCAACGGCATATCCACCGCCCTGCTGCCCTACAGTCAGGCAGCCGGAAGCATCACCTTTACGGCCACTGTCCCCGTGGGGCAGACCAGCACTATCACCGCCACGGCCTATAACAGCTATGAGCTGTCCACTCTCAGCAATGCGGTGAGTGTGAATTGAAGAGAGAATTCGCCTTCACGAAATTTCTACGGAGGATAGTGTGAAAAATACGCTTGATAGCTTATTTTCGCACAGCTATTTGTGCCGCAGGCGTCACAACTAGCCCTGAGCGCAAACCGAATCGAAGATTCGGTTGCGATTCCTCCGGCGAGGACGCCTACGGAATGGAGTTTATTATGAAAATACAGATCCTGGAACTTATTGAAGGTGCTAAGAAGGCAGAGGGGCTCACGGTCATCATCGATGTCTTCCGGGCCATGTCTCTGGAATGCTGTATGTTTGCCCAGGGCGCTTCCCTGATCTATCCCATCGGCTCTCTGGACGAAGCCTTTGCCCTTAAGAAGGACCACCCGGACTGGCTGCTGTGCGGCGAGCGGGGCGGTGCCAAAGTAGAGGGCTGTGACTACGGAAATTCTCCTTCCCAGATCGCCGGCTGCAATCTGACCGGCCGCACCATCATTCACTCCACCAGTGCCGGCACCCAGGGCATCGTCAATGCGGTCCACGCAGACGAGATCGTCTGCGCCGCTCTGGTCAACGCCTATGCCGTGGCCGCCTATATCCGATTCCGGAATCCGGAGAAGGTTTCCATCGTGGCCATGGGACAGGCGGGTCTTCGCCGCGCCAACGAGGATCTTCTGTGTGCCCAGTACATCCGCAGCGTCCTGGAGGGCAATCCCCTTCCCGTCCAGAAAGAGGCAGACGCCCTTCGCCATAACGGCGGCGAGCACTTCTTTGATCCCGCCATGCAGGAGGTCTTCCCGGAGCAGGATTTCTATATCTGCACGGAATGCAATCAGTTCCGCTTCGTAAACGGCATCTCCCGGGATGAAGAGGGACGGCTCATTGCAAAGCCGATCTGGCGCGCAAAGTAGCCCTGGCTCTGTCATTCTCGATCCACTCATCCAGTGTCAGAGGGGTGTAATCGGAATATCCGCAGAAACAGTTGATCATACAGCAGGGGATCTGTACTTCTTCCCCTGCTGCATTCACAGTCCTGGTCTGTCTGGTGATATTCTGAAACTGCTCCAGAAGCCGCTGGTCTGTAGTATCATGCACATGCCCGTAGAGCATGTAGGTCTTCGGATTCCCTTTTTTGTCCCGGCGGTACTGGCCGTTGTAGCACATGATGGGATAGTGGCACAGCACTACCTTTCTGCCGTTGTCATGCATCTCTGCATAGGGATGGATCCAGATAAACCGCTTCAGATCCGCACCACTCTTGTCCACGAAGTTGTCGTGATTGCCCCTGATCAGATAGAGCTTTCCCTTTAACTGAGACAGCAGGGCATTGGTCTGCTCCACATTTCCCCAGGAAAGATCCCCCAGGATCACCACTTCGTCGTTTTTCCGTACTCTTCCATTCCATTTTTCGATCATGTATGCATTCATTTCTTCCGCAGAAGCAAAGCCGCGGCGATCCATCTTGGTATTCAATGCCCCATGATAGAAATGCAGATCTGCAATATAATAACGCATGTCTTTTCCTTCCTCCCGCAGACTGTCTGTGCCTGCGGCGGCAGGATCTGACTGTCTTACTTACGAATCCTTACGGGATATTCTTTTCTTTCCCGGTCTGTTCTTTTCCCAGATAATATAAAGTCCCCGGAGCAGCAGATTTTCGTCCATGACGATCTTATGGCGGCAATAGGGCGCAATGCGCTCTGCCATGCCCCCGGTGGCCACCACACTGGCCAGGCTGCAGCCTATCTCCTCCTCGAAATGATCCAGGATCCCGTCCACGGCACCGGCCTGCCCGAAGACCACGCCGGTCTTCATGCAGTCCACGGTATTGGTGCCGATGGCCTTTCTGGGCGCCGAGATCTCGATGCGGGGAAGCAGGGAAGTCTCCTGCGTCAGCGCATTCAGTGAAATCGCCAGACCGGGCATGATGGCACCGCCCCTGAACTTTCCCTTTTCATCCAGGACCGAAAAGGCGGTGGCGGTACTCATGGAGATCACCACGCAGGGAAGGGGATACTTTTCCTTGGCGCCCACGGCGGCGGAAACCAGATCCGCTGCAATGGTCCCCGGATCATCCAGGCCGATATTCAGGCCGGTTTTCAGGCCCGCCCCTACTACCAGAGCCTCCGCTCCGGTCAGAAGACGCACTGCCCTGCGAAGTGTCTCCGTCATAGGCGGCACCACAGAGGAGATCACTGCCCCCTCCACCTGTGCCAGCTCCACACTGCACAGCTCCAGGATCCGCCCGATGTCCGCCGCATACTCAAAGTAGGTGCGTCTGGGGTTCGTCTCCATGCGAAAGACATTCAGGATCTCTCCCCGGTCATCGATGCAGCCGATCACAGTATGTGTATTTCCTGTATCCAGTGCTAAAATCATTTCTACCCCTTTTTGCCGCTGTTACGCAGCGGCAACACGAGGAGAATTTCGCGAAGGCGAATTCTCCGATGTGATCTCTCATGGATGACGCCTGCGGCATCCATGGAGTCTGAAAGCAATGCCATCAGGCATTTCCTTCAGACTTTCCCCTTTTTGCCGCTGTAATGCAGCGGCAACACGAGGAGAATTTCGCGAAGGCGAATTCTCCGATGTGATCTCTCATGGATGACGCCTGCGGCATCCATGGAGTCTGAAAGCAATGCCATCAGGCATTTCCTTCAGACTTTCCCCTTTTTGCCGCTGTAATGCAGCGGCAACACGAGGAGAATTTCGCGAAGGCGAATTCTCCGATGTGATCTCTCATGGATGACGCCTGCGGCATCCATGGAGTCTGAAAGCAATGCCATCGGGCATTTCTTTCAGACTTTCCCTTTTATCGTTTATTACGGAATCTCCGGCAGAAAAGCCGGGAGCTGCTCCAGATATTCTCCCTGGAAAACCTCTATTCTTCCGGCATCGCAGGCTTTTGCCAGTGCCGGATCCATGGGCAGTCTTCCCAGGATCTGCAGTCCTTCCTTTTCCGCAATGCCCTCCAGTCTACTCTCCCCGAATACCGATATCTGCTCGCCGCAGCAGGGGCACTTTATATAGCTCATGTTCTCTACCAGGCCAAGGATCGGCACATTCATCATCTTGGCCATGCCCACGGCCTTCTCCACGATCATTCCCACCAGTTCCTGGGGTGTCGTCACCACGATGATGCCGTCTACCGGAAGAGACTGAAAGACCGTCAGGGGCACATCTCCCGTTCCCGGCGGCATGTCAATGAACATGTAATCCACATCCCCCCAGGCCACATCCTTCCAGAACTGCTGGAGGGTACCGGTGATCACCGGGCTGCGCCAGATCACCGGAGCATTTTCGTCCTCCATCAGGAGATTCATGGACATCACCTTGGTGCCCCGGGCGGATTCTGCCGGATACAGGCCATCCTCATCGGCCCGCAGGTCATGATAGTCCACGCCGAACATCTTCGGGATACTGGGGCCGGTGATGTCTGCATCCAGAATGCCCACCCGGTATCCTTTTCTCTGCATGGTCACGGCGCTGATGCCCGTCACCAGGGATTTACCCACGCCGCCCTTGCCGCTGACCACGGCGATCACCTTTTTCACACGGCTGCCCGGATTGGGCGCCACCAGAAAACTGTTCTTTTCCTTTTTATCACATGCTTCACTGCAGCTGCTGCAGTCACTCGTACACTCGCTCATTTTTTCCTTTCTGTGCCGCAATTAATTGCGGCACCGCGAGGAGAATTCCGCGAAGGCGGATTCTCCGAAAGAAATGCCCCTGGGCATTTCTTTTCGTCCCGAATGGATGACGTTCACGGCATCCATTCGAGTTATAAAGGAATGCCATCAGGCATTTCTTTATAACTTTGCCTTTCTGCCGCTGCTATTTTAAAAGTATCCCCACCGGGCAATGATCCGATCCCATGACTTCGTTATAGATCATGGCGTCCTCCAGCCGGGGGACCAGGCTCTCCGAGCAGACAAAATAGTCTATGCGCCACCCCGCGTTCCGCTCTCTGGCATGAAAGCGGTAGGACCACCAGGAATACGCCTCTGCCTTTTCCGGATAGAAATGGCGATAGGTGTCCACAAAGCCATTGTCCAGCAGTATTCCCAGCTTTTCCCGCTCTTCGTCGGTAAAGCCCGCATGCCCCCGGTTGGACTTCGGGTTCTTTAAGTCGATCTCCTTATGGGCTACATTGAGATCGCCGCAGAAGATCACGGGCTTTTTCTCCTCCAGCTTTTTCACATAGGCGAGGAACGCCTCCTCCCAGGTCATGCGGTAGGAGAGGCGCTGGAGTTTATCCTGGGAGTTGGGCACATATTCCGTAATCAGGTAGTATTCCGGATACTCCAGGGTGATGACTCTTCCTTCGTGGTCATGTTCCTCGACTCCGAGGCCGTAGGATACCTGCAAAGGCTCCTCTTTGGTAAAGATCGCGGTGCCGGAGTAGCCTTTCTTTTCCGCGTAATTCCAGTACTGGTGATAGCCGGGCAGGTCCAGGTCCACCTGTCCTGCCTGGAGTTTGGTCTCCTGCAGGCAGAGGGCATCGGGCTGTTCTTTTTCCATAAATTCCAGAAAGCCCTTTCCCAGGCAGGCGCGAAGGCCGTTTACGTTCCAGGAAATGTATTTTTTCATTTGGTTCCTTTCTATATTGACAGGATAAACTGCTTTGGCCGCCCGGTCCTGCCCCGAGAACGACGCGTGAGTAAAAGAGAAACCGCGCAGCAGCGATTTTACGAATGGACTCTGAATCGGTACGAATATGTTATAATAGAACATATTTACAGTCTCTTTATCTTCGCACAATCCGCGGATAAAGTAAACGGCTGTTCCTGTCCTGCCCGGGAGAAGAGGGCAGTATCCGCATCTGTCACAGTCCGGCGGGATTCTCCTGTCGATACCGGCAGTCTATGCATTCTCATCAGAAAGGTCTGACAATATTTATGGAAGATATGAATATCGCACTTTTGATCGACGCTGACAATATCAGCGCCAAGTACATCTCCGGCATTCTGAGCGAGCTGTCCAAATACGGCAAGATCACGGTCCGCCGGATGTACGGGGACTGGTCGCAGGACCGGCTCCGCAACTGGCTCTCCGCCGCCTCCGGCTACTCCCTGACGCCCATGATGCAGCAGAACAATACCCCTGGCAAGAATGCCTCAGATATCTGCATGATCATTGACGCCATGGACATTCTCTATACCGGCGACGTGCAGGGCTTCTGCATTGCTTCCAGTGACGGAGACTTCAATAAGCTGGCCACCCGTCTGCGCGAGGCCGGCAAGTTCGTCATCGGCATGGGAGAAAAAAAGACACCGGAATGTTTCCGCGTCTCCTGTGAGCGCTTTATTTTCCTGGATGTCATCGAGGACACCTCCGAGGAAGAGGAATTAAAGCCTGCAAAGCCCGCTGCCAAAGCCAAATCCCAGACAGCCAGAAAGTCCTCCCGTCAGAAGAAGGCTGTCCAGGAGGAAGAGGCCGATATGGGCGGTGTCTACTTTGCAGACTCCCCGGCCATCTATACTTCCGGCGTCTCGGATACAAACGGAAACACCTCTTACGGCGGCAGCAATGAGGACGCATCCTCGGCCCGCAGCAATGAGGTCGATGCCGTCTCGGATTCCGATGCGGAGACCGACGCAAACGGCATGCCTCTTTTCACCGACAAGGCCACCATCGAAAATGCCATCATCAAGATGATCTCCGACAACAGCGCCGAGGGAAAAGAGACAGGCCTTGGCGAGATCGGTTCCCGTCTGGTCAAGATTTTCCCGGATTTCGATACCCGCAACTATCACTTCAGCAAGCTCTCCGAGTATCTGAAGGACTTCGCGTCTCTGTCTGTCGTCAACCGGGACAATGCGGTATGGGTTTCCTTAAAGGGCGCCTCTGACGCGGAGATCGAGCAGCAGATCCTCCAGATCTTCGGCCGTCATAAGTGTCAGGAGATGGAGCTTTCCACCTTAAAGCGGGAGCTGATGGAGATCAATCCCAGTCTCAATGCCACCATCAAAAAAAGCGGTGTGACCCGCTTTTCCGTCTACTTAAAGCG
>CAVKQI010000041.1:0-11823 GCA_963658405.1 bacterium | reverse complement strand
TTCACACGGAAAGTAAAAAGACGACACAACTGTGTCGTCTTTTTTGTGCTTTGTAAATGCGTACTGAAAAGATATGAAGGCTGAAAAGATATGAATATCTCTTCTTACAGATCCTCTTCTTCCTCGTCCTCTTCCAGAATGGCCGGTGCGTGTCTGTGCAGGAACCCTTCTACCTTGGCCCAGTAAGCCACGGGATCCGTGATCACGCTGTTTACGTGATCGGCACCGGGTACCCAGAGGAATTCCTTGGTGCAGGAAGCGGCTGCATACAGCCGGGGCATCATGGAAGAAGGCACGAAGTTGTCTGCCTCACCGTGAATGAACAGGGTCGGTGTCTGGGAGTGACGCACGTAGTTGATGGGAGATGCCTTCGCCAGGTCAAAGTGTGCTCTCACCAGGCAGATCAGGCGCACCATCTGCAGCATCAGCGGTGCCGGAATGATGGCGCCGTCCAGGTTATTGTAAACAGAGACGAATTCCTCCATGGCGGAGGTATAGCCGCAGTCCTCTACCGCTGCCAGCACCTGGGACGGCAGCACCTCGCCGGTGGTCATCATGACTGTAGCCGCACCCATGGACACACCGTGAAGGATCATCACAGCCTTGGGATCCATTTCCAGGATGTAATCCACCCAGCGGATCAGATCATAGTGATCCGGGTATCCCATGCCCACATAGCTGCCGTCGCTTCCGCCGTGTCCCCGCAGATCCGGCAGGAGGACATTCATGCCCAGCTCATCGTGGTAGTATTTTGCAAAAAGGCCCATGCTCTCTGCACTGTCTGCATAGCCGTGTACGCAGATCGCATAGCGGTGGCAGTTGGAATTCAGGGACGGGATCAGGTTGCCGTGGAGCTTGGTGCCGTTGTCTGCGGTGGTATATACATCCCTGCGCAGCACGTGGGTATTCATCCATCTTCTGCCCTTCACGAATTCCTTTTTGATGGGCTCGTTGTCATGGCGATGATCATAGGTCTTGGGGGTCAGTGAAAACTTGAAAAAGAAATTAGCCGCACCGATCAGCACGCCGATGGTCGCGCAGCCTGTCATTTCCATAAGTGTCCCCGCCACACTGAATGTACTCTTTTTCTTGCTCATAGGAAGTTCCTCCTTCTCTCTGTAAAATAAAGCCGCAGATCCTGCGTGCTATGCATTTTCCTCTGTTTTTACCTGCACACTCACGGTAAAGGTCGAGCCGGTGCCCTTTTCGCTCCGGACCTGAATGCTGCCCCCCATGCGTCTGATCAGCTCTCTGGCCACGGAAAGGCCAAGGCCCGTGCCCGCCGGCGTCACTTCTCCCTCCGGCGCGCCGCTGAAGGGATCAAAGAGTCCCGGCAGCTTTTCCTCATCGATGCCGCTGCCTGTATCCTGCACGATAAACCGCAGAAGCACCTTGTCGGTGCCGCTTTGCTGCAGCTGTGTCTGCAGGGTGATCTGTCCCCCGGCAGAGGTATACTTCACCGCATTATCCAGAATGGAAAACAGTGCCTGTTCCAGCTTTACCCGGTCTCCGATGAGCTGATCCGGGATTTCTCCCAGCGCAGGCTTTAAGACGAACTGCAGATTTCTGGCCTTGCACCGGCTGCGCACATAGGCGCAGATGCCGTCCATCATTTCCTTATAGGAAAAGCTTCTCTCCTGGATGTTCTTCCAGGAATCACCCTTCTTCACCGTCTCCGGAATGGACTGGAGCGCGGCGAGGATCTCTCTGGCCGCTGTGGTGATCTGGGCGCCGGTCTTGCCGCTTTCCGTCAGGGACGCCCCTGGTCCCTGCTGCAACTTGGCCGACAGGGAAAGGATTTCCTTTACCGGCTCCTCTGTCTCTGCCCGCAGGCGGCTGAGAAAATCTTCCTTTAAGCGGCTCTCCTGCGCAGCCTCCAGATAATAATTCCGGTAGGAATAGGTCTCCTTTTCCTCCTGCATCCTGGTGGCCGTATCGTCTGTGGCAAAAATGCCGTAAATCTCCTCCGCACCGTCCATCCGCACGAAGCGAAGCTTCTGGGTGCGCCGGCGGCCGTCCGTGCCGATGACGTCAATGCGGCAGCTCACCTCGCCCTCGATCTCTGTCTCTCTGCTCAGCGCCTCTAAGGAGATGGACTCCAGGAATTCCTCCGGCTTCTTGCCGTTGGTCTTATAAAAATCGATGAAATCTTCGCTGTAGGTACCCACTCTGGGCGGCAGTACCGGTGCGCTGCCCTCTTCATCTGCATAAAACATGGTGAAGTGGTCTCCCCGGCCATCCAGGCAGGCTATATAGTCGCAGGCATTTCTGGCTGCCTTGTTTTCCAGACGGCGAAGCATCTCCGAACTGCTCACATCCCGCAGATAGCCGTAGCCCATGAGATTGCCCTGCTCCTGGGTATCTGTCAGTTCCATCTGCACCTGGGCATAGCGCAGTCTGTTCTGGGCCGTATAACGGATGATCAGTGCCGGCAGTACAGTCTCCGCGCCCTGCTCCAGCAGAAGCGGTCTCGCCCAGTCTGCCGCGCCGGTATTCATGGTCCCTTCTCCGGTCTGTGCCGCCCGGCAAAGCTCGCTGAAGGTCTGCACCAGCTCGTCGTAGGAAATCTCTCCCTCGCCCTGCTGATCCTCCTCTTCCCGCAGCACATCCGGCAGCAATCCCGCCACGCCCTGCACCTTATTTTCGGTGATGTCAGCCAGAAACAGTCCCAGGCAGCTGCTCTCTCCTGCCTTGAGCTTTTCCGCCTCTGCCTCAAAGCTCTCCCGCAGCTGGGCCCGGCGCTTCTGCTCCCGCTCCACCAGGGCGGCGTTGTCTCTTCGCAGACTCTCCTCTTCTTCGCGCTGCTTGGTGCGGTCTGTGTAGGTCAGATAGACCAGCATCCCCGCTTCCTTGTCCCGGGAAGCACATACGGACAGGCTGATCCACTTATTCTCATCGGATACGCAGGGATAAATGCCGCAGGCATTGTCTCTGGGCGTAGCCAGTATGTGGTTCTTGATCAGGCTCTCCTTGGTCACCCCGGTCATCTGCAGACCGTAAAAGAAATCCTTGGACACACCCTCCAGGTAGTCCTCCATCTTTACCCGCAGCATCGACGGCATGGTGTCGCTGACATAGACTGCCTTGCTCTGGGTGCCGTCGTACTGCAGCACGCAGATGCAGGTAGGCAGATGGGAGACGATCCCTGCAAAAAGGGAAGCCGTCATCCGCAGCTTGGTATGCCTCTCTCTGGCATGGGACACATCCCGGAAGAGGCAGTAATAAACGGTATTGTTTTCATCCTGATAGGTAGGTCTGGCCACCAGCTCGCACACGGCCAGCGCGCCATCCGCCCGCTTGATCCGCAGGGTCATGCTGACTTCTCTGCCGGCCTCTGCCGCCTTTTCCAGCGCTTCCTTTACCTTTTCCCTGTCCTCCTCTTCGATCAGGAAAAACGGTTTGTCTGAAAGCATGGACTGAAAGCTGCTCAGCTTGATACCGGCTGCCGCATAGCCGAAGGTGCTGTAGAAATACTGGTTCTGGTACAGGCTTCGGACGCCCTCTTCCTTCCGGTAGGCCAGGATCATGATGCCCGCCGGGATGGCATTGGTGAATTCCCGGATCTGCTCGGTGCCGCTTCGCTCATAGATCCTGGAAAAATGAAGGAAGGAGATCTCGTAGGTCTCCCCGCCGGCAGTCGGTGCCATGGCCAGGGAGCAGCGCAAATGCACTGTATTCTCCGGGTCCTCGGGCACTAAGTTTACCTGATAGGTCACCAGTCTGGTGCCGTCTGTATGAGAGTCCGCCATGACGCTCTCCACGTCCACATAGCGGCGGGCGGGATCCTTTCGGATCTCCTTCTGCAGAAAGAGCAGTTCCTCCGCCCTTGCCCTGAAATGGTAGACCTCCTCCGGGGTCACCCACACCACATCCTCCGCCAGATAGGGAAGGCTCTCCTGGGCATCTCTGTTTGTATAAAAGGTTACTAAAAATTCTTTTCCAAATTCAATCACTGTTTGCATAGCTTTCATTATAGCAAAGTCACCCCATTTGTGAAATACTTACTGCCATGATAAACTGTCACTGAAAATAGGCCGGGAGAGATATGGATACCCGGACGCCGGCCGAGGGGCGGGTCCTGTCGGCGATGTCCGCTCCCTCGGCCGGCTGGATTGTGAATGGCATTAAGTGTCAAAAGTCGTTCCGCAGCCCGCAATATTCTGCTTATTACTTTGTTTTTTACTTTGAGACTTTGAGGTTTTTATATGCTCTTTAATTCCTATATCTTTCTCTTTGTTTTTCTGCCCATTGTACTGCTTGGCTGGTACGGTCTGAATCACTTCGGCCTGCGGCGTCTGGCCTGCGCTTTTCTCACGGCCATGTCCCTGTGGTTTTATGCCTATTTCAACAGCAGCTATCTCTTTATCATTCTCTTTTCCATGGCGGCCAACTATGCCCTGAGCGGTCTGCTGGCGCTGTATGAAAAGAAGCATCCATGGCAGCCCCTCAGCGCTGCCGGATCAGACAGTTCAGACAGATCAGTCCGTTCCGAAGACAAAAGTCTCTCCGCAGAACAGAAAAACTCCATCCTGGTGCACCGGCTTTTTCTTCTGGCCGGTCTGGCTTTAAATCTGGGTCTTTTCTTTTATTTCAAGTACTTTGATTTCTTTGTGGAAAACATCAACGCCCTCTTCCACGCCGACTTTGCCCTTCGGCACATTCTGCTGCCTCTGGGCATCAGCTTTTTTACCTTCCAGCAGCTCTCTTTTATGATCGACCGGGCGAAGGGGAAGGCCAGGCACTATTCCTTCCTGAGTTATGCCACCTTCGTCACCTTTTTCCCCCAGCTCATCGCGGGGCCTATCGTTCTTTACGATGAGATGATGCCTCAGTTTGAGGATCCTGCCAACCGTCGTTTTAACCCGGAATCCTTCGCCAGAGGCGCCCTGCTCTTTACCCTGGGTCTCGGGAAAAAGGTGCTGCTGGCCGATGTACTGGCGGTGCCTGCCAACTACGGTTTTTCCTGTACCTACAATCTGGATACTCTGTCCGTGATCCTGGTGCTGCTCTCCTATGCCTTTGAGCTGTACTTTGATTTCAGCGGCTACTGCGATATGGCCATGGGCCTTGGCAGGATGTTCAATATTCAGCTCCCGGAGAACTTTCTCTCTCCTTACAAAGCCGCCACTTCCAAGGAGCTGTGGAACCGCTGGCATGTGACGCTCACCAGATTTTTCACCCAGTATGTCTACTTTCCCCTGGGCGGGAGCCGGCGGGGCGCCCCCAGAACGATACTGAACATCCTTATTGTCTTTGCTCTCAGCGGTCTCTGGCACGGTGCCAACTGGACCTATGTGGCCTGGGGCATCATGCAGGGATTGCTGGTGGTCTGGGATACCATCGGTCTCTTCCCTGCCGCCCCTGCTCCCGGAGAAAAGCCGGCTAAGACGCTGTGGTCCAAGGCAGGGCACAAGCCGCTTCTGGTCATTCCCAGACCCCTTGGCACCTTCTTTACCTTCTGTCTCTTTATGGTCTCTCTGGTCTTTTTCCGCTCCCAGAGCATGACTTATGCTTTTGAGATGTTCCGGCGGCTCCTTTTCCCCACCTGGCCCGGCTGGCTCACCCGAACCGCCCAGACCCTGGATCTGCCGGAGCTATACCTGCTCACCAAGGGCGTCGAGGGCTTTGCGCCCTCCCTGTCGGTATGGGTCTCCTTCGCCATCTGGATGCTGCTGCTTTTATGCAGCGGCTTCCTGATCTTTACCAGGCGCCGGGCCAGCCAGATTGCCGCCGATACGCCCCTTAATGCCAAAACCTGCCTGTTCACGGCCCTGCTGCTGGTATGGGGGATCATCTCCCTCTCCCAGGTCAGCACCTTCCTATACTTTAACTTTTAAGGAACAACTGAAACACTGACCGGCGGCATCGGATGTATTCCGCTTTGTATCGCCCGTTCCTGCACTGCAGCGAATGTATTACGCCGCTGCCATATAATAAATGAATTCCAGGGATTTCCCGGAAAGGCTTTTTCATGCATTCTTCTGATTCCCGAAAACAGACTTTCTCATCACAGGCCGCACTGACTTCTGTACCGGAAACGTCTGCACAGGCATCTGCGCAATCCTCCGCACAGACTTCCGGCACAACGCCCATAACGGCATCCGGCAGCGTTTCCGCCAAGGCCGCCCTGTCGCCCCGGCGTTTTCTTCTTCGCCTGGCTGGGATGCTGGCATTTTTGCTGGCCCTTGTCATTCTCGTGGTGGTGCTCTTTGATCCCTTTTATCACTACCACAAGCCGTGGTTCGGCCTGACCGCCGTCCTGACAGACAAAGAATACCAGTGTGTCGGCACCCTGCGGAATTTTGATTATGACAGCCTGATCGTGGGCTCCTCGGTGGTGGAAAATAACAATAACGCCTGGTTTGACCAGGCCTTTTCCTGTCATGCCATCAAGGCGGTGCGCTCCTACGGCGCCACGGCAGATCTTTGCTATCTGCTGGATGCGGCGCACGAAGATCACACACTCACCAATGTCTTTTACAATATCGATCCTTCTTCCCTGGCTGCGGAGCCCGTGACCACCTACGAGCCCACCGGCTGTCCCATGTACCTCTACGACCGGAACATTCTCAATGACTACCAATACTGGTTCAATAAGGATGTGCTCTTTGAGAAGATCCCCTACATGCTGATGAAGTCCCTCTCCGGCTATGATGCCGGCGAATCCTACAACTGGGCCCAGTGGAAGACCTTCAGCACCGCCTCCATTCTCTCCAATTATGCGAGGCTCCCCCAGGTCACGCCCATGATGGCGGCAGACACCTATCAGAACCAGCTGGAGGGCAACCTCGCCCTGCTGGAAAAAGAGGTCTCCGCGCATCCCGAGACGCAGTATTACTTCTTCTTCCCGCCCTATTCCATCCTGTGGTGGGACAATATGAACCGCAGCGGCGAGCTGGAGAGCTATCTTTACAATGAGCAGATCGCCATGGAACGGCTCCTTACCTATGACAACGTGCGGCTCTTTAATTTTCAGGCCAGGGAGGACATCGTGGCCAATCTGGATAATTACCTGGATACCCTTCATTTTTCCGCACAGATCAATGCGCAAATGTGTGAGGACATGGCAGATGGAAAGAATGAAGTGACGACAGAAAACCTGCAGGAAATCATGACAGAACTGCATGCCTTTGGCGAACACGTGCTGACAGACCTGATCCCGCCCCTGGAAAAGGACTTCCATTATGCGGAAGCAGCACAGGAGACGAGCGATGCGGACACCGCAGAGGAGACCCAGACCCAAACCGGATTGCCATTCTGAAAAAGCAGAGAGCCTTTCCTCACTTTCCTTGGAAAATGAAGAAAGGCTCTCATCATATTTTTACGAAATAGCGCAGCTTTTTATTTTTCCTTTATAAACTCTTACGAATTCTATCAAGAATTGGAAACAATTTAGACACATTTATTGTTTATCATACAGTTACAGAACTGAAACAGAGACCCCCAATCGCTGAAACAGTTCTGGAGCAATCAACAACTTTTTCATACTCCCCCCTCAAAAGCCCGCACCGCTGCGGGCTTTTTTTTAACCGATCTGTCCGGAATCCCGGGCATCCTGTCTGGTCTGCTCAATGGCACTCTTTAATCCCATGGCAGACATGCGCACGGCGCCGGCGCCCCAGACGATCATCTGCTCCAGGGCATCCGAGGTGGCTACTGTGATCAGATACTTACCCTTTTTCGGCATCTTCTCCCGCATCTCATGGACGGTCCGCTCTATATACTGGTCGGCCGTCTGGGCTTCCTTGGTGTAGACCACGCAGATATTGTGATACTGAAATACCTCCCCGGGATTTCCCTTTACTTTATAGGCATCATAGACCAGGATCAGATGACAGCCCCGATAGCCCTGGTAATCGCAGAGGATATCCATGAGCTTGCCTCTGGCTGCCTCCAGATTGTCTCTGGACAGATCCCGCAGCTCCGGCCAGGCAAAGATGATATTGTAGCCGTCCACCAGGAGATACTCCTCCGGCGGCTGGACATCAGCATCTGCATTGCCTTTTCGGTTTCTGTATTTATCCTCCGCCGGCATACTCTCCGGAGCCGTCGCTGCAGCTGCCTCTGCCCCGAAGCTGCGGGATTTTCCGGCGCTTTTCTGCCATTTCTGTCCCCGGCTGAAGGGATTGAGCGCCGAAGTGTCCATCCGGTAGCTCTGGCGGAAGATCTCCTCGATCTCCTCCTGGGAGATAAACCGCTCTCTGCCGGCATACCGCTCCCGTCTGGGCGGCAGCTGCACGCCTTCCGGATTTTCTCCCTGTGCGCCGTCGTCTTCCTCCTTATTTTCGCTCCAGGTGCTCTCTGTGTGGGCGTTGTCAGCCACCTCATTCCAGGGCACATAATAGCCTGCTCCGTGGGCGCAGAATACGGAACCGGTGGGATTCTCCACGTCTGCCTCCGGATCATAGGCGCAGGCCGCCATGACCTCCTCTGTATTATGGCACGGCGCATAGCCCTCATTTACGCAGGAGAGGCTTCCGTGACCATGGGTATAGGCTGTGACCTCCGCCCCGTAGTCCCGCATGGTTGCCGCCGGAACCCTTCCCTGAAGGATCGCTCTCTCCCCCTCCGTAACCGGCGCCTCAAAGCTTCCGTGCATCCTCGTTATGTCCGCCATTGCTCTTCCCACTGCCTCTGTCGGCACCTCCAGCCGATAGGAGAGCCAGGGCTCCAAAAGCACGTTTTTGCCCCTGCGAAGTCCCATCCTGACGGCGCGCCAGGCCGCCTGCCGGAAGTCGCCGCCTTCTGTGTGCTTGGGGTGGGCCCTCCCGCCTGTCAGCAGGATGCGCACATCGGTGAGCTCACTTCCGGTCAGTACGCCGGGGAATTTCTTTTCCTCCAGAAGGGAGAGGATCTGTTTCTGCCAGCTGCGGTCCAGCACATCCTCACTGCAGGCACTGGCCACCTGAATGCCGCTGCCCCGCTCTCCGGGCTCCATCACCACTCTCACCTCGGCATAGTGGCGCAGGGGCTCGAAATGACCGATGCCCTCCACCGGCTCTGCGAGCGTTTCCTTATAGACGACACTGCCCGCATCAAAAGTCGCCTGCAGCCCGAACCGCTGTCGCAACGTATTTTTCAGAATCTCCATCTGCACCTGGCCCATGACCTGCACGCAGATCTCTCTGTGCTCTTCCTGCCAGGTCACATGAAGTTCCGGCAGCTCCTCTTCCAGGGTACGCAGCTGCCCCAAGGCGGTCACCGGATCTGTCTCCGGGTCCGGCAAAAGGCGGTAGGTGATCACCGGCTCCAGGATCGGCACCGCATTCTGCTCCTCATATCCCAGCCCTTCTCCGGCAAAGGTATGCTGCAGTCCGGCCACCGCGCAGACTTCTCCCGCCTGCACCTGTTCTGCCGTCTCATAGCCGCTGCCGTTGTAGAGTCTGATCTGATTGACTTTCTCCTCCCAGGCCTCTTCGCCCTGCGCGCTGCAGGCGTTCCCCACCATGCTGCGGACCTGCAGGCTGCCTCCGGTGACCTTCATCCAGGTCAACCGGATTCCCTGGGGATCCCGGCCGATCTTGTACACTCTGGCGCCGAATTCTGCAGGATAGTCCGGGCCCTTCGTCATGGCATCCAGTCCGTCCAGCAGCTCCTCCACGCCCTTCTCCCGCAGGGCCGCGCCGAAAAAGCACGGAAAGAGATGTCGGCTGCAGATGGCATTTCGCACCTGTTCTGCGCTGATATGCCCCGTTTCCAGGTAGCTCTCCATCATCTGCTCATCGCAGAGTGCCAGCTCTTCCCCGGCTGCCTCTATCCCCTGCAGATCCAGCGCATTTCCCAGGCAGGGGACGGGCAGGATGCTGCTGTCCAGTTTCGTCTGCAGTTCCCGAAGGAGCGCCTCTTTTTCCGTGCCGGGCTGATCCATTTTATTTACAAAGAGAAAGGTGGGCACCCGGTATCGTCCCAGGAGCTGCCAGAGAGTATGCACATCTCCCTGCACACCGTCGCTGCCGTCGATCACCAGCAGCGCATAGTCCAGTACCTGCAAAGTCCGCTCCATCTCTGCCGAGAAGTCCACGTGTCCGGGCGTATCCAGCAGCGTGACAGCACTCTCTTTCCACCGGAGCCTTGCCTGTTTGGAAAAGATCGTGATGCCTCTTTCCTTTTCCATCTCCCCCTGGTCTAAGAAGCTGTCGCCGTGATCGACTCTGCCCTGCTTTCGTATGGCCCCGGAGATATGCAGCAGACTCTCCGCCAGGGTCGTCTTTCCTGCATCTACATGCGCCAGTATGCCCAATGTATACTTCTTCATATTTACCTTTCTATGCCGCTGTAATATAGCAGCAACACAAGGAGAATTTCGCGCAGGCGGATTCTCCGATACGATTCCCTATGCTGCGGCTGTATAACATCCATATCGCACCTCGATAAACGTGCATTTATGGAAGCGCCCGCAAAAATAGTGTAAAAACAGTGCAGGAATGATGAAGTACCATGTACACGCCTGCTATAATAAGTCTATACGGATTACATTCCGCTAAAACAGATCCATGCAATAGCAGCAAATAAAGGAATGGAAAATCTGCATAATGATATGGCCGACTATCCTCCATATCCGGATGTCCGATCAAATAACGGAAAGGATTTTTTTATGAAAAAATCAAACAGTTTTTCCCTGGTGGAACTCATCGTCCTGGTGGCCCTTGCGGCCTTCTTTATCGGTGTGGTCTCTCCGCTTTTTTCTCAATATGTAGCCCATACCAAGATGGATTCCTGCATGCAGACAAGGCAGGCCATCACCGCCTGCTACCGCACGTATATGTCCGAGCGGGCAGCCCAGGGCGTAAGCAGCGCCGTCTGCTATCAGGCTCTGCTGGACAGCTTTGAGACGGTATTAGGAGAATACCCTTCCTCTCCTGCTGAGGACCTGAATACCTGCACAGAGATCACCTATGACAATATCTGCAAAGGCGGGGGCATTTATACCTGCCGCATCGACGCTGCCGGCCAGCTCTTCATCTCCTGCAGTGCCGAGGGACACGGCACTGTAGCCACCGGTCTGTCTGCCCGATGATCTCCTGGGACTGACGCAGATCGACTGCTGCGCCATCTCGTATCTCTTAGACTGACAGATACGGAAGCAGGTTCTGATACACCACCTCATAGGCCAGCGGCCGCATATGGATGCCGTCCACTGCAAACTCCGCTTTCTGATTTCCTTCTTCGTCCTGCAGCCCTTTGTTGGCATCCAGGAAGGTGTAGCCGTATTTTTCCGCCAGTTTTTCCGCTTTTGCGCTGGCCATATCTACCTTTTCATTGGTGCGGAATTCCCAGCAGTTATAGCCATGTTCTCTGGCAAAGGGCAGATTGACAGGGTAATAGCGCAGCAGGTATACCTTTGTTTCCGGCAGCTTTTCCTTCAGGATCGAAAGGATCCGGTCATAATTCTCTGTCAGATGCCGCAGCCACTGCGGCTCTCCCTCCACTATTTCCTCTCCGAATCGTGCGTTTATGTCATTAGTTCCAATATTCAGGAACACGGTACAGGGCTCTAGATCCAGCAGCACGGTATCGATCTCCCTTAAAAAGTCATCTGTCGTATAACCGCCCACGCCACGATTGTAGACTATTTTCCCCAGATTGTGGGAAATACTCAGCTCCGTCACCGGGAACTGCTCCATCAGCGAGGATCCAGTGAAAAGAATCTGACCCTTTTGCGCGAATCTGTTCAGATCCTGGTAGTTCTGGATCTTCTTTCTCTGCTCTTCCCTGAAATATTCGTCTAAACTCATGTTTTTCTCCCTATGCCGCTGCTTTTGCAGCGGCAACGCGAAGGGAATTTCGCGAAGGCGAATTCCCTGATGCGATCACGAATTGATG
>CAVKQI010000040.1:0-19539 GCA_963658405.1 bacterium | reverse complement strand
CATCCCCGCCTGATGCGGGGATGCTCAGATAGGCGGGCCTATCTGCCGCGCTCTGAAAGCGCGTCAGATACCATCCGTAGTCTGCGATGCGGACCTAAGCAAAACTGGCACGCGCTGCAATGGATGCAATCCATTCCGCGCCGCCCCGGGGCATTACACTTTGATAAACTGATACTTTTTCAGAAATCTATTTAGAAAAGAGTATAGAAAAAGAAGTCAGGCGTCTTTGTCTGGCTTCCTCTATATGTAAATACGAAATATCCGCTTCCCTCTGAAAGTTTGTAATGTAGACAACTTTATTCAGAGTAAAAAACGCAAATTAAAAATTAATTGAATATCATGAAATCCCAACAGAATAATTTCTGTCGCTCCGTTAAAAGCTCCGCAGCTTCGCCTGCTCTCCCTGACCGGCGTCCTCCACTTTCCTGATCTCTGCCTCGTAGCTGTAGCTGTCGCTGACAGTTATGGTCACGGTCTCTCCTGCGTGATGTCCCAGCAGGGCTTTCCCCATGGGGGATTCTACGCTGACCAGGCCATGCAGGGAATCCTCCCGGACGGTGGTCACCAGGGTATACTGTTCCTCTACGTCATCTTCTTTGATATACAGGGTCACTGTCTTATTGATGCCTACCGCATCCTCCGGGGTGTCATCCTTTAAGACCACCGCGGTCCTGATCATTCTCTCCAGATAGCGGATCCGGCTTTCGTTCTGATTCTTGACCTTTTTGGCCGCATAGTACTCAAAGTTTTCGCTCAGGTCTCCATGGGCCCTGGCTTCCTTGACATCTTCCAGTGCCTTGGGTCGCACCACCAGCTTTCGATATTCGATCTCCTGCTGCATGTCCTGAATATCCTTCTGTGTCAGCTCGTTGTGCATTCCATTGCCCCCTGTTTTGTGAAACTGTTCCTATTATAACCTATTTTTCTCTCAATTTTCCGAAAAAAGAATTTTTTTATGAAAATTTTAACTTTATTTTTATCTGTTTAACACCTGCCAATTTCAGCGTGAATTGACTGCTTGCAGGCATATTCATGATTGAAATTGGCCAGCCATATCGAGGATTTGCGAAGCAAATTCGAGATGGGGCTAAATAGTCACATTTATTTAAACCTCCCGGCGGCCAAGCATAGCAACGGGCGTCTCGTATGTTTGCACTGCATGCTGGCCGGACAGCCGTGGCCGCCCTCATCCCTGAACCGGAAGATCTTTTCTGATTATAACACAGCCGCGCAGGTTCTCCGCGCGGCTGTGTCAAAAATTCTATCTTTCGCCGGCTTTGCACGGCGATCTGCATGCTGCAGGTATATACAGGTTTTACAGGCTTGGCCGGTTTTGCGGCTTTGCGTTGTTTTCGATCTCTACGATGGAAATATGATCCAGGGCGGCTTCTGCGATATTGACGCAGCTGTCTGCCATACGTTCTAACCCTTCCAGGATCTCCGAGAAGGTGCTGGTCAGAGAGGCATCGCAGGTTTTCTTTTTGACTCGTGTCAGATGGGCCTTGCTGAACTGTCTGCAGATCTTGTGCATCTTTTCCTTATCCCGGATAACGGTCTGTGCCATGGCGGTATCGCCGTTTACCACTGCTGCAAAGGCATTTCTGAACAGTTTCTCCGTGATGGCGAAGCTCTGGCGCAGCTCTGCGGCCGCCTCATCGGAGAGGCTGTGTCCGCCGTCATCGATAATGTGCACCAGCTCCATGACCTCGCCGGCCCGCTCATTCAGGTGCTCCACATCGGAAACAATCCCCAGAAGTCCTGCTGTCTGCTCTGTCTGCGCCTCGGTGAGGGAACCATGGGAGAGCAGCTGGGTGATATACTGGGCGATGGCCTTCTGCAGGCTCTCCACGATCTTTTGCTGCTGGGCAAAAGTGACCATCTCCGTACCGGATACTGCAGCCGTCTGCAGATCTGCCGACTGTGCAGCTCCGGACTGCGAAGCTGCCAAAATTTCTACTGTCTTTCCGTCTGCTGTCTCTGCTGCCATCTCTGCAGCCTGTTTTGCTTTTGTCTCTGCCTTTTTGCTCTTCTTTGCCTTATCCTGGATAATCTGCAGTTTCTTTTCTTCTTTTTTCTTCTTTTTCTTATCCCCGGACTTGCTGCTCTCTTTCACGGAAAGGTCTGCCGCTGCCTTTTCATCTTTCCGCAGCAGCTCTCTCTGGGCTGTTGCCAGCATGGATACGGCATCCTGTGCGCAGCGTCTGATCTCCTCGGAGATCAGGTACATGGCAGCCACCGGCTGTGCCAGCATGGCCTCATCCAGATACCGGGGTGCACAGATTGCCGTCTCTTTTCTGTCCTCTCCCCGGATCACGAAGGTCACCAGCTTTACCATGACCGGCAGCAGAGGCAGCCAAATCAGGGTACAGACCACGTTAAAGGTAGTATGCGCATTGGCGATCTGCCGGGAGATGACCTCCACCTCCGGTCCCTTCGGGGAGATCCATCTCACAAACGCCGCAAACAGCGGAATAAAGAAGGAAAAAACGATGGAACCGCTGATATTAAAGAAGCTGTGGGCAATGGCGGTGCGCTTCGCATTCTTGGACTGGCCGATGGAGGCCAGCAGTGCTGTAATGGTGGTGCCGATATTGTCGCCCAGCAGCACAGGGATGGCACCGGTGAGACCGATGATACTGGATACCCCATCCGGTCCTGCCTGACAGGCCACGTTCTGCAGCACGGCAATGGTGGCAGAGCTGCTCTGCACCACCAGAGTCATGCAAAGTCCCAGGAGCAGGCCCAGTATGGGCATATCCGCCACTTTTTCGATCAAAGAAGTGAATACCGGACTCCCGGCCAGAGGCTTCATGGCGCTGCCCATGATCTCAATACCCTCAAACAGAAGGCCGAAGGAAAGGATCACCATGCCCAGGTCCTTGATCTTTTCCTTTTTGGAAAGGAAATTTACAAGAAAACCGATAAAGATGATGGGATAGATGTAATCGCTGATCTTAAAAGCAATGAGCTGTGCCGTCATGGTGGTGCCGATGTTGGCGCCGAAGATGACGGAAATTGCCTGCGGCAGGGACATCAGGCCTGCACTGACAAAGCCGATAGTCATCACTGTGGTGGCGGAGCTGCTCTGGAGCACTGCCGTTACCAGCGCGCCGGCCAGGGCACCCATCACCGGGTTTCTGGTCAGGATTCCCAGAATCCTGCGCATCTTGTCTCCTGCTACCTTCTGCAGGTTGTCGCTCATGCTGTTCATGCCATACAGGAACATGGCAAGTCCGCCAAACAACGAAAAGAACATCATTACCGTCTCATTCATTCCATCCCCCGACCGGCCGCGCCGGTTCCGCAGCATCCGGTTTGGAAGATCTCTCCGCCGGATACGAATGCCGCTTTGTCTGTTATGGTTGTTTTTTACCTCGATTCTATCTTACCTATAGGTACGTAAATTCCAAACCAAAGGAATGTAAAATGTATGTAAAGTAGACGGGTGCGCATCTTTTCTATACAAATACTTAACAGGGCAGGATGTTTAACAGTGCTTCATGTTCTCACATTCACAGGCTGACCGGAAATGGGCCGACCTGTGATCTGCCGCTACACTTACGTAAAAAAACCGCCGTATGGAATCTCTTCCATACGGCGGTTGATATTACTTCTGATGTCCGTCAGCATTCTCTGCCGGAAACTTTAGTCGTTATAGGTCGTACCGTTGATCTTAAAGGTGTTGTCCTGCTTGATGACAAAGATCATGGTCTTGCCGGTATTTACTTCGATCTCATTGCCGTCATCATCGTAGAAGGTAGTGGGCTTGTAGTCGCCTTCCTTCTTCCAGGTCACGTGGATCATCTTGCCCTGGGTGATGAAGTAGCCGTCCTTGGTGGTATCGTGCATCTGGAATGCCAGATAACCCTTCTGGTCACGGACTTCGTAGTAAGCCTTCTGGATCAGCACGTTGGCAAAACTCATCTGCTCGCCGGTCTCGCCGTCTTTCTGTGCTTCGCCGTACAGGGTTTTGTAATACAGGCCGTCATCAGCATTGTAGGTCAGGCCGGACTTGGTAACAGGATAGCAGCCGCTCATGTCGATCTCGGTAGCCTCCACTGCATCGCTGTACTGATCCAGTGTGTTGGGGCTCTTAGGAGAAGCAAAGGTAAAGTGCTTGTCGCTGTAATACTGAGATCTGTGATTTCTCTCAAAGCCTGCCTTGTCAATAGCCTCGGAGATGTGAGAGCCATCGGTATAAGCAGTATGCTCAGAAGTGGAGCCTGCAGGAATTCTGTAGAAGGCACCGTAATCAGAGCCCATAACACCGCCTACGCCGTTGATGTTGTCCACGTCGGAACGGGTCAGGATATCCTTTACATACAGCTCAGGTCCGCCGAAGTGAATGATGACGGGATCCCATTCCAGCGCTGCGTATACGAAGTAGTCACGGATACTGCGGATGTTGCCGATGCGGTCCAGATTTTCCCAGTCCTGGATGATGCCCAGCTGTCTGGACATGTCGCCTTCCTCCATGATCTCATAGAAGACATCCACATTGCTCAGTCCGTACTGGGGCTGTGCCTCTTTATTGATAGGATACATGACTGCGATAGGTCTCTTCTCGGCCAGATCTCCGTCGATCCACTCATTGGTCAGCACGCTTCTGACCATGCCCTCCTGAGGCGGTGTATCCTCTTCTTCCTCTTCGACGACCTCTTCTTCAGAAGTTTCTTCGGAAGCTGCCTCTGTGGTCTGCTCCGGAATCTTTTCCTTGATGGAGCTGACCGCCTCTGCGGAATCATCCGAACTGCCGCATCCGGTCATCGCCATTACCACAGCGGCGATGGACACGAATAAAAGCACCTTCGCTTTTTTCATGCAATAACCCTCTCTTTCATTACCTGTGTCATTTCGTATCATCTTCATTCGCCGGACAGGCAGATGCTGCCGCATATCACAAAGCCGGACATAAAGACAAAGAGTAGAGCCTGCCGCACCGCTCTTTTGCCTTCTCATCTCTGCCTGATAAAATTCAGCGAAACACTTTTCCAGTATAGCGTATCTGACCGCGGCGCGCAACGAAACCTGTGTAAAATTAAGGTCAGAGAACCACTTTTATTGCTGTACAGACGCCGACCGAGACCCATCATCGTCCAGCATCTGTGTCTGGTTTCTTTTCTACAGGATCATGCAGGTCACCAGTCCGATGGCTATACCCAGGATGGCGCCTACCAGCACCTGCAGCGGTGTATGACCTACCAGCTCTTTTAATTTCTTTCTGTCCTTGAAAATATCACCCATGCTGCCCAGATCCATCATCTCATTGAGCAGTACCGCCTGCTTGCCGGTCTCTCTGCGCACACCCATGGCATCATACATCACCACGATGGCAAAGAATACCGCCATAGGGAACTCAAAGCTGGCTGCGCCATAGACGATCCCTGCCGCTGTGGCCAGGGCACATACCGTAGAAGAATGAGAGCTGGGCATGCCGCCGCTGCCGCAGACTCTGTCAGCCCGGAAAGATCCGTTCATGATGCGGTAGATGATTACCTTTAAGACCTGCGCGATCAGCCACCCCATAGCCGGCGCTGCAAAAATCGGATTGTGCACCAAATCATATAAAAACCCCATCAGCATCTCCTTTTCTCTGTACACGTAAATCTGAAGAAATCCTTTTGACGGCAGATATCATGCCGAAATCTCCGCCGCCTCTGTGCAGCACGGCTGCATAAAAATGCAGTGCTGCATACAAATTAACTATACAACGGCCGGGCACTTCCTACAAGAATTTCACCTCTTTCCGTTCAATGAAATTACTGTGAATTATGTGTGAGATCGGACCCGCAGATATATGCGCCGTATTTGCCCGCTTGCAGGATGATAATTGGGGCTTTACTGTGCCGTGGAAGCAAAGCCCTCCCGCAGTGTCTCTCCCCGCAGCCGGATCTTTGCTTTCGTCGGCGAAGAGGGGAATGGATCGTAACCTGCCTGATCCCCCTGGGTGGGGTAATAAAAGGTGAAGCCGTCTATCTCATAGACTGCCGTCTCATAGGAATGGTAATCCTCCTGGTACAGCCAGTAGCGGTTCTGGAACTGCCGGATCTGTTCTCTGCCTGTGGCCGCCAGCTTGTAACACAGGAACAGTCCCACTGCTGCCAGGCAAAGGATGTGCAGCAGATATTTTCCTTTTTCTTCCTCTTTTCCCAGCAGATATTCTGCCACCATGCCCACCGGTACAAAGGCCGTCAAATAGACGAAAACACAGCCATACCGGATCAGGGGAGCATTCAGGAACCAGAAAATGGTACTAAACAGAAGTGTCATCAGCACAAGCCATCTCTGTGACCTTCCTGTTTCCTTTACCCGTCCGCTTTCATTTTCCTTCCTGCATTCTCCCTGCGTTTTTGTGACGTTTTTATCATTTCCGACGATATTGCTTATTCCGTCGTTTTTACTATCTTCACCGACATTTCTGTTTCTGCAGTTTCTACCATTTCGCAGGCAACATATTCCCTCTGCGCCGCCCCAAAGCAGTATACAGGGTATCATGACCAGATCTGTCAGCAGGAATACCTTATCCAGGGAGGCCTGTCCTGCAAACCAGTCCTTCACCCACTTTGTCAAAGGCAGGTCATAGAGCGAGACATCCGTATAACCTCTGCCCCATACCTTGATCTCTCTGGCATCGCTCTGCGCGGTGCCAATGGGCACTTTCCAGTCCACGGAAAAGAGGTCGATGGCCGTCATAGGATAAAAGAGCCATCCTGTCAGGATCACATTACGGATCAGGAAGGGCAGGCTGATCAGCAGCGCCGTGCCTACAAAAACCAGGATCGGCCGCCAGGCCTTTTGCTTCAGGTATACCGCCAGTGGGAATAATGCCAACAGGATAAGCCCCACCGCGGAGAGCTTTACCGTGATGGTATAGACAGCCAGCATGGCCAGCAGGCCGTAAGGGAAGGGATCTTTCTCGCCTTCCTCTGCCAGGGCCAGAAACCGGATCACCAGATAGAAGGCACAGAGCACCATAAAATAATCCGATGCCGGGGAGACCATTTCATCAAAGATCGTGCACAGGTAATAAATGCCTGCCAGTCTGGCAAAATCAGAGGCGGCCGGGCGTTTTCCCCGGAAGAGTCTCAGGACCTTGCTGCACTCTGCCGCTGTCAGAAAGGCCAGAAAGCCGGCGCAGACATGGTAGGACTGCCCGCCCAGAAAGGCGAAGGAATACAGAGCCGACAGGGCAAAGGAGGCGCTGTTGTATCCCAGTCTGGTGTGCAGATTCGCCAGCCCCGGCACCACGCCGTAGGTCTCGATCCAGCGGATGCTCTGGGCATGATAGAGGTCACTGTCGTAGTGGATGTAGCCCCGGGAGGTCCCGTAAGCATAGAGAAGGAGCAGTGCAGCACCAGAGAATAAAATAAGGAGTCTGTGACAATCATTCTTATAGTCAATTTCCTCACAGGCTATTTTTCCCTGTTGTCCCTTAAAAGCACTTTCTCCCGAAACGGACGTTTTCTGTCGGATCTTAAAGGCGCATCGTCCATTCCCCGAAATTCTCTGCTTACCACCTTTATCACACTGCCCCGATTTTTCTTCCCATCGGATATAACCCGCCGCTGCCGCGCTCAGTAAAGCCAGGCCAATCACCGCACCCACACCCACACCACCGAACAGGCTCCAGATCTGGGCACAAACAGTAGTGACCACAATTCCCGCAACGGCGCAGGCGATGGCATCCGGCCTTTGCCTTCTGCCATGCCCCGCCAGTCGCTGCAGCAGCAATATGCCGCCGCAGCCTGTGAGAAATGTGGTCACTATCATCCAGATAAAAATAATCAGAACACTCAGCATAAATCGTCTCCGGGTCTGCTTCCGCAGAAACAGCCGCTCCGTGCGGCATCTACATGGCATAATCCCCGTGATCACCGTAATCACAGTGAATCAGCACCCGATGCTCCGGGTCTATGGTCATGGTATAGGAGCCGCCGGATCTGCAGACACCGCTGCAGCGAAGCTCGTCATCCAGATCTGCATCCATGTGCTCCTTCGCAGCACGCTTTAAAAGAGCCGGATAATCGATCTCCTCTTCGGATTTTCCTGCGTCCAGCTCCTCCTGCACCAGTCGGTAATACCAGTCCTCAATGACAAGTCTGGCCTTCTGGCAGGTCTGTCTGTGATCTTCTTCCAGATAGCTGTAGTACCAGGGCCGCAGGCACCATCCCGCCGCCGCAAGGAGCACCAGAATGATCCCACAGATCTTCAGACGGCGCTCCATGCGCCGCCTGGGTGTTAACTTTTCTGCTGTCTGTGCTGTTTTTTCCTGCATATGTCTTACTTTTCTGCCAGGTATTTATCGATGCTGACCAGACGGACAGCCAGGGTAAATACCTTCGTGGCTTCCTTCAGCTCATCAAGAGGCGGGAAGGAAGGCGCAATACGGATATTGCTGTCGTGAGGATCCTTGCCGTAGGGATAGGTAGCACCTGCGGGAGTCAGGGATACACCTGCCTCTGCACACTTGGCTACTACGGCCTTTGCGCAGCCTTCCAGCGTATCAAAGGAAATGAAGTAGCCGCCGTTGGGCTTTGTCCATTCGCCGATTCCCAGACCGCCCAGTTCTTTCTCGAAGGTCTCCTCTACTGCCTCAAACTTGGGACGAAGGATAGCCGCATGTCTGGACATATGGGCATGCATATTGGACATATTGCCGAAGAAGCGCACGTGGCGCAGCTGGTTTAACTTGTCATGGCCGATGGTCTGGGCGGACATGAACTTGCGGATGTCCTCCAGATTCTTCTGGGAAGAAGCCAGTGCAGCCAGACCGGAGCCGGGGAAGGTCACCTTGGAAGTGGAGATAAACTTGTAGACCATATCCGGATGGCCTGCCTTGCGGCACTCCTCCAGGATCTCCAGGATCACATCCTGGTGAGCCGGGTCATCGTACAGATGATGAATGGAGTAGGCATTATCCCAGTAAATACGGAAATCCGGTGCAGCCGGTGTCAGCGCTGCAAAGCGTCTTACGGTCTCATCGGAGTAGCTGTAGCCCTGGGGATTGGAGTACTTCGGCACGCACCAGATACCCTTTACCGCCGGGTCATTGTTTACATACTGCTCTACCAAGTCCATGTCCGGTCCTTCCGGGGTCATGGGAATATTGATCATCTCTGCGCCGAAGAACTCCGTCACCTTGAAATGGCGGTCATAGCCCGGCACGGGGCAGAGGAACTTCCAGTTGTCCAGCTTGCACCAGGGTGTATTGCCGCAGACACCGTGGGAATAGGATCTGGATACGGTATCAAACATAATATTCAGAGAAGAATTGCCGAAGATGATCATGTCATCGGGGCCCACCTCGGACATATCGCCCATCAGGCGCTTTGCCTCCGGAATGCCTTCGCCGATGCCGTAGTTGCGGCAGTCTGTGCCTGTCTCATCATTAAAATAGCTGTCGGAGCTGAGCACATCCATCATCTCGTTGGAGAGATCCAGCTGTGCCTTGGAGGGCTTACCTCTGGCCATGTTCAGCTTAAGGCCCTTGGATTCCACATCCTTGAACTGCTGCTCCAGTGCTTCCTTTTCCTTCAGAAGCTCTTCCTTTGACATCTCTGCATATGTTTTCATTCTTTTCCTTTCCGTGCCGCAATTAATTGCGGCACCATGATGAGAATTTCGCGAAGGCGAATTCGACCATGTGATAAACCATGGATGATGGTACATGCGGTGTCCATGGCCTCTATTTGAAATGCCGTCAAACATTTCCTCCCAATTTTATACCGCAATCTTTCTATTCTGTAAACTCCAGAGCCGTAAGTGTCTTCGCTGCAGGGTCATAGGAATAAAAATAAACCTGCTTTCCCTTTTCGGTCTCTGTGTCTACCCGCAGCTTCATATAGATCTGCTCTGCAATGCCGTCCTGATTCAGGCGAAAGCCCTGCATCTCGATCTCTTCGAGTATGCCGGACATCTGTGCACTCTGAAAGGCCTGATTGATCTCCACGCTGAGCTGCTCTCCGGTCAGTCCCACGCCGGCCAGGGCATCCTGGCTGGTCACTACGGTATCTGTCTCCTTATTATAGGCCAGGGTGGACAGATTTTCCTCTGTTTCCTCTCCCTGATGCACCGTCATGGTGACGGTGGCCTGCAGGTATGCGCCGGCACTCTGCTCATAGGTACGGATTTTGGCCCATTCATCCTCTTTATCCTTGATGTCCTCATAGATGGATGCGATGCGGTTTGCCTCTTTATTGAGCTCGTCCAGGCTTCTGGTGCTCTCCCCGGAAGGCGTCACGAACTGGGGGATCTCCACCACACTGTCTCCCTCTGCCGCTATTTCCTTCTGCTCTATCTCTGCATTGACTGCATTATCCGGCTCCTGGGTCTGTGTCTGGGCGGCCGTCTCCGACTCCCCGGTCCCGACTGCGGTATCCGCTGTCTCTGCCCGGTCAGTCGTTGTCCCTTCTGCACTGGGCACCTCATCCTCCGAAGCATTCTCCGCGGATGACATCACCTGTCCCGTTTCCTTTTTGGCACTGCCGCAGGCTGTCAGCTGCGCACTGCCCATGATCAGAAGAAATGCCGCCAGCATCGGGCGCCATTTTTTCCTCGTATGCTCCATAATTACCTCTCCTTGCCGCTGTATCACAGCGGCAGCCTGAGGAGAATTTCGCGAAGGCGAATTCTCCGATAGGATTCCGAAGGATGACACAAGCGTCATCCTTCGAGTTTGAAAGAAATGCCATCGGGCATTTCTTTTAAACTTTGCCTTTCTTTGCCGCTGCATTGCAGCGGCAGCCTGAGGAGAATTTCGCGAAGGCGAATTCTCCGATAGGATTCCGAAGGATGACGCAAGCGTCATCCTTCGAGTTTGAAAGAAATGCCATCGGGCATTTCTTTCAAACTTTGCCTCTCTTTGCCGCTGTATCGCAGCGGAATGCATCCCATTATAACACACTTCCTGTATCTGCGTCATCCGATCCTTCTTGTTAGTGCCGGGCACATCTGGTAAACTATGGCTGACAGCCCGGGCCCCCGTGGATTACCGGTGCTATAAGGATCACATCGGAGAATTCGCCTGCGCGAAATTCTCCTCGTGCTGCCGCTGCTTTGCAGCGGCATAGAAATAGAAAGGAAAACATCATGCGTCTTCGCAATGTGCCGGGTTCTAAGGAGCACCTGGCAGAAAGTCCCTGGGTAGTCCAGGATCCTCCCGCTGCCAAGGGAAAGTGGCAGGAAATCTTCGGCAATGATCACCCCTGCCGTCTGGAGATCGGCTCCGGCAAGGGCCGCTTTATCGTGGAACTGGCAGCCAGAAATCCGGACATCAATTATATCGGTATGGACAAATATTCCAGTGTCCTCATCCGCGCGCTGGCCAAGCAGGAGGAGGCCGAGCTGCCGAACCTCCGGTTCCTTTGCTACGATGCCGAGCTTTTAGGCAACGTCTTTGAAAAAGGCGAACTGGACCGCATTTATCTGAATTTTTCCGATCCCTGGCCCAAGGAACGGCATGCCAGACGCCGCCTTCCTTCCAAGGAATATCTGCGGCTCTATGATCAGCTGCTCCCCGCCGAGGGCACCATCGAATTCAAGACCGACAACAGAGCCCTCTTTGACTTTGCCGTGGAGGAAGTGGCCGAGAGCGTCTTTCAGATCGATGCCCTGACCTACGACCTGCACAGGGACAGCGTCCTGAATGAGGGCAACATCATGACAGAGTATGAGGAGAAATTTTCCGTAAAGGGAAATCCCATCTGCAAGTATATTCTGTCCAGAAAGCACTAACCGCACGTGCCTGTATCCCGAAGGCCTTTTCCGCTGCAGTATATGGGCAGGAAGAGGCTGACCGGCACCTATACACATTTATATTCACAGTAAGCATTCACAGCAAGCACAAAAGGAGGTTTACCATGATTTTTACAGAGGAAAATTTTGAAAAGGAAGTTCTGCAGTCTACTATCCCGGTGATGATCGATTTCTATGCGGACTGGTGCGGTCCCTGCAAGATGATGTCTCCCGTGGTGGAGCAGCTGGCCCAGGAATATGAGGGACGGATCAAGATCGGTCAGGTCAACGTGGACGACTGCCCTGCACTGGCTTCCCGCTACAATGTGATGTCTATTCCCAACTTTGTATTCCTCAAGGACGGTCAGCTGGCAGATCAGGCCATCGGCGGCATGCCCAAGGCTTCTCTGCAGGCCAAGCTGGAGGCGCTTCTGTAATGCCGAAGCCGCGGCCCGGCAAAGGGAAATTTAAAAAGATCTCGGCGCTGCTCCTGGCGGTACTGCTGACTGCGGTCTCTCCGCTTTCGGCTTCTGCTGCAGCGGCATCCACAGACGCAGTACAGGCAGAAGCAGCAGCCGCAGCTTCATCGGAAAGCACCGCTTCCGGCAGCTCGGCAGACACTGCTGCATCTTCTTCGGATACATCCGATGCTTCTGCAGACACTTCCTCCCAGGAGGATCCCCTGGCAGCCTATCACAACGCCATCTTTACTGCAGATGGGCTGCGCGATTTTAATGCGGAAGCGGAGGTTCGAAAGGGAGAGCCGGTACAGACCAATGAGATCGAAGGCTGGCCCCAGGGACCTGCCATCGGTGCCGAAGGCGCTGTTCTCATGGATCTGGACACCGGTGCCATCCTCTATGGAAAGAACATCGACGAAAAGCTTTATCCCGCCAGCACTACCAAGATTCTCACCTGTCTGCTGGCAGTGGAAAATCTGGAGCTCACCGACATGGTCACCTTTTCCCACGAGGCTGTTTTTTCCGTGCCCTCGGACGGGTCCAAGGCAGGCATCGACGAAGGGGAATCCCTGACGGTGGAGGACTGCCTCTATGCCATCCTGGTGGGTTCCGCCAATGAAGCCAGCAATGCCATCGCCGAGAAGGTGGCCGGTTCCATTTCCGCCTTTGCGGAGCTGATGAATCAGAAAGCCGCGGAGCTTGGCTGCACCGGTTCCCATTTTGTCAACGCCAACGGGCTCTTTGATGAGGACCACTACACCACGCCGCATGATCTGGCGATCATTGCCCGGGCGTTTTTTTCCAATCCCACGCTGCAGCGGCTGGGGAATACGGCCACCCATCACTTTGAACCCACGGCTACCCAGCCTGACGACTTCTGGCTGAATAATACCCACGCCCTGATCTCCGGCAAGATCGCCTGTGACGGCATCATCGGCGGCAAGACCGGCTATACGGACCAGGCCAGACGGACGCTGGTCACCGGATGTGAGCGAAACGGTGCCCGCATGATCTGCATCATCATGAAGGAAGAGGATCCCTATCAGTACACCGATACCATCAATCTCTTTGACTACGGGTATGCCAACTTCCAGAAGGTACGGGCCTGCGATTATGAAAATCGCTATTCCATGGATACAAAAGGCTTTGCAGACAGCGGCAGCAGCCTCTTTTCGAGTTCCAGTATGCCCAGCTTTTCACTGTCCCAGGACAGTGAGGTCATCCTGCCTTCTACCCTGTCCTTCTCGGACCTGACTGCCACAGTCACCCCCATCTCCGCCGGCAGACAGACCGCAGCGGAAAGTCAGGCAGACGCAGGTGATACGCAGGAAACCGGCAGTGCGCAGGCTGCATCCGGCACCGGTCAGACAGAGAACAGCACCGGCCAGACGCCCATTGCCCAGCTTACCTATTCCTACGGCGGTGTAGTGCTCGGCGAGGCACAGCTCTATCTGGAAAATGCAGGCACGGCCTCCCGGTCTTCACTGACCGGCATTGTCACCAATTCCTCTGACGGATCCGGCAGCAGCGGCGATGATGCTTCTGCAAGCCAGGCCGATGCTGACACCGGCAGCGCTTCTGCCGGAACAGCCACAGGTATCCTGCAGAAAATGCGCAGCAATGCCTTCGGCCGATTCCTTTTACAGATGCAGGCTCGGATCGACGCCTTCTTTACAGTCGTCACCATTGCCGCCAACGGCACTGTTTACATTAATGTGCGAAGCGCACTGACACTGCTCTTGCTGGTGGGTGCTGTCCTGATGCTGATCTTCCATATACGGGAGCTGTCCGCTTCCTATTCCAACTCAGATCTGCGTCCCAGGAAGAAGCGCCGCCGCAAGGTTCATTCCTACTCCCTGCAGTATCACCGCTTCGACGATTCTTCCAAATAATGGAATGGAATTTAGTGCGAAAACTATGCTATCAAGCGTAGTTTTCGCACTGCTGTTTGTGGCGCAGGCCCACAAACAGCCCTGAACGCAAACCAAATCAAAGATTTGCTTTGCGTTTTTCCGGCGAGGATGCCTGCAGAATGGAGAATATTATGAAATTATCTGCAATTTTACCCCTTACCATGGCAGCTGCCATCATGCTGAGCGGCTGCGGATCTGCCTCTCAGGGCAGTACTGTAACCGCCTCAGAATCCGCTTCTCAGGAAACATCGGACAGCGCCGCCCAGGAAGTCTCCGCGGACAGTGCGGCTGCCTCGGAGACTACCATCACCGATACGGCTGATGCCGCCGGCAGTGCGGTTTCCACCGAATCTGCCGACGCCGCTTCCCAGACGAATGTGACAGCGGACAGCACCGCTGCTTCTGCTGCGCAGACCCTGAAGACCGAGGATCTCACCCTGGAGCAGAAGGTGGGTCAGCTGTTCATCCTCCGTCCCGATACCCTGGATGAAGAAACCGAGGTTACCGAGAACGCCGAAGGCAAAAAAATCGGTTCCACCGCCATCAACGATTCCATCCGTGAAAATCTGAAGAAATACCAGATCGGCGGTGTCTGCCAGTTCGGTCAGAACATCCTGGACCCGGACCAGATCACGCAGTTCAACAAGGATCTTCAGGAAGCCTCCGACATTCCCCTCTTTATCGCCGTGGACGAGGAGGGCGGCCGGGTAGCCCGTCTGGCCAATACGGATACCTTCGATCTTCCCAAATATGAAAGCGCCGCTGCCGTAGGTGCCCAGGGCACCGATGCCGCCTATGACATGGGAAAGACCATCGGCACCTATATAAAAGAATACGGCTTTAATGTGGACTTTGCGCCGGATGCCGACGTCAACACTAACCCGGACAATCCCATCATCGGCACCCGGGCTTACTCCTCCGATGCGGCCAAGGCTGCAGAGCTTTCCAGCGCTGCAGGACAGGGTCTGGCAGATGCAGGCGTCATTCCCACCTTCAAGCATTTTCCCGGCCACGGCGATACCGCCGAGGACAGCCACACCGGCTTTGCCTTCAGCTACCGCACCTTAGAGGAGATTCAGGGCTGCGAGCTGCTGCCCTTTGAGGCTGCCGCCAAGGTGACCCCGCACGCGATCATGGTCTCCCATATTTCCATGCCCAACGTCACCGGTGACAACACCCCCGCTACCCTTTCCAAGCAGATCATCGATCTGATCCCGGACAAGGACAATACCCTGATCATCACAGACGCCATGGAGATGCAGGCTGTCACAGATGCCTATTCCTCCGGGGAGGCGGCTGTACAGTCCTTCCTGGCCGGCTGCGACATCATCCTGATGCCCGCCGACTTTGAGGAAGCCTACAATGCCGTGCTCACCGCCTGCCAGGACGGCACCATCAGCACCGAGCGCCTCAATCAGAGTGTGGACAAGATTCTGCAATACAAGAACACGTACCTGACACAGGAATAGCGCAGAATAAAGCAGAAACAGACAAAATGCCAACACACGGCAATACGTTCGGTATACTGCAACCAATGCACTGCAATACATTCCATACACTGCAATACAGCTCCTGCAGTATACCGATTTGGTTTCCGATAAGAAAAGCTTCTCAGCATTCTCAACGAAAAGACCCCATCAGCATATACATGCCGAGGGGGGCTTTTCATTGCTTATACGAGTAACTTCGCTTTGTTGATTCGCTGCTTATGAAGTCAGAACATCTGGCGAGCGTTAATTATCGCGGAAGCTTACAGTGATGTATGCAGTCTCATTTTTTCACTGCGGTCTTTTGGCCGCCTTTCTGGCCTTTTCCTGGAGCGCCTCCATTTCCTCCTGATCGATAAACTTCTCTGTCTTGACCACATAGATCAGGTCGTCCTTGGACTTGCGCAGGCGGATCTTTGCCTTCATGTAGCCGTGTTCGGGGCAATAGGAAACGCTGTAATAATGCTTGCCGTTGGGGGTAAACCAGCGGACCTTCTTGCGAAGCTTTCTCCCGCACTCATAGCAGTGCGTATCCATGACCTCCGCATCTCCCATAGCCTTGGTTCTGGAGGCAAATCCCCGGGAGATATACTTGGTGTAGTCGTCAAAGCGTACATGCACCTCTCCCTCCCGATCCCGGGGAATCGAAAAGGAATCATAGGAGACATTTTTCAGCACGCTCTCCGGAAGCTTTTCCAGAATGCGGGCGGTATAATAGGCATCGCTGTGGGCTCTGTGAAAGGGGCAGTCCTTCTCGATCTTCAGAAAATCGATGGCATATTCCAGGGATCTTCTGGATTTGCGGGTCTCGAAGGCGAGGGCAAAGAGCTTCTGCACATCCAGGAAAGGCAGGGGGCCGTCAGAAAGGGGTGCCTCCTTGTGGTACAGGAGGTTTCGCTGCAGCTCTGTCAGATCCGTGGGCCCCCAGGTACAGTACAGGGGGTCATCCCCACACCAGTCCTGAAAATCGTCCATCACCTCCGGAAAGGTGCGCTCTCCGGCCAGGGACTCCATATTCAGATGCACCAGCTTGCCGGTGATCCCGTGCATGGAGTGATAGCATACCGGCCGGATCAGGCTGGAAAAATCTCCCTCATGCTCTCTTTTTTCATTCAGGCGCACAGCACCGATTTCTATAATCTCGAAGGGCATATCAGGATTCTGCTTCTCTACGGAAGCATTTCCCTGATTCCATTCCAGGTCTAAGACAATATACTTCATGTTTCCTCGCGTGTGCACCTGCTTTGTTTACGGTTTAAAGTGTCAGCTTATTTCTTGCTCTCCGGAATATCATTGATCTCCATGTAGGAACGGATATAGCTGGTCAGGCACTTGGCCGTATTCTCGATGCCGATCCTGCTGCTGTTGATCAGGATATCATAACCTCTGGAATCGCCCCATTTGCGGTCGCTGTAGTGATTGTGGTACTGCTTTCTCTTAAAGTCCACGCGGCGGATCCTGTCTGCCGCCTTCTGGGGATCCAGCTCAAAGATCCGCTGGATTCTGTCCAGCTTATCCTGCTTGTCGCCTGTCACGAAGACGCTGACCACGTGAGGATACAGCCGCAGAACAGACTCTGCGCAGCGGCCTACGATGACAAAGGACTGTCCGCTCTCTGCGATCTGCCGGATATAGTCAAAGACCTTCTCTGCAATAATTTCCTCGGGAGAATTGGAAAACTCACCGATGCGGCGGGACAGCAGGAAATTAATGGGCTTCTCGTCCATTTTTTCCACAAATTCTCTGGTGTAGCCGCTGGAATCCACAATCGCCTCTACGATTTCCTTATCGTAAAGCTTTATGCCAAGGTCATCGGCGATATGCTGTGCAATAAAATGGCCGCCGCTTCCATGCTCTCTTCCGACTGTGACAATAATCTGTTTGTCAATCATAGTGTTCTCCCTTTCTGCGTATCTGCCGCCGGCCCGGCTGTTTAGGCCATTAATAGATAACGGCCGCCTGCGGATTCCTGTCGCTGACAGTTCCATTCGCAGACAGCCGCAATACGCTTACTGTGCTCTAAAAATCACCAGCCGCCTGTCCGCATCTTTACAGATAACGAACGTACAGGCATATCAGTGATATCATTATAACAATGATGGTAGCCGGGACGCAATACTTACAATATTTTCCCCAGCTGATGGGATGACCGTTCTTGGCGGAAACGGAAGTGCCCACGACATTGGCGGAAGCGCCGATGGGGGTGGCATTCCCGCCGATATCCGTGCCCAGAGACAGGGTCCATGCCAGCGTATGCAGGGAAACACCGGCGGAAACCGACAGGGACTGGATCACCGGCAGCATGGTAGCTGCAAAGGGGATATTGTCGATGAGGGCGCTGCAGAATGCCGACAGCAGCAGGATGATAGCCACGATGACATGTGCATTGCCGCCGCTGACTACGGAGATAAAGTTAGCGATGATCTCCAGCACACCGGTCTGCTCCAGACCGCCTACGGAAACAAACAGGCCGATAAAGAACAGCAGGGTCTTGTAATCCACGCCCTTAAAGATCTTGGGAATGACCTGCGTACCGGAAGTAGCGGTCATAGCTGCTATGGTCAGGATCGCCACGATCACACCGATGCAGGCCACGGTCAGACCGGTCTGGGCATGCGTCACGAGCAGTACCACAGCGATGGCAAAAACGGCGATGCCGCAGATAAAGGAGGACTTGCTGGTGATGGCCGAAGCAGGCTCCGGGCAGTTCACCTCGCCCACCCTCTCTGCCTCGTTCTGCTTTAATTCCTTACGGAAGCACAGCCAGAAATAGATCAGAGAGAAGATAAAGCAGATACCCACGATCAGACCGGTATTGCTGATAAAGTCCATGAAGCTGTAGCCCAAGGAGGTACCGATGATGATGTTCGGCGGATCACCGCTCATGGTAGCCGCGCCGCCTAAGTTCGCGCAGAACACCTCAGAGAGGATCATGGGCACCGGATTGTATTTCAGGATCCGGGACAGCTCGATGGTGACGGTCGCCAGAAACAGCACCACGGTGATGCTGTCGATAAACATGGAGAGGAAGGCTGACATGCACATAAAGCAGATCAGCAGCGGCACCAGATGGTAGTGCACGGCCTTGGCCAGGCTCAGGCAGAGCCAGCGGAAAAAGCCGGAATGTCCCAGTCCTTCGACCATGATCATCATGCCTGCGATAAAGACAATGGTGGACCAGTTAATGCCCGCCGATGCACTCTCCTCGCCGCCGTACCAGAAGCTCTGGGCAAAGAAAGCCTTGAAATTCAGGGTGTCCATGATGGCCTGCGGGCTGCGCAGGCAGATCCCGAAGACCAGGACCAGCATCAGGGCACCGCTGACCAGGGTGATCCACTGCCGCTCAAACTTGTCCAGGATAATCAGGACAAACATGCCGACGAAGATAATTATGGCCAATGTCTGTGCGATCATATCTTCTCTCCTCCTCATAATGCTGATCAGAGCGTTTATCTCTGATCAGGCCGGTAAGTCTTCGGTAATCTTCCCTGGTTCTTACCGTAAAATGTATCCGTTGAAAAATTAAACACTACTCATTATAATATGGATTTTTGCAAAGTAAAGAAGGCCTGTTATTTTTTTGACAAAATGTGCAGAGGTGGGAGCGTTGTTATTGGGCACTTTGCCGGAATAAAGTATTTTTATTGGGCACTTTGCCAAGAGAAATTGGCTGTGAGGGCTTTCTTCGGTATTTGTGGATGCATTTTCTTTACTTTTTCTTAGCGGATATCTCTCGTTTCCCTGCTATTTAGCTGATATTTATTGGCCACCCGGTCATGCTCCGAGCCAGTGCAGATGGCTCGCACCGTGCACCTTGCGCCGTTTTGCTAAGGTTCGCCTCTTGCCTGCGGATGGCCGGCCCTTAACTCGCATCCCCGCTGATGCGGGTCTGCTCAGATAGGCGGGCCTATCTGCCGCGCTCTGAAAGCGCGTCAGATACCATCC
>CAVKQI010000039.1:9920-19778 GCA_963658405.1 bacterium | reverse complement strand
GAGCAAAAGGAAAGCTGCGCAGCAGCGATTTTGCGAATGGGCTCTGAATAGTTACGATATGATCACAAATTACAACGTCTGCGTTATAAAAAAGGTTGAAAGTGATGCCTGATGGCATTTCTTTCAACCTTTTGATTGTCTGCTAGCGATGAGACCAGGTGCTTCTGGAGAATAATACCAGGATCGGGAAGATCTCCAGGCGGCCGGCCAGCATATCAAAGATCAGGACCAGCTTGGATAAGTCACTGAAACCTGCGAAGCTTCCCATGGGGCCTACGGTATCCAGACCGGGACCGATATTGTTGAAGCAGGAGAGCACCGCCGAGAAGTTGGTGGTGACGGTAAAATTGTCCAGGGAAACCACCAGAAAGCTCACGCTCAGGATGATGATGTAGGCAGCCAGATACGCATTGGTATTGGCCAGGAGCTTTTCATTCAGTACGTGATTGTTGACCCGGATGGCCTGTACCTTCTGGGGATGCAGGAGCTGGCGCACATTGCGGCGAAGGATCTTTAACAGAAGCAGGACCCGGATGCACTTGATGCCGCCGCCGGTACTGCCGGCGCAGGCGCCGATGATCATCAGGCACAGAATGATGCCTTTGGAAAAGCTGGGCCACAGTTCAAAATTCGTGGAGGCAAATCCCGTGGTGGTCATGATAGAGGAGACCTGGAAGGCTGCGTGCCGGATGGACTCGCCGATGGTGGGATACATACTGTGGATGTTCCAGGCAATGAGGGCCGTGCTGCCGGCGAAGACTCCCAGATACATGCGCAGCTCCTCGTCCTGAAAGACGCCCTTGAAGCGCCGCAGCACAAGGAGAAAATAGCAGCTGAAGTTCACACCGAAGAGAAGCATGAAGACGGTGCATACATTCTGCAGATAGGGGGAGTAGCTGGCCATGCTGTCAGCCTTGATGCCGAAGCCGCCGGTGCCGGCCGTGCCGAAGGCGGTGCAGATGGCGTCGAAAAGGGGCATCCTGCCGATGAGCAGGAAGATGATATTCACTATAGTCAGCAGGACATACATGATATACATGATCATGGCTGTCTTTTTCATGCGGGGCACGAGCTTGCCTACGCTGGGACCCGGGCTCTCTGCCCGGAGCAGATGCATGGTAAAGCCCTCATTTCGTCCGCTTAAGGGGATGATGGCCAGCAGGAAGACCAGTACGCCCATGCCGCCCAGCCAATGGGAGAAGGAGCGCCAGTACAGGATGCCTCTGGATAAGGACTCCACGTCTGTGGCGATCGAGGAGCCGGTGGTGGTGAAGCCGGAGACGATCTCAAAGAGGGCGTCGATGTAGTGGGGAATCTCCCCGGAGAGATAAAAGGGAAGGCATCCTGCCAGACTTAAGGTGATCCAGCAAAATCCCACGCACACAAGACCCTCTCTGGCATAGAAGCCGGGTCTTGCCTTTCTGGAAAAAAGATAGAGAAGAAGCGCAGCTGCGGCGATGATCCCTATGCTCTTGACGAAGGCAGCTGCCGTATTCAGGTTGCCGTCAAAGAAGCTGATGAGCAGAGCCGGCAGCATAAAGGCTGCTTCTATGATCAGAATCAGTGCGTTTACCCGCGCGATCATTTTGTAGTTCATATTACCTCTTTCTGCCGCAGTAGATCGCGGCAGTATTGGGAAAATTTCGCGAAGGCGAATTCTCCGATACGATCCTTATTTATACTTCAAAGATATCATTGAGCTGCCGGATCACGATGCCGCCGCCGGCGACGATGATCACCGTATCATGCTCATGGAAATAGGAATCACCATTGGGAATGATGGTCTGGGGGCCGCGTATGATGCAGCAGACCAGTACATTCTTTTTCAGATGCAGTGCCCGCAAAGGCTCGCCGCAGTGGCGGGTATTGCGGTCCACCATGAATTCAATGGCCTCCGCCTGTCCGTCTGCGATGGAGTAGATGGTCAGAGCAGCGCCCTCCTGATTCTGCATGGCCCGGACATAGCGGACGATGGTATTGCAGCAGAGCTCCTTAGGACTGACGATGCTGCCCAGCTGCATACTGTCGATGATCCGGGAAGTGGCGGAGCGGCCGACCTTGGTGATGACCTGGGGCACATCGCAGCTCTGGGCATACAGGGAGAGGATGATATTCAGCTCATCCAGACCGGTCAGGGAGACGAAAGCATCGCACTCTCCCAGGCCTTCGCTGTCCAGCAGCGTCTGGTCACTGGCATCGCCGTGGACGATGCAGGTGTTGGGCAGAAGGGAAGCCAGCTCCATGCAGCGGTCTTCCTTCTGTTCGATGAGCTGTACCGCGCAGCCGCTCTTTGCCAGATCCTGGGCCAGATAGTAGCTGACCCTTCCGCCGCCGGCCAGGATGATCTTCTTGGCCTTGTGGGTGATGATGCACAGGTTTTTGAGCATAAGGGTCAGAGAGGAGGCAGAGGCCGTGACGAAGATCTTATCGCCGCTCTGCAGTACGAAACTTCCGCCGGGGGCGATGGCCTTGCCGTCCCGCAGGACCGCGCAGACCAGGACCTGGCAGTTCAGCACCCTGGAAAGGTCGCTCAGCACCAGCCCGTTCAGGGCGCTCTTTTCATCAATACGCAGCTCTACGATCTCCACGCGCCCCTTGGCAAAAGGACTGCGCTTTAAAAAGCCGGGATATTTGATGAGACGCTCGATCTCGAGGGCCGCCTGCTTCTCCGGATTGATGGCCAGAGAAAGGGCGAAGGCCTCCCGCATGGAGTATGCCTGGCCGGCGTATTCGGGATTGCGGATGCGGGCGATGGTATGAATCCTGGGATTCATGGCATGTGCCGTCATGCAGCTGAGCAGATTGATCTCATCGGCATTGGTGACGGCGATGAGGAGGTTGGCCTCCTTTACGTCGGCATCGTTCAGCGTCTCCATGGAGGCGCAGTTGCCAAGGACAGTCATGACATCATATTGCTCGACGATACGGTCCTGCACTTCCTGGTCCGAGTCGATGAGGGTAATGTCGTAGCCCTCCATGGAGAGCTGCTTGGTCAGATTGGCGCCGACTTTGCCGGCACCGGCAATCAGGATTTTCAAGGTAGATCCTCCCTTTGTTTTTGTGTATACAGATATGTGAAAATACAAACGACCCCACATCCGTGAGGTCACCTTCATCTGCACCGCTTCATGCAAGCTCTGCCTGAGAAACTCGGCATCGGCATCCCCAGCCTGTGAAGCGATAAATGTTAACATTCTGTGTCTTAAACAAGCTATATTATAGACCTCTTTTGCCAAAAGGCAACCGGGGCGGAAAAACACCGGACGGGGAGGGGATTTCTTAACTGTTTTTTTATCCGGTCGGCCGCGTCTGGGATGGACGGAGAAAATTAGCTGTACTTGACAGAAGTTATATAAAGTTATATAAAAAAAGAAAAGTTATATAAAGTTATATAAGGTTATATAAAAATAAAAAAGTTATATAAAGTTATATAAACTGACTTGGAGATCAACGTTCCTCCTTTCGGAGACAGTTTTTCCTGCAGCATAGCCATCAGGTATCGGACGGAATCGGAGAGGATAGCCTCTGACATCGTTTATAGAATATTTATTCATAAAGGGAGATTCAGGCAATGGAAAATCCATTTACGCTTACATTTGGAAGAGAACCGCTCAATCGAATTGACAGATCAAGACAAAAGGAGGAAATTATTGACGGCTTCCTTGGTGAGCAGCCATCCAATCAGGTTTGCATGATTACGGGTGTGCGCGGCTGCGGAAAAACGGTCCTTCTGACTGAAATTGGAAAGTATTTTGCGGAACAGCCTGACTGGATAGTCATCGATCTGACACCGGAGCGTGATCTGCTTTCTTCTTTTGCTGCGGAACTCTACAATTACAACGGATTGACGGAGATTTTCCGGCGCGCAAAACTGAATCTGTCCTTTCTCGGCCTCGGCATTGAGATCGACGGTGCAGAGCAGATCACAGATCTGAATGTGGGAATCAGGCGAATGCTGCAATCCCTCAAGGCACAGCACAAAAAGGTCCTGGTAACCATTGACGAAGCTGTGTGCAATAAGACCATGAGGGAATTCGCCAGCGTTTTTCAGATTTACATGCGTCAGGAATTGCCGGTATTTCTTATACTGAGCGGACTGTATGAGAGAATCTATGAACTGCAGAATGAAGAAACACTGACATTCCTGTATCGGGCACCTAAGGTAGAGCTGCAGCCATTGAATATCGGTATGATTGCTGCTCGTTATCAGCAGATTTTTCACCTTACCGATCAGGATGCTTCGGAAATGGCAAAAGAGACAAAGGGGTATTCTTTCGCCTTTCAGGTTCTGGGGTATCTGAGCTGGAAAAAGCAGACAAACTGGAAGAATGTGCTGCCGGAATATCGGCAATATCTGGAAGAATACGTATACCAGAAACTGTGGACAGAAATCTCTCAAAAGGATAAGGAGGTTCTTGTCTGCATGGCAAATATGCAGGATTGCCGTGTCATTTCCATCAGAGAATCCCTTCAGATGTCTTCCGGTCTGTTCAGTGTATACAGGAAACGCCTTATAAAAAAGGGGATTCTGTATTCCTCTAATTACGGGCAATTGGACTTTGCCCTGCCGCAGTTCAGAGAATTCGTGCAGCAGGCGATTTGATCTTGATTTTCCGGCATTATAAAAGCGCAGGACGATGCAAAGTCCTGCGCTTTTTCTGATAGAATCTGTTTTTTCCGGCGGTGCCTGTGTATGCCGCGTATGCAAATGCATGGCTTTTTTACAGGAATCGCTTCTGCTGAATATCCTTCTCTACTGAATACTCTTCTCTACTGAATATTCTTCTTTACTGAATATTTTTCTCTATTGAATATCTTTTACCTCGTAGCCGGCGTCTGTCACAGCCTTCTTCAGATCACCGTTGGCTACCTCCCGGCTTAAGGTTACGACAGCCTGCTTATCAGCCAGGCTGACATTAGCCTCTGCCACGCCCTCTACGGCTTCCAGCGCTTTCTTGACGTGGGCGACGCAGTGCTCACACATCATGCCTTCTACGGAAATGGTTCTTGTCATGGTATTGTCCTCCTTTTGTTTTTCCTGTGTGTCAGGTGAAATGGATTGATACTGCTGTAAAAATGCCGGAATTTCTTTCGGCATGTGCTTCTTATCCAGCTTTTCGGAGCGGAGATTGAAAAGGTTCAGCCGCAGGGCATTGGTCACCACGCAGAAGCTGGAGAGACTCATGGCGGCGGCGCCCACCATGGGATTGAGGGTCAGGCCGAAAACCGGGATCAGCGCCCCTGCCGCCAGGGGAATGCCGATGACATTGTAAAAGAACGCCCAGAACAGGTTTTCATGGATGTTGCGAAGCACAGCGCGGGAGAGACGGATGGCGCCGCATACATCCTGAATGCTGGACTTCATCAGCACCACATCGGCGGCATCCAGAGCCACATCCGCGCCGGCGCCGATGGCGATGCCCACGTCTGCCCTGGTCAGGGCCGGAGCATCATTGATGCCGTCTCCTACCATAGCTACCTTGCCGTAGGCCGTGAGCTTTCGGACCACCTCTTCCTTATCTCCCGGCAGGACATCGGAGACGATGGCGGATACGCCGATCTGCGCGCCGATGGCGGTGGCCGTGGCGTGATTGTCGCCGGTGAGCAGGATCGTGCGGATGCCCATACTGTTTAATTCCCGGATAGCATCGGAACTGTCCGGCTTTACCACATCGGCGACAGCGATAAGGCCAAGGAGGGTGTCATCCTGCAGGAAATAAAGGGGCGTACAGCCCTGGGATGCCAGAGCATCGCCGGCGGCAAAGACAGCGGCGGCTGCCTCTTTTTTTGCGGAATTCCCGATGTCCGCGGCGATCCCGCTTTCTTTTCCGGTACTGAAGCTGTTTGTGTCGGTGTCTGTGGATGCCGACATTCCCTGGTCAGACTGCTCCCAGAGGATCTGCTGTATGGAGACGGCATTGCTGCCTGTCAGGGTATGTCCCTGCAGGATTGCCCGGACACCGTGGCCGGGCAGGGCAGTGAAGTCTGTGACCTCGCTGGGGGTGATGCCCTGTTTCTGCGCCTGGGCGGTAATAGCCCTGGCCAGGGGATGCTCGCTGTAATTTTCCAAAGAGCAGGCCAGCTGCAGGAGCTCTTCTTCGGAAACACCCTGTACCGGAACGATCTTTACGACCTGGGGCTTACCCTGGGTGACGGTGCCGGTCTTATCCAGGACCACGAAGTCTGTCTTGCCGGTGGCCTCCAGGGAGGCAGCGGTCTTAAAGAGAATGCCGTTTCTGGCGCCCAGGCCGCTGCCTACCATGATGGCGACCGGGGTAGCCAGTCCCAGTGCGCAGGGGCAGCTGATCACCAGCACGCTGATGGCTCTGGCCAGCGCAAAGCCAAAGTCGCCCCGGGCGATCATCCAGATGATAAAGTCGAGAACGGCGATGGTGATGACCGTGGGGACAAAGATGCCGGACACTTTGTCAGCGATCTTGGCGATGGGAGCCTTGGTGGCAGCGGCATTTTCCACCATGTCGATGATCTGCTGCAGAGTGGTGCCATTGCCGACTCTGGTGGCCTCACAGGTCAGTGCGCCGTTCTGATTGATGGTGGCGGCGCTGACGTGGCTGCCGGGGGCCTTGTCCACCGGAAGGCTCTCGCCGGTGAGGGCGGCCTCATTGACGGCGCTCTCGCCGGCAAGGACAGTGCCGTCTGCGGGAATGCTTTCCCCGGGTTTTACCAGGAAGGTATCTCCCACGCGAAGCTCCTCGGCGGGGATCTCCGTCTCCTGGCCGTCCCGGATCACATGGGCAGTGCGGGGGGCTAAGTCCATGAGAGCCCGGATGGCATTGGTGGTTTTGCCCTTGCTGCGGGCTTCCAGCATCTTGCCCACGGTGATCAGGGTCAGGATCATGGCAGAAGACTCAAAGTAGAGGCCGTGGAGCTGCTGATGCCAGGTCTCCATGTCGCTGACGGCCGTCATCTGAAAGACGATGGCGGTGCTGTATACAAAGGCGGCGCTGCTGCCCAGGGCCACGAGCGTGTCCATATTGGGGGCGCGGTGGAGGAGGCTCTTAAAGCCGTTGATAAAGAACTTCTGGTTGATGACCATGACGGCGATGGTCAGGAGCATTTCATACAGCGCCATGGCCAGGTGATTGCTGCCAAGGACAGCCGGCACCGGCCAGCCCCACATCAGGTGCCCCATGGAAAGATACATAAGGGGCAGGAGTAGGAGCAGGGAGGCGATCAGGCGCCTGGCAATGAGGGGTGTCTCGTGATCCTCCAGGGCTTCTCTGGCAGCGGCCCGGTCTGCGGCTGCGGAACCGGTGCTCCCGCCTGCTCCTTCCTGCGCCGGAGAGGCACCGTAGCCGGCAGCGGATACGGCTTCGCAGATCCCGGAAACAGTGGCCGGTTCCTCAAAATCCACATTCATACTGTTGGTCAGAAGACTGACCGCTACACTGCTGACACCCGCCACTCCGGAGACAGCCTTCTCCACATGGGCACTGCAGGCTGCACAGGACATGCCTGTGACATTGAATTTCTGTTTGTTCATAATTACCTTTCTCAGCCGCTTTGAAAAGCGGCTGTATGGAGAGAATTTCGCGCAGGCGAATTCTCCGATACGATCCCAGGGTTTTGCCGCTATTTTAATTTCTTTATCAGCGAAAGCGCTTCCTCCATGATCTCTGTATGACCCTCCTGGATGCCTTCCACGACACAGGTCTCCATGTGCTCCTGGAGCAGCACATAGCCGAGGCTCTGCAGGGCACTCTCTGCGGCAGCCAGCTGGGTCAGGATATCTCCGCAGTAGCGGTTGTCATCCAGCATGGACTTGATGCCGTTCAGCTGCCCGATGATGCGGCTTAAGCGATTCTGCAGCTGCCGCAGGGACTCGGGATCTCTGGGAGTGTGCTTGTGCTGACAGTGCGGACATTGCGTGGAAGTGCAGCAGTCCGCGGACTTTTCTTCTTTTGATTTGTGATCGGGCATGAGGAACCTCCGTCTTCTGTATGATTCAGCACCTGTTGATTTTCATTGTGAATTGACTGATTGCAGGCAAATTCACAATGGAAATCCGCAGGCCGTCAGGGCTCGAAGAGCCTTCGGCCGGCCGCATCGGGGATTAGAGGAGCAAATTCGAGATGTGGGCTGAGTAAATACCAATGATCTTTATATAAAACTGATACCCAACCCCCCCACAGGGAATACCCCACAGGGGTATCTGACACAAGAAGAATGATATACCCCCACGGGGTATTTGTCAACAGGGCAAAAACAGACGGTGGTTGGCCTGAAATTCAGCATCTTAACATGTTTTTAACGAAGTATTTGCACCGGAAAGCTTTTTTTATGCACAGGAAGGCGGTACAGTAGAGGGAGTACAGCAGACATTGGCAGCAGGAAAAGAGGCGGTGCAGTTGACGGCAGCGGAAAAACGACAAAAAAGGTGTAGGAACATACTGAAAAACAGCGGGATCACGGTTCTGTTTCTGTCGGTATCGTGCCTCGTCAGTTACCTGCTTCATGACTTCCGGCCGGATGCAGCCGGCAACAGCAATGTGGCCATGGTCTTCATTCTGGCCATCTTTCTGATCGCCCGTTTTACCGATGGCTACTGGTACGGGATCATCGCCTCCCTGGTGGGCGTGCTGGGAGTCAATTATGTCTTTACCTATCCCTATATGGAATTTAATTTTACCCTGACCGGCTATCCCATCTCCATCGTTTGTATGCTCCTGGTATCGCTGACTACCAGCAGTATGATGACCGAAGTGAAAAAAAGTCAGAAGCGGCAGATGGAGGCAGAAAGAGAGAAGATGCGCGGAGACCTGCTCCGGGCTATTTCCCATGATCTGCGGACACCCCTGACGGCCATCCTCGGCACGGTGACTTTGCTGGAGGAAAACGAAGAGGAGATCCTGCCGGAGGAACGGACAGCGCTGCTGCAGGGAGCCAGAAAGGATATCCAATGGCTCATCAATCTGGTGGTCAATCTGCTGACCGTGACCAGGATCGAGGGAAGCGAAAATGCCCATGTGGTCAAGCAGCCGGAACTCGTGGAGGAGATGGTCTCGGAGGCCGTGCAGAAGTTCCGCAAGCGCTTCCCGGAGCAGAATGTCAAGGTCTCGGTGCCGGAGGAGGCATTCCTGGTGCCCATGGACGGCATACTGATGGAACAGGTGCTCATCAATCTGCTGGAAAACGCGGTCCTGCACGGAGAAAAGGGCGAGGAGCTGCAGCTGCATATTGATATATGGGAAGAGAAGGGCGCGGCCCTGCTGCGTGTTAGAGACAACGGCGTGGGCATGACCCCGGAGGTATTAAAGCGGATCAACAGCGGCCGGAATGTGATGCCCACGGCGGGAGACGGCCATAAGAATATGGGTATCGGTCTTTCCGTATGCCGGTCTATTGTGATGGCGCATGACGGAGCACTGGAGGCAGAAAATCTGGCAGAGGGCGCCGCATTTACCATACGGCTGCCGTTGGAGTAGGAGTAGGCTGCCGCAGAAAGGAGGGCAGTTAACCCGACATGCCTGATGGCATTTCGGGTTAACGCCAGGTCAGGCACTTGTGCCTGACCTGGAGATCACATCGGAGAATTCGCCTGCGCGAAATTCTCCTCGTGGTGCCGCAGAACTCTGCGGCACATGGAGGGCAGTTAACCCGACATGCCTGATGGCATTTCGGGTTAACGCCAGGTCAGGCGCTTATGCCTGACCTGGAGATCGCATCAGAGAATTCGCCTGCGCGAATTCTCTTCGCGCTGCCGCAGCAAGCTGCGGCAGGAAGGAGAATCATGGGGACAGATACAAATTATACCGTACTGTTGGTGGAGGATGAGGAGTCTATCTGCCGGTTTATGCAGACGATCCTGGAGACGAATCATTACAAGGTGATCGTGGC
>CAVKQI010000039.1:0-9694 GCA_963658405.1 bacterium | reverse complement strand
GAGCTGCTGGCCAGAGCCAGACTCTGCATCCGCCGCTACAATGCCAGCCGCGCCGGGACAGGGACAGAGGGCAGCGTCTTCACGGCAGGGGAGCTGCGCATCGACCATGAGCGCCATGAGATCATCGTCCGGGGTGAAAAGGTGCATCTGACCCAGAATGAATACAAGATCGTCTCCCTGCTGGCCCGCTATGCCGGCCGGGTGCTCACCTACGAATTTATTATGAAAGAGCTGTGGGGACCGAATCTGCCGGATAATAATCAGATCCTGCGGGTCAACATGGCCAATATCCGCCGCAAGCTGGAGAAAAACCCGGCAGAGCCGGAGTATATCTTCACGGAAATGGGCGTGGGATATTTCATGGTAGAAGGTGATAAAGAGTAGGATAATAAGAACAGAAGTTTAATAAAAGTACAAAAACAGAAAAAAACAGGTGAGGATTTCTCGTCCTCACCTGTTTTTATTTGGAAGCCAACAATTCAAAATGCATATCCGCAGCATTTCTACACATAGTTATTGATCTTCTTCGCATAGAGCTGCCGATAGGCCGTGGGGGTCATGTGGTGGCTTTTGACGTAGGCACGCTCAAAGACGTGATAGCTGGAAAAGCCCAGGGAAGAAGCAATTTCCGAGACCGGCACGGAGGAATCCACCAGCAGGAAGTCGGCGCTCTTCATCTTCTGCTGCAGGATATACTGCTTCAGCTGCATGCCGGCGAACTTCCGGAAGAGCCGGGAGAGGTATTTTTCATTGTAATCATATTTGGCGGCGATGTCGGAAACCTTTAAGGGGCGGTGCAGTTCCTGCTGGATATAGCCCACGATGTCGTGATAGAGCTGCCGGGAGCCGCCATTTTCCTCAGGGAACAGCGCCTGTTGATACTGCAGGGCGTGCTGGTTGGCGATCTCGCACAGGATCAGCGTGGAGAGATAATCCGTATAATGCCGGTCATAGCCGGAGAGCACGCAGTCCTGGAGCTGTACCATCAGGAGCAATGCCTTTTGCGGCACGGGGAGCTGACCATGGACAGGCAGAAGGATATTATCCCGACCGTCGCTGACCCGGTCGGTGGTAAGGGCGTAGCGGGGGGCCGCATCCAGGCAGTTAAAGTGCATCCAGTAAAAGCTGCATCTGGATTTCTGAAAGCCTCTGCGCAGCCGGTCCTGTCTGGTATATTCCGTCTGCTTATCTTTAATGGGAGCGAGGAGAAGATACTCGCCTTCCCGGACGGTATAGCGCTCCTGGCCGTACTGCAGGTAGAGAATGCCTTTTGTGACGATAATGAGCTCGAAATCCTCCAGCCGGGAGGCAGAATGCTGCCAGTCCTCCTGCAGAGCGTCCAGCTTGCCGGCGCGGCTGAAGGAAACAGGGGAGGCAATATGAAGAGAATAAGCCAGTACAGTGCGCATAGGGAAACTCCTTTTTGCAGTCAAATTGCTTTTATGCTATCTTTTATGTGGCTGAAATGCATAACCGGTGTGAACGAGTTAATTGTATCTTCCATGAATGCGGTTATTATCCATACAATTAATATAAATATGGCCGACAACAGCGCGTTTGCCGTAAATGTACCTGCTGTATGATGACCTTTATCAATGTAACGGATCCGACACGTCAGGCATTAACATTCAGCGTGAAATACAAAGGAGCAGTGTGGATAAACTGCTGAGAAAAGAGGATGATGGTGAATAATCTGTGGAATAAGTATACACCAGGTGCAAGGCACCTTGGTGCTGTTTTTCTTTATGGACTTCTGGGAGTGCCGGTGGGACTGGGCTCCGGGGTGCTGGTGGCTGTCTTTGGACAGGGATTAAATGCGGCATCAGCTTTCCGCAGTGCGCATCCCTGGCTCCTGGTCTTTCTGCCTCTGGCAGGTCTTCTTATCGTTTATTGCTATCAGACCTTCGGCAGCAAGGCAGCGGGCGGCATGAAAAAAGTTTTTCACGTGGGACAGGGACAGGAGGAGGAAATTCCGCTGCGGCTGATCCCCATGGAGATCATTGCTACCTGGCTGGTGCATCTGTTCGGCGGCAGTGCCGGCAAGGAAGGAGTGGCGATTCAGATCAGCGCCGCCTTTTCCAACTGGTTTGCCAAACGCAGCAGGGTCTGCAAGGAACCCAGCGTCTTTCTGGTAGCCGGCATGGCGGCCGGCTTTGCGGGTCTCTTTCAGGCACCGGTGGCGGGTACCCTCTTTGCCATGGAGATCCTGGTGGCCGGTCAGCTGCAGTATCAGTCCCTGCTGCCCGCCTCTGTGGCTGCCTGTACCTCTTGGCTGACAGCGAAGGCGCTGGGGCTTAGCGCTGTTTCCATTGCCATTCCCACAGTGGAAGTAACGGTACCCTCTATGCTGCGGACGCTGCTGATCGGTTTACTCTTCGGAGTGGTGGGAGCAATCTTTGCGCTGGGACTTGCCTGGGGAAAGAAAAAGGCGTCGGAGTTCTTTCCCAACGCCTACCTTCGCATTGCCGTGATGTCCATTGGCATCAGCGCCGTTTTTTTGTTGTTTTTCGGTGACCGGTATTCCGGTGCCGGCGGGGAGCTCATCGCCGCATCCTGCAGCGGCGGTCAGGTGCTTGCCTATGACTGGGCATTGAAGCTGCTCTTTACGATCCTCACTGTTTCTGCCGGTTTTCACGGGGGCGAAGTTTCTCCCCTTTGCTCCATTGGCGCCAGCCTGGGGGCAGTGGCCGGGCCGCTCTTTGGCTTTGACCCCACCTTTGCCGCGGCTCTCGGACTGACAGCGGTGCTGGGTGCCGGTACGAATACTCTCCTGGCGCCTGCCCTGCTTGGGGCAGAGTTCTTTGGCTATGACAAGCTGCCATTTTTCCTGATCGTCTGCGCAGCAGCCTATGTCATCAATCAGAACCAGACGATCTATCCCTATCAGCTGCTGGGGAAAACACATGCATAAGCGACCGGCTGCGGCAGAGTACAAAATCTGCTGCAGTCGGTTTTTTTGACATTTAGACCTCCTATGCTGCTGTCTTGCAGCAGAAACTTCCTGCCTTACATCATAACTGTTACCGCCTGTATACAGAGCTTCTGTTATAGCCTGCTGATACGGTTCTGTTACGTTAAAAATAGTATCCTTAGTTCAACAAAAGAACAGAACTCCGGAGATCAAAAAGAGACAATAGAATACAAAATTCGACCTGTAAGGAGGAAAAACTATGATCTGGTTTGTACCTATCGGCATCACCATCATGAAGATTTGCGAAGTTGTCCTTAAGGAAATCGAAAAGAGAGAGAATAACTAAAGGAGGATCCATCTATGCTTAGTATTTTCAAAACTATTATTTCTATTGGCAGTATGTTCAGAAAGATCTTTACCCAGAATTGATCGGGTGAGATGAGACAACTTAATAAGAAAGCAAACAGGTGAGGATGAGAAATCCTCACCTGTTTTTATTTTAGGCGTTGTGTGCCGGCGGCATATGTCTGAAATGATTCGAAGCGGCGTGCAGATGCGGAAGCGCAAGTCGCAAAACGTAAATCGCAAATCGCGCAGCCATCCGGTCTCAGCTGCAGAGATCCAGCAGCTGCGCGATGCCGAATAAGAGCGGCTGGTGCAGCAGATAGATGAGCAGAGAGTGCTGTCCCAGAAAGGCGGGGATTCTGATCTTCTTTTTCCAGGCGGGATCGGAGAGCCATCCCCTGGCCAGGAAGAGACCGCCCAGCGCGTAGCCTGTCAGAAACAGCGGATACCAGGGCAGGAGGGAGAAGTAGTCTGTGGAGAAAAAACCTTTTTCCTCAAAGCCAAGAAAAGTCATAAAAAAGCCGTCATAGAGCTCTCTCGGCAGCTGGATCCACCGCCAGGGGCCAAATCCCAGATAGCCCTGGTTAATATCGCGCAGAAGGATGAAAGCACTGCCGCTTGCCAGCAGGAGCCATCCCCAATGGGGTGCACGGCCCGCCGGAAAAATTCCCTTGTCGGCGGCGAGTCTCCGCAGCTTTTTAAGCCCCTCTGTCAGCAGCATGGAGATGCCCAGCAGCGTGAGAACACCAAAGATGATCCGCTCTTCGGGGAGAAACAGGTCCGTGATCAGCGTGATCACCAGACTGATCAGCAAGAGCTGCAGCCCGTTTCGCACAGAGCGTCTGGAAAACTGCATGCAGAAGCCGGAGAGCAGGATAAAACTCCAGCAGATGGTCTGCTGCCAGATAAAACCCGCCTCCCCGGTATACCAGGGAAGGGGAATGTCCAGCACGAAGACCAGATCCCAGATCCCGTGATAGCAGATCATGCTCAGGATCGTGATCCCGCGGAAGGTATCCAACAGAGAGTAGCGGTCTGCACGGTTCGTGTTTGTGCGGGAACTTCTGCCTGCAGAGATTGTCCGGCAGAAAAGCTGCGGCATGTGCTTCAGGAAAGCCCTTGCATTTCCCTTCGCTTTCGGTGCTTCCTTATCTCTGATTGGTCTGCTTTCTATAGAAAACTCTTCAGAAGCTGCAATGCTGTTTTTTTTCTTTTTTATCGTATTTATCTTATTGAAAATCCATTTGCTATCGGCAGAATCTGTCATATCCTCGCGTGCTCCATTCCGCAACTGTGTTGCAGTGGTTATCTGCTGCTTTGTCGTGCTGCTTTCCACGAAAAGAATATTACCTTCACCTTGGGTTTAGTCAAGTCTTCTTTTGAAAAAAATACGCGCTTCCTGCTGCTTTGTTCCTGCATTCCGGAATCCACATCCGGCGGCCATCGCCCATGTATATTATGGTTGTCACTGCGCGGACATTGCTATAAGATGATGTTGTCAGATTACTTCATGGTGCAGAGGAGTATTGCAGCATGAGATGAGTGGGTGAGAAAGTTTGAAAGAAATGCCTGATGGCATTTCCCCGGGAGATATACGACAGATGGAAAAAGAACCGTACACCGGTCAGGAGGTCTTTGAGCAGACCCTGACAGAAATGAAAAATGATCCGAGGATCCTGGCTATGAGAGCCTTTGCCCAGCATGGCTCCTGCAATACCTATGACCACAGCGTCAGTGTGGCAGAGCATGCCTATCAGCTGGCCAGACTGCTCCATGTGCATGTGGATGAGCGGGTGCTGGCCAGAGGCGCCATGCTTCACGATTTCTATCTCTACGATATACGGACGAGCGGACGAAGCGCCTGGAACCACGGCCGCAAACATCCGGAGGTGGCCCTGACCAATGCGGGACGTTATTACGAATTAAACGAGAGGGAAAGGGACATGATCTACTCGCATATGTGGCCTCTTACCCTGACCCACAGACCGCATTACAGAGAGAGCGTCCTGTTGGGGACGGCGGATAAATACTGCGCTGTTCGGGAGCGGTGTCTGCAGATCGTGCATCTGTGTAGCGCGCTGAGTGCTAAAAGGGAGACCCGCAAATCCGCGAGATCTCTGTGATGGACAAGCTATAAGGATGATCATAAAACTATCGTAACTGTTCAGAGCTCATTCGCAAAATCGCTGCTGCGCAGCTTTCCTTTTGCTCATGTGGTGTTCTCGCCAGATAAATTTGCAAAAATGGGCTCGTAAGCATTACTCGCACATTTTATGCAAATTTGCCTGGCTCTGAACAGTAACAAACTGTCCTTATTATTCCATAAATCAGCTGTAAAAACACATGTAATACAGCACAAACCCTATATACAATAAATACGAAAACACGGAGGAAACTATGGAGGGAGCAAAAAGATTCGGTGCTTTGGAAGCCGGCGGGACCAAGATGGTCTGCGCCATCGGCAATGAGAAGGGGGAAATCCTGGAACAGCAGAGTTTTCCCACGAAAACCCCGGAGGAGACGGTCCCGGCCTTGATCGCATATTTTAAGGAGAGGCAGATCTGTGCCCTGGGCATCGGCTCCTTTGGACCGGTGGATGTGGTAAAGACCTCCCCGACCTACGGAAGCATCCTGCAGGCGCCGAAGCTTGCCTGGAGAAATTACAACATCGTCAGAGCCTTTGAGGAAGCCCTGCAGGTGCCGGTGGGACTGGATACCGACGTGGCAGGCTCCTGCCTGGGTGAGGTGACCTACGGCGCAGCCCGCGGAATCAAAAATGTCCTTTACATGACCGTGGGCACCGGCATCGGCATCGGCGTCTACAGTGACGGCAGGATGCTCCACGGAGCTCTGCACCCCGAAGGCGGCCATATCCTGGTGGCAAAGCGGCCGGAAGATCCCGGAGAGAGCGTATGCCCCAGCCATGACAGCTGCCTGGAAGGTCTGGCCAGCGGTCCATCCATCGAAAAACGCTGGGGCAAAAAGGCCATTGAGCTGAAGGACGACAGCAAAGTCTGGGAGCTGGAAGCCCACTACCTGGCATCGGCGCTGGCCAATTTCATCATGATCCTCTCACCGGAGCGGATCATCTTAGGCGGCGGCGTCATGCACCAGGAGCAGCTCTTCCCCCTGATCCGTCAATACGTAACAGAGGATATCCACGGCTATTACGATATCCCGGCCATGCATGATATGGACAGCTACATCGTACCCGCCAGCCTGAAGGATGACCAGGGCATCATGGGCGCAGTGCGCCTGGCAGAGCTGGCACTCGAAGGAAAAATCTAAGGCACTCCGGAGTCATGATTACTTCCGGAAATCTGCCTTCGCAAAAATCGTTTTGTGAAATATCCTTCGTGAAATTTTTCCTCTGAAACACGCACTTCACATGGCGGCGGCAAGCAGAATATCAAAGAGGTAATTATGAATGCACAGAAACTACATCTGATCCCCTATCCGGAAAAAGTGAATCGGACAGAAGGCAGCTGCCGGTGGCAGCAGGCCGAACTGGAAAAAAAGGAAAACACCCATTACGGGGAAGAGGGCTATCATCTGCAGATCTCTGAGGGAGAGATCTGCCTGGAGGGAAGCCCAAAGGGAATCCATTACGCAGAAATGACCCTGCAGCAGCTGAAGGACCAGTTCGGGGACGAAATTCCCTGCCTGGAGATCACGGACAGCCCCCGCTTTGGCTACAGAGGTTGGATGCTGGATTCGGCCAGACATTTCCTGCCGGAGGAAGAGGTCTGCCGCCTCATCGACGCAGCGGCTTACTTTAAATTAAACCGCATGCACTGGCATCTGGTGGATGACCAGGGCTGGCGCGTGGAGATCCGCCGCTACCCGAAGCTGACGGAGACAGGGAGCCGCCGCGGGATGCCCTACTTTGGCGATTTTGAGGAGCCGGAGGAACAAAACGGCTATTTTACGCAAAAGCAGGTGCGGCGCATCGTGGCCTATGCGGCTGAAAGAGGGATGGAGATCATTCCCGAGCTGGAGATCCCGGGGCATGAGAGTGCATTGCTGGCAGCTTATCCGGAATACGCGTGCCAGAGAGAGGACGGCAGCATCATCGGCGGTCCCATGAAGGTGGGAGAGCGGGCCGGTATCTATGAAAATCTGCTCTGCGCCGGGAAAGAGGAGAGTCTGACTTTCCTTAAGAATATCCTGGACGAGCTCATCGAGCTTTTCCCGGGGGAGATGATCCATATCGGCGGGGATGAGGCATGCAAGGGACATTGGCGAAAGTGCCCCGCCTGCCAGGCTAAAAAGAAGGCCCTGGGCCTGAAGGATGAGAACGCCCTGCAGCAATGGATGGTGGTGCAGGCCGGGGAATATCTCCGGGAAAAGGGCAGAACACCGGTGGTCTGGAATGACTCCCTCCGGGGCGCGGCTCTGCCGACAGACTTTGTGGTGCAAGCATGGATGGGCGATCACCGGCTGGTGGCGGACTTTGCCCACAGGGGCGGCCGCTTTATCCAGTCCGCCAATACGCTTTGCTACATGGATTACCCGCATTACCTGATCGACGGGAAAAAGATCCTGGAAGCCGATCCCGTTCCGGATTATCTGGAAGAGGAGGACCACAGTGCCATGCTGGGCATCGAGTGCCCCCTCTGGACCGAGCGGATCCCCACGCTGGAGAAAGCAGCCTTTATGCTCTATCCCCGCCTCGGTGCCATGGCAGAGGTGATGTGGACGAAGGAAGAAGCCAGAGACAATGCTTCCTTCTCACAGCGCTGGGAAAACAGTGAAAGATACTTACAGAGCATTGGCATAAACCCGGCGCCGGCAGACTATCTGGTTCTTTCGCCGGCAATGGCCGCCGAGGATCAGGCTGCCTATGACCGCATGGTCAATACACCCCGGTATCGGGAGATGATCGACCGGGATGATGCCATGGTGAAGGAAGAAAACCGGATCTATGGGGTGGAGGAATGAGCGGGAATGAGTAATCATCTTTCGCACCGCACACTGCCACGGCAATTCTGCAAAAAAATGCATAAAAACTGCATAAAAGTGCAAACATAACAAGGCAGTCGCCTGCACCGTGACCACATTGTAAGTCACGGCGCAGACGGCTGCTTCGTTATATATGGCAAGGGACTGCAAATCTTACCAGCTGCAAATCCTACCACATAGGAAAAATTTTCAGAAACGCTTTGGAAACCTTGTAGACCGGTGTCTCCAGTTCCCGGCGGGCTTCCTTTAATTTCTCCCGGATGGGGATGACCTGGGGACAGTGGCACTCGCAGGCGCCGCATCCGATGCACATGGAGGCGCCCTCCGGCTTGCGGCGAAGGAGGGTGGAGCGGTAGTAATCCACACGGCCGCTCTTTTTATTTTCCGCATACATTTCATTGTAGCAGCGGAAGGTGCCGGGGATATTGACGCCCTGGGGACAGGGCATGCAGTAGCCGCAGCCGGTGCAGGGCACCTTGAGGTTCTTGTCGATCTCTGCCTTCAGCTTTTCAATAAAGGAGAATTCTGCATCGCCGAAGGCGCCGGGGACAGCCTCATCGGCGATGCGGATGTTTTCTTCTACCATTTCCATGGAATTCATGCCGGAGAGCACGCAGGTGACGGCCGGCTGGTCATAGAGCCAGCGAAGCCCCCATTCGGCGGCGCTGTAGCCGTGGTCGTCCCGGGCGATCATGGCCTTGGCGGAATCCGGCAGCAGGTTTACCAGACGGCCGCCCCGCAGCCCTTCCATGATGATGACCGGAATGCCTTTGGCGGCAGCGGCTTCCAGTCCCCGTCGGCCGGCCTGGGAGTGCTCGTCCATGTAATTGTACTGGATCTGGCAGAAATCCCAGTCATAGGCGTCCAGGATCTGCAGGAACATATCCGTGGTGCCGTGGAAAGAAAAGCCGATCTGCCGGATCTGGCCGGCGGCCTTTTTCTCACGGATCCAGTCCTCGATGCCCAGCGCCTGCAGCTTTTTCCAGGAGGCGATATCTGTGAGCATGTGCATCAGGTAGTAGTCGATATAGGAGGTCTTCAGTCTGGTGAGCTCTTCCTGAAATTTGGCTTCGATGCCGGCCCGGGTGGAGACCAGATAGTGGGGGAGCTTAGTGGCCAGACGAATCTTTTCCCGCACGTGATTTTTCTCCAGGATTTTGCCCACCGCGACCTCATTGCCGGCATAGACGTAGGCCGTGTCAAAGTAGTTGACGCCCCCATCAATGGCGGCCATCACCTCCTTCTCCGCCTTGTCCAGATCCACGATTCCGTTATTCTTGGTAAAACGCATACACCCATATCCCAGAATGGAGATGGGATTGCCATATCTGTCATTTCTGTATTGCATGACCGCCTCTTTCATTTCCGATAATTAGATGATGTGTAATTGGTTCACTGCGTGTATAATAATACCATATGGATACCAGGGTCGAAAGTTCAAACGCCGACGCAAGCTTGCTTGCGAGAGGCGCTTTG
>CAVKQI010000038.1:0-19891 GCA_963658405.1 bacterium | reverse complement strand
TTGCTAAGGTTCGCCTCTTGCCTGCGGATGGCCGGCCCTTAACTCGCATCCCCGCTGATGCGGGTCTGCTCAGATAGGCGGGCCTATCTGTCGCGCTCTGAAAGCGCGCCAGATACCATCTTACGTCTGCGAGGCGAACCTAAGCAAAACTGGCACGCGCTGCAGATGATGCGCCCCATTCTGCGCCGCCCCGCGGCATTACACAGTGCTAGCCTCATCTGCAATGTTTCAATAAATAGTTCTCCCACTGCGGGAGCACAGTTGACGGTGCATAGGTCTCCTGCACCTTCGCTGCCTGCTTTCCCATCCTCACACGCAGTGCCGGATCCTGCAGCAGCTGGCGGAGTTTCTCCGACAGCGCTTTGGTGTCTCGCACCGGCACCAGGAAGCCGTTTTTGCCATCGCGGATCAGCTCCGCGGGGCCGCCGCAGGGGCAGTCGGTAGAGATGCAGGCTGTGCCCAGAGCCATGGCCTCCAAAAGGGTATTGGGCATGCCTTCCGTATCCGAGGTCAGCAGGAATACAGAAGCCTTCTCCAGGGCGCCTGCCACGTCCCGGATGCTGCCGGGCAGGGAGATGCGGTCTGCGATGCCCAGCTGTTTCGTCCTATCCTGCAGTTTTTCCCTTAATTCGCCGTTTCCGTACAGGATCAGCCGGTAGTCCGGGAATTCTTCTGCCAGGGCGGCGAAGGCTTCTATGGCCATCTGCTGGTTTTTATTTTCGTCCATGCGGCCTACGGTCACGATGGTCTTCTCCCGCTCTCCTTCATAGATGGGTCTTATGAAGTCCTCGTGGAGAGGATTGGGCAGGATGGTGACTTTTTCCCGGACTTTGGGCGGAAAAAAGTCCATGCTCTCCTTTGTCTGCAGGATCACACCTGCTGCATGGGGGAAGGTCAGGAAGGCTGCCTTTTTCAGGGCTCTTCCTTCGTATTCCAGTGCCGGTGTACCCCGCACGGCCACCACTACGGGGATGCGACAGGGGCAGGCAGTCAGGAGTGCCATGACGTTATTTTTCCCTATAAATGAAAGTATGACGTCCGGTCTCTCTTTCTGCCAGATCCGCTGGAGCTTGCGGTAGCGGCCTGCGAAATTCAGAAGGCGGTTTTTGCCGGTCTCTGCTTCCGTCAGGTCGGAGAGTTCCCGCCGGATCCCGGCGGGGAGGGTATACTCATCCGCATCCTTATGCTGTGTCACCAGCAGGATCTCATGTCCCTGCTGCTGTAAGTAGGCCATGAGGTTGCAGGCCACCCGCTCTGCACCGGCTTTATGTAGGGAATTGATAAAAAAGGCGATTTTTGCCATGGGGTTCCTGTCTCCGACCAATGAAGATAATTTTATTTCAGATAATAGTTATACCACTGCTGAAAAGCAAAGAAGGACCAGGAAAGCTTTGAGAAGTTGGCGCCGCTGGCGGGGCCGCCGTCTCCTTTCTGCAGATAATCTGCAATGAATTTCGATACGAAATCCGCATCAAAGATGCCCTGTTTCTTCAGAAAATCATAGTTGGCATAATCCGTGAGCTGCTCCCGCAAGGGTCCGCGCAGCCACTGGTCCAGAGGCACGCCGAAGCCTTTCTTGGGGCGATCCAGCATTTCTCTGGGGATGTAGTCGTAGGCGATGTCCTTGAGGATCGCCTTTTTATCGCCCTTCCTGTATTTGAACTCGTGGGGGATCCGGAAGGAGTATTCCATCACATCGGTATCCAGGATCGGGCAGCGGGTCTCCAGGGAATATTTCATGGAGGCTCTGTCTACCTTGCACAGGATATCTCCCGGCAGGTAGGTGTCCATATCCAGCAGCATTCTTCTCGTCTGCCAGTTTCCCGTAGGATACCGGCTCTCTATGGGATAATTGACCGGTACAGTCTCCTTGTCTCCTTGCAGGACCATCTGATGGGCATATTTCACATAGCTGCCGGCGCCGAACTGGGTCTTGGTCTCTTTATCCCGGTTGGCTGCCACCACGCGCACACGGAAGGGAAGCTTTTCCTCCAGGCGGTGTCCGCCGCCCACAGGAAGCTGCCCTGCGGCATGGACCAGGGCGCCCGCCGGATCCAGGAGCTGTGCCTGCTTTACATTTTCATAGATGCTGTAGCCGCAGTAGAATTCATCTCCGCCGTCTCCGGAAAGAGCCACCGTCACATGCTCTCTGGCCAGGGCCGATACCAGCATGGTAGGGATCTGGGAGCTGTCCGCAAAGGGCTCATCGAAATACTTCGGGATGCTCTCCACCAGGTCGAACATCTCCGGCTCGTCGATATAGAGCTCGGTATGCTGCGTCCCCAGGTGCTTTGCCACTTCTCTGGCATAGCCTGCCTCGTCGTACTTCTTTTCCTTAAAGCCGATGGAAAAGGTGGAAAGGGGAAGCTCCGACTGCTCCTGCGCCATGGCGGAGATCAGGGAGGAGTCATAGCCGCCGCTTAAAAAGGCTCCCAGCGGTACATCGGCAATCATGCGCTGCGCCGTGGCTTTCTGCAGTTTTTCCTTTAATTCACTCTTTGCCTGGCCGTAGTCCTTTACGGGGTCCTTGCTCATACGGCCGTAGACTTCTGCCACATCCCAGTACTTTTCGGTTTGGATCTCTCCGGCATGGAAGGTAAGGATCATGCCCGGCTCTACCTTGTATACGTCCTCGAAAATGCTCTCCGGGGCATTGATATACTGCTGATAGAGGTAGCGGGGAAGGATGTCCAGCCGGATCTTTTTCGTAAATCCGGGGCAGGCCATCAGCGGCTTGCACTCGGAGCCGAAGACCAGGTTGCCGCCTTCTGTCCAGTAGTAGAGGGGCTTTTTGCCGATGCGGTCCCTGGCCAGAAAGAGGGTCTGCAGCTCTCTGTCATAGAGAGCGATGGCAAACATGCCGTTTAAGCGCTTAACAGCGTCGATACCCCATTTTAAGTAAGCCGCCAGGATCACCTCTGTGTCGCATGTTGACCGGAACGGATAATCAGAGAGTTCCTTTTTCAGCTCCTGAAAATTGTAGATCTCTCCGTTAAAGACCACCGTCACTCTGCCGTCTCCGGCATGCATGGGCTGGTGTCCCAGCGGGGAAAGGTCCAGGATGGACAGACGGCGCTGGGCCATGCCCACCGTATAGCCGTCCGCGGCCTCATAGATCTCTGCGCCGCTGTCGTTGGGGCCTCGGTGATACATGGTATCATTCATGGCTGTCAGTTGTTCTCTGGTGATGGTCCTTCTGGACATGAAACCGCAAATTCCGCACATAGGCTGCTCCTGCTGTTCTGTTAATTTCTGCTGCGCTGTTTATTTCGATGATTCCTGCTGTACTGCTGACCCGGCACAGACGTCTGCTGCAGGTACTGCTTCGATATTCCTGCATACTGTCTGCAATATCCCGCCGCAGGCCGTTATTTACTCTTCCTTTATGAACTGATCCCTGTACTGGGCGAAATCCTTGCACTCATTGTCGATGGAGTCGATGAGCTCCAGATATTTCTCGTCGATGAGGGTCCGGAAATTGTTAAAATTATCATACCCCTTCTTGGTCCAGGCGAAGGGATGGGTCAGGATCTGTATCTTCTTGTGGCTGCGGATATTCTCCGCATCCGGGTAGCCGTAGCGCCAGATGTGGTTGGCGTCAGACATGTACTTGACTTCCAGCTTGGATTCCGGGGTAGCCTTGGGGTCAAAGCTGAAGAAATCATCCTGGTAGGCATTGAGGATCCCCGGGATCTTGATATTGGCTGCCAGCACGTCGGGAGAGGGTCTGTGAATGGAAAACCACTTTACTTCAAAGCCCAGCATGTTGCTGAGCATGTCCATCTCCTGCTTGATGCGGCTGCGGATCAGGTCGATGTCCGTCATGCCGTTTAAGGCAAAGTGCAGACCGATATACTGTCCCCGCTCGTGCATGTCCGTCAGGATATCCCTGTTCTTACGGGAGAGGATATTGTAGGAATTGTTGGTCCACTGGAAAAAGTAGACAGAACGGAAGTCCATGCTCTCCTCCACCTTGGACAGGGCCTGGGCCCGCTCCACGGAATACTCCACGTCATGGCGCATCAGGATAAAGGAATCCCGCTGCAGGGCTTCCTCGTAGTTGGCCTGCAGGCCTGTCTCCTTGATCAGTCTGATGATCTCCCGGTAATCATTAAATGAAAACATAGCTGTTCCTCCCCGCTTATGCTTTTTTCTTTGCATTCTGTATGGTCGTCTCCAGATAGTCCTTCCACTGGGTGAAAACAGCTTCCGGATTGGCGATCTCCGCGATCTTTCTGGCATTGTCTCCCAACCGCTCCGCCAGTTCCCTGTCCTCGATGAGGCGGCAGATCCCGTCTGCCATGGCCTGCGGATCCTTGATGGGAATCAGCAAGGCATTCTCCTCGTGGCGGATGACGGTCCTCGGGCCGCCGCAGGGGCAGTCTGTGGCCACGATGGGCATTCCCAGGGCCATGGCCTCCAGCAGGGCATTGGGCATACCCTCCCAGTCGGAGGAAAAGGCATACACCGAGCCACGGATCAGCTCCTGCTCCAGAGAATCGCTGGCACCCATGAGCCTGATCCACTCCTTAGCGTGCTTTTCCTCTATGATCTTTTCCAGGATCTCCTTAGTGCCGTCCCCGGAGTCTCCGCCATAGATCTTCAGCACGTAGTCCGGGTGCTTTTCATGGACTCCGGAAAAGGCCTCCAGCAGCATGGGCTGATTTTTGAAGTCCACCAGTCTGGCGGACTGCACGACAGTCTTTTCTCTCTCTGCGGGCTTTGGCACCCCGATATACTTGGGATTGAGCGGATTTAAGATCACCGTGGAATTATCCTGCAGATAGGGCCGGAAAAATTCCTTCTGTCCTGTGGTCTGAAATACGCAGCCTGCCGCCCTGGGAAAAAGCAGGGGGATCTGGATCTTGTCGGATATGGCATCATAATGCCCCACCGGATCCGTGCGGATCGAGATCACCACCGGCACGCCGGTGCCGGGGCAGGCCATCAGCGCCCTGTAATTGGCCCGCTGGGCAAAGGCGATGAGCACGTCCGGCTTTTCCTTTTTCATGAAGTCCTTCAGGTAGCGGACTCTGCGGAAGAATTTATTGACTCTCCCTCTCTTCTCGTCCTCCGGTTTTAAGCCTACCACTACCCGGTGTACGCTCTCATCCAGGGCAAATTCATTCTCTCCGATCCACTCTGTGGCCACAAAGACCTCATAGCCTTCCTTGGCGAACTGATTGGCCAGATTGGATACTACCCGCTCTGCGCCGCCCTGTTCCAGGCAATTTAAGTGAAAAGCGATCTTTTTCACAGTGCTCTCCTCTGCTCTTGTCTACTGTCTGTTACGTTTCTATGCAGCATCAGGCTGCGCTTCCTTCCAAATGCGACTGTAAGCCGCGCAGAAGTCCTTCCCACCCTGAACCGCCTGTAAGTTTTTGCCGTGCACTCCCTTGTGAAAGCCGGCAGGTGTCAGACAGATTTATAATCCAAAATATTGCCGACAGGCCTCGGTATAGGCTCTTTCGGCAAAATCCGCTGCCCTCTTTTTTGCCAGGGCGCTGTATTTCTCCCGGGACCTGTCATCTGTCAGCAGGGCCTGCATCTTTTCCGCCAGCCCTCTGTCCTCTGCGGGAATATTGGCTGCGGAAAGGTCTTTCTGTTCGGAAAGAGGCGGCAGCAGGATGCCGTACTCTCCTGCAGGACACTTTCCATCTTCTGCCCCGTCTTCGCTCTGCTTCTTTTCTTCGTCTGCTGCGGCTTGCCCGGTCTTCTTTGCGCCGGCATCCTTCTCCTCTTCCTGCGCTGCGGCAATGGCAGCAGGCGCCAGGATCTCTCTGGGTCCCGTCTTGCAGTCTGCGGCGATCACCGGTACGCCCAGTGCCATAGCCTCCAGCAGGGCATTGGGGAAGCCCTCGTGAATGGAGCTTAAGACATAGAGTCCGGCATGCTGCAGGATGGCGGAGGGATCAGTGCTGACGCCGGTGCAGAACACGTCCTCTGCTCTGTGCAGATCAGCGGCCAGCTTTTTATACTCCGCAAAGTCCCCCTCGCCGATGAGGACCAGACCGGGACGCTTTCCGGCGGATACCTGTCCGGTTTTCTCTTTTCCGGTCACTGCAGTCTCCTCCAGCAGGGAAAAGGCCTTCACCAGATGCCAGAAGCCCTTTACATCGTCCTCTCTGCCCATGCTCATGATCAGGGGATCATGGCTGTCCAGAAAACGGCGAAGGGCGCTCGCCGTCTCTTCCGGCAGGCCATAATCCGTTTCTCCGGCCGGGGCAATGTCTGCTGCACCGGACGCAGTCGCTTTTTCCCGGATGGTATCTGCCTGCGCCAGCGGATCCGCGATGGGATTATACAGGGTAAATGTGTTTTCGCAGTGATATTCCTGACGAAGCACCTGCTCGATCTCTGCCGAGCAGCACGCCACCGCATCGGACCTCTGGCAGAACAGCCGGATCTTGGAGGGATTGTCCAGATCCAGATAGCTGCGGATGCCGGTGATGGTGCGGCCTGTGGTATTGGCATAGCAGTTGGTCAGATTGGCGGTCTGCCCGAAGCTGTAGGCGATGTCAATGCCCATCTCCTTCTTCAGCTTTTTGAGTGTCCTGACCCTTTTGTACAGATTCAGGATCTTGGCTGCTTTGCCGGGCTTTGCGCCCAGGTGCAGGTTGATCACCTGCAGTCCGGTGATGTCGTAGGCGATATCCGCATCGTCAAAGATCACGATGGTGCACTGGCAATAGGGCTCCAGCAGTCTGGCGGTCTTGACGCAGACCCGCTCGAATCCTCCCTGGTGCAGCATGGGAGTCAGGAGCATGAGCTTAGGGTCCGTCAGATGCTGGTACCATCTCTGCATCTGCCGCGCCTGTCTGCGGATATCAAAGCCAGCCTGGCCCAGCGCTTCCAGGGCAGCTGCGGAGCGCGCGGCTCTTATTCTTTCCTCTGCTTCGGCCTTACTCTCTCCTGCTTTTGCTTCCTGCTCTTCCTGGCTTTTTTGCTCTTCACACTCTTCCTGCATTCCTTTCGTTTCCAAAAATGCAGAGATCACTGTATCGGAACCGGTCTCTCTGCCTGATTCCGCGCACAGCTGCAGGATTCTCTCTGCCCACTTCGCACTCTCTAGCGGCAGGCTCTCCACTGCCTCCGTGATGCATACCTCTTTGGTGATGCGGTCGGAGATCAGGCAGGGAAGACCCGCGGCCTGTGCCTCGATAACGGTGCCCGGCACCCCTTCATACAGAGAAGGGAAGCAGAAAAGGTCCATCGCCTGATAAAGTCTGGCCGTTTGCTCTCTGGGGCACTGTCCGGCAAAGACAGCCTTTTCCGAAAGACCTTTCTGTGCCAGCTGATTTCTTATTTCTTCTTCGAGTTTTCCCTTTCCCACGAAGAGCAGGCAAAAATCTGTCTTTCCATTTGCCTGCGCGGTCTGCTTTGTCAGCTCTTCCAGGAGCTGTACCAGAAAGCCATGATTTTTCATGGCATCAAAGCGTCCCACATGACCCAGGACCACGGCATCTTCGGGGATTCCGTATTCTCTTCGGATCTGCGCTCTGATCTGCGGTTCAAAGGCATAGCTGTGGATCTCCAGGGCATTGGGGATCACCCGCACTCTGCCACTGTCTGAGACCTTCTGTCCGTAGGCACTGATCCCCGACTCCACGGAGCAGGCCAGCAGATGATCGGCCCGGTGAGAAAGCGGTGCCCGCAGTGCTCTGGTGGCCAGTCCCTTAAGGCCCGCATCCACACCGGCACTTCGCACATGGGAAATGGTGGCCGGAATGCCGTTTGCCTTTGCGATGGGCAGGTAGATGGAGGCGGTGCTGGTCATATGGCCCTCCACGGCCGCCCATCCGCTGTGAGAGGCAAAGAAGCGCTGCACAGCCTTCCTGTAGGCTCCGAGATTTCGCCCGTTAAACCGGGGAAGGGCATAGATCTCTCCCCCCAGCGCCCGGACTTCGTCGTCAAAATACTCCTTAGCACGCCCGGCCATCAGAGCCTCTGAGCTGTCCTCGCCTGCACCCTTCGCCGGAGTGGTATGCACCAGAAAATCAAACTGCACCTGCTGCCTGTCGATATGCCGGTACAGATCCATGATGCGGCTCTCGGCGCCGCCCATATTCAATACCCCCAGGACATGCAGGATGCGGATAGGCTGCCCGGCGGTTCCTGTATGTTCTTTTTCCGGTTTTCGGTTTTCCTGTCTTGCCGTATTTTCCATGTAATTTCCCATTTTGCAGGTGCCTGCGGCACACATTCTTATTTTCCCGCCTTCTTTGCCATCCGGGCCACCAGAAGTCTTTTGACTGTGGCCATCCCGTATTCCTTCAGATGCCCCCAAAAGCCTCTCTTTTCTGCCTGCATGTAGATATATTCCGGATAGGGCAGCAATTCCTGGGTCTGAAAGATCTGCTCATACTTTGCGAAGTCCTTCTCTGTCATGGTGTTGGCATGCACCACCAGGGTAGAGGCACCCTCCTTTTGCTGCAGGGTGCGCTCCATCCGGAAGGAGATGGGATAAAAGGTCATCCCCCTGTAAAGGTAGGGGCGTTGGCCGAAGCCGTCCGTCATCCGGGTGAACCCTTCCGCCTGCAGAGCCTTTAAGGTATTGTCGTCATAGGAATGGGCCGGCGCCATGAAAAAGTCCGTGGCGATGCCGTGTTCTTCCAGGATCCGTTTTCCCTCCCGAACCATCCGCAGCTGCTCCTCGTAAGGGACACCGGCAAATTCGGAAAAGCAGTTAAGAGGAAAGAGACCGCCCTTCTGCGTGGTGTAGATATGATGGCAGCCGTGCATCGCCAGGATCCAGCCCTGCTCCTGCAGTGCCTTCATCTGCTCCCAGAAGTCCTCTCTCTCCGGATCTCTGGACAGATTGGGGTCCTGATTGTCCGGCACGATGCCGATCAGGGGCTTTACGTGATATTTTTCCATCATAGCCCGGAACCGGTCAAATTTCTCCCAGTCCATATCCGGGGTGATGTCATCCATTCTGATCGCGATCTTCATACTTACCTCTCTATGCCACTGCTTTACAGAGAAAGCCGAGGAGAATTTCGCGAAGGCGAATTCTCCGCAAGGAGTACCATCAGGCATTTCTTTCAGGCTTTACCTTAATATCTCCCCTATCCGCAACGTTCTCCCGCTCTCTGTCTCATAGCGGTCGATGCGCAGGGAACCGTCCACTGTGCGAACGATCAGCTTTCCGTCAAAAACATCCGCGATCTCTCCCGGTGCATAGCCGGCAAAATCGATCATCTCGTCAAAGGGATGGGCCTCCCAGACCGTCACCTTTTCCTCTCCGGCATAGCAGAAGGCGCCCGGGAAAGGCGCTGCCACGCCACGGATCAGGTTATAGATCTCTCTGGTGCGGCCGTGAAAATCGATCTTTCCGTCCGCCGCCGTGCGCTTCTGATACCAGGAATCAAAGTCCCTGGAATCGGTATGGATCGGGATCTCCCCTCCCTGCTGATAGCAGGTGATCAGCCGCCTGATCAGATTCTTGGAGCAGATCATATTCTTGTACTGGGCGGTCCGGATGTCGTCGTGCTCACTGATCTGGAACATCTCCGTGGCAAAGACATTGGGACTGTCCGCCTTCTCGTCGTAACGGAAGAGATTTAAGTTAAATCTGGTATCGCCTAAAATCACGGACCAGTTAAGGGGCGAGCGTCCCCGGCCGAAGGGCAGGTAGCCGCAGTTGCCGTGGAAGCCGTAGATGCCCTTGGAAAAAGCATCCAGCACCTTTTTCGGGATCAAACGCTGCCATCCCATGACAATGCCCAGCTCGAAGGTATTTTCCTCTATAAAGGCATTGGTCTTGTCGTCATTTAAAAAATAGCTGTCCGCCTCAAAGACCGGGATCCCGTACCGGTCCGTCAGGAAGGAAAGGCCCTTGAAGCCGGAGACCTGGTTGTGCTCCAGCACGCTGGGCGCAATGGTGATGACCAGATCCACCGGGCACAGCGTATTCTGTATAAACTCGATGATATTCTCTGACGTATCCTTGACGCCAAACACCACGACCCTGTAATGCATGTATTTTCCTTTCCGAGGCGCTGCAAACAGCCTCGCTGCGCTGTGAAGGCAGCTTCGATAGACGTGAAAAGAAAATGCCGCCGCAGCGGCATTTTCGACTGCAGACAGGCTGCAGATGGATTACAGATTCTCTTTGTACCAGTCGATGGCCAGAGCGATACCTGCCTTGAAATCAAAGGAAGGATCATAGCCCAGATTTTCTCTGGCCTTGGTGATGTCCGCATTACTGTCCCGGATATCGCCGGCTCTGGCAGGGCCGTAGATAGGCTCGATCTTTTTGCCCAGTGCATCGCAGAGCGCATGATAGACATCGATCAGGTACTCTCTTCCGCCTGCGCCGATATTGTAGGCGGTGCCTGCTGCCTCAGAGGAAGCCAGGCATGCCCGGAGATTGCCCTCGATGACATTGTCGATATAGGTAAAGTCACGGCTCTGTCTGCCGTCTCCGTTGATGGTGGGCTGCTCATCTGCCAGCAGCAGCTTTAAGAACTTGGGAATTACAGCCGCATAGGCGCCGTGAGGATCCTGCCGTCTGCCAAAGACATTGAAATAGCGAAGGCCGTAGGTATCCAGGCCGTAGAGCTTCTTATAAAGCTTGCCGTACTCCTCATCGGTGCGCTTGGTCAGCGCATAGGGAGAGAGGACATTACCCTCCTTGCCTTCCTTCTTGGGAAGCTCTGTGGAATCTCCGTAGACGGAAGAGCTGGAAGCATAGACGAACTTCTTTACGCCGTTCTGTCTGGAAGCCTCCATCATATTCAGCGTGCCGCGGATATTGATCTCCTCATAGAGAAGGGGCATCTCGATGCTGCGGGGCACACTGCCCCAGGCTGCCTCATTCATGACGTAGTCCACGCCCTCGGTGGCCTTCATGCAGGCATCCAGATCCCGGATATCCTCCTTCAGGAAAGTAAACTTCGGATTGGCCAGGAAGGGTTCGATATTCTCATATTTGCCGGTGGACAGATTGTCCATGCAGCGGACGGTATAGCCCATATCCAGAAGGGCCTCACAGATATTGCTGCCGATAAAGCCCGCACCGCCGGTCACCAGAAATACACTGTTCTCAGGGAATTTAAGTTCCTTATAGCTCATTTTTACTCCATTCCGCAGGCGACATTTCATTTACAGCGTCTGCTCTCCCCATTTTACCCCCTTTTGCTCTCCTCGTAAACTAAAAACTCCCGGCAGTCATCCTGCCGGGAGTCTGAAGCCGCCGACTGCTTACGATCGGTGCTCTTTTTCTTTTTCAGAAGCTTTTGCAGGGCATTACCTGCACACACTTGCTTCTGCGTTTTTATTCAGAATTTTCTTTCAGAATTCCTTCTTTGGGCGCCTATTCCTGTCCGCAGGCTTTCTTGAAGGCACTCCAGATCTCGGTGTGCTTGTCCTCTGCCTCTGCGGAGATATTCTGGACGATCTGTCCTTCTGCTGCATCATCCGGCAGTACGATCAGATCCTTCATCTCATCGGAGATATAGTCGTCTGCTGCCTTGTTGGTGCAGTAGTAGCCGGTGTACTCAAAGCACTGCGCGGATACTTCGGGATCCAGCAGGTACTCGATGAATGCATAAGCAGCATCAGCGTTGGGTGCATCGGAGGGGATAAAGCCGGCCATGATACCGAAGCCGAGACCCTCTTCCGGATAAACGACCTTCAGATCAGGGCGCTGGGTAACGGCCTGGGATACCTGAGAGGTATACAGGAATGCTGCACCTACTTCACCGCTGATCAGCAGATCCTGGGTATTGTTGTCATTGATGACACGCACGTTGGGTGCCAGCTCCAGAAGCTTGTCGCCTGCCTCCTGGATGTGGTCCAGATCCTCGTCATTCATGGAGTAGCCCAGCATCATCAGAGTGATGCCGTCGATCACACGGTAGTTGGCGGTCAGGGCGATATTGTCCTTTAAGGAAGCGTCCCACAGATCCTTGTAGCCCTTGATGTCGATGCTCACCAGTTCCGGATCGTAGACGATCAGCGGAATACCTGCGCCATAGGGTACGGTATACTCGTTGTCGGGATCATAGAACTGGCTCTGGTATACCGGATTGATGTTGCTCCAGTTAGAGATCTTAGAGGTATCCAGCTTCTGTGCCAGTCCCTCAGAGCGGACCATATCGATGATGTAGTCATCGGCGATGACGAAATCATAGTCACCGCCCTTGGTCTCCTCTAACTTAGCCAGCATATCCTCGTCATAGTCGAAGTTTGCATAGTTAATGCGGATGCCGGTCTTTTCCTCAAAGCCGTCCAGGACTTCCTGGGGGAACATGCCGTCCCAGGTATACAGGTTCAGCTCGGTGCCGGAGAGATCCGCTGCAGCCTCTGTGTCTGTCTCCTCTGCTGCAGCAGCGTCCTCGCTGCTCTCTTCTGCAGAAGTGCTCTCCTCAGATGTCTCCTCCGCAGATGTGTCGGTGGATGCTGTGCTGCTGCCGCAGGCGGTCAGGACTGCGGAAAGGCTCATAGCCGCTGTCAGCACAAGTGCCAGATGCTTTTTTTTCATAGTTCCTCCTTTGCCGCAGCTCGTCTGCGGCAGCACGAGGAGAATTTCGCGAAGGCGAATTCTCCGATGTGATTACACAACAAAGCGCTTTTGCTTTGTTGTCATCAAAAGGAATCACCATCGGGTGATTTCTTTTGATTGGCCTCCTCTGCTTTGTTGCGATGTGACCGGGCAGAGTCTACACGCTGCCCGTGCGCGTCCTTTTCCTGCCCAGCACATTGGCCAGAACAAGGATCGCAATGGTGATGATCAGCAGCACTGTCGCCAGCGCGTTGATCTCCGGCGTGACGCCGGTTTTCATTCTTGTGTATATTTTAATCGGCAGCGTATTGACTTTTGCTCCCGTCACAAAAATGCTGATGACCACATCGTCAAAGGACATGGCAAAGGAAAGCAGCACGCCCGATGCGATGGCCGGCACCAGAGCCGGCAGTGTGATATCAAAGAATGTCCGGATCCCGGAAGCACCCAGATCTCTGGCCGCCTCCTCCGTGGCGTGGTCCATGCCCGCCAGTCTCGCCCGCACTGTCATAAAGACATAGGGGACACAGAAAGTGGTATGGGCGATCACCAGCGTCAGCATGCCGAAGGGCAGATTCATCAGAGAGAATGCTGCCAGAAAGACCATGCCCAGGATGATCTCCGGGATCATAATGGGGATCAGCGAGATATAGGAAATAATACCGTTGATCTTATTTTTGCACCGGTCCATGCCGATGGCGCCGGAGGTGCCGATCACCACCGCCCCCAGGCAGGAGAGGCCCGCCAGCACCAGGCTGTTGCGAAGCGCCTCCTTGATGTCGCGGTCACGGAGCAGTTCCTCGTACCACTTCAGGGAAAAGCCCGCCCAAACCGAGGTGAGCTTGGACTCGTTAAAGGAATAGACCACGGTCAGGATGATCGGCACATAGGTAAGGATCGTGATGATGGCCATGTAGATCCATGGCAGTCTGGATTTTACTCTCATCAGTACAGGCCCTCCAGTTCACTGCTGTTGGTCAGTCTTCGGTACAGGCTGATAAACAGCGACGTCAGTACCAGCAGGACGACGGACATGGCCGCTGCAAAAGGCATGTTCCTGCCCTTGGTCATCTGCTCCTGGATCACATTGCCCACCAGCACGATCTTATTGCCGCCCAGGATATCCGCGATAAAGAAAAGGCCCATGGAAGGCACAAAGGTCAGGATGGTCCCGGATAAAAGTCCCGGCAGGGTATGCACGAAGGTGATGGAAAAAAAGGCCTGACGGCCGGTAGCGCCCAGATCCCGGGAAGCCTCCACCAGGGACCAATCCATCTTTTCCGCGCTGGAATAGACGGAGAGGATCATGAACGGGAGCAGGACGTAGATCATGCCCACCAGCACCGCCGGATAGGTGTAGAGAAGCTTTAAGGGGCTGTCCGTAATGTGCAGTCCCATCAGGATCTTATCCAGCACGCCGTTGCTGCGAAAGACGATGATCCAGCCGTTTAACCGGATCAGGGAGCTGGTCCAGAAGGGAAGCATCAGAAGGAACATCATCCGCTTCTTCCACTTTGCGCTCATTCTGGCCATATAATAGCCGAAGGGATAACCCACCAGCACAATGCAGGCGGTGGAGAGCAGCGCCAGCTTCAGGGAGTCCACAAAAGTCTCCAGATACAGAGGCTCCAGGATCCGCTTGTAATTGGCCAGGGTAAATTCCGGCACATAGCCCCATACTTCCGCTCTGGACATAAAGCTTAAAAAGACCATATAGAGCAAAGGGGCAAAGACAAAGATCAGCGTGAAAAGATAGATGGGGATCAGCAGCAGCCAGTCCTTTTTCTTCCTTCCGGATTTCCGAAAGCCGGAGGCTGCGCCCGTTCCTGTCTGTTCTTTCGTCTTTTCCATTTCTGTTTCTGCGGTTTTCTCAGATGCCATTGTCCCGTACCTCCGCAGCATTCTCACTCTTCCAGCCGATCTTCCGATGCTCTCCGGGGGTGATCTCGTAGTCGATGCCGTAGCGGCTGGCGATGATCTGCTGGCCGTCCGGCAGCCGCAGCTGCACCCGGAGCTGTCCGCCGGCAAAGCTCTTTTCCTCTACCACCGCATCCAGCCGGCACTCCGGCTCATTTTCCATCAGCACATTTTCACTGCGGATGGCATAGACCCGGCCGTTTTCCCGGTAGATATTGGCATTTCCCACAAAGTCTGCCACGTAGCTGGTCTGCGGATGGTAATAGATCTCATTGGGTGTGCCCACCTGTTCAAAGACGCCGTTTCGCATGACCACGATGCGGTCTGACATATTGATGGCCTCTTCCTGGTCATGGGTGATATAGATGAAGGTGATGCCCAGGCGCTTCTGCAGCTTTTTGAGCTCCAGCTGCATCTGCCGGCGAAGCTTTAGATCCAACGCGCCCAGCGGCTCATCCAAAAGCAGTACCTCCGGCTGGTTCACTACGGCTCTGGCGATGGCCACACGCTGGCGCTGTCCGCCGGAGAGTTCGTCGGGCATACGCTTTTCATAGCCCTCCAGCTGCACCATCTGCAGCATCTCCCGGACCTTGCGGTGAATCTCGTCTTTGGGCGTTTTCCGCAGCTTCAGGCCGTAGCCGATGTTCTTTTCCACATTCATATAGGGAAAAAGGGCATAACTCTGGAAAACGGTATTGACGTTCCGGTGGTTCGGGTCCAGGCCGGTGATGTCCTTTCCGTTTAACAGCACCTCGCCGGTATCCGGCTCCTCCAGGCCTGCGATGATCCGCAGGGTGGTGGTCTTGCCGCAGCCGGAGGAGCCCAGCAGCGTCACGAACTCCCCTTTCTGTATCTGTATGTTCAATCCCTTTAAAACAGAAGTATCTCCGAAACTCTTTGTAAGATCTTTTAATTCCAGAATAATCTCACTCATTGCCGTCTCCTCATGCATGAATGCACCCAATCATCCTTGTCTGCGGCCGATCTGTGCATGGTCTCTTTTCCATGACAGTCTGCCTGCTGCGCCGTCTCTCTGACACTTTAACGCATTGCAATTCATCATATACTTGATCTGCCCCCACGTCAACGGATGAGGGCATTTTCCGTGGATCCTTTTCCCTTACTTTTCGCTTTTACAGCTGCATCAGCGCCGCTGTCAGCCTTGCCGCATGGACCAGGTCCTCGGTGCGGATATATTCTCCGGTGGTATGCACCTGCTGCATGCCGCAGGAGAGCACGATACCCCGAAGGCCATGCTGCAGGAAGCTGTTGTTGTCGCTCCCGCCGAAGGTCTCTGTCAGGGCGCCGGGCAGTCCCAGCGCCTTACAGGCCTGCAAGAAGCGCTGTACGACAGGATCGTCTTCTTCTATGTGATAGGCATGCAGGTGTTCCTTTGCCTCTGCCAGGCAGGTGCCGCCGTAGGCTTTCGCCGCCTCCTGGGCTTGCTGCTTTACGGTTTCCAACAGGTTCAGGGCCTTTTCGTGGACGTAGCTTCGGATCTCTCCCTCCAGGATCACCTGGGCCGGCACCACGTTGGTGCCGCTGCCGCCCCGGAACAGGCCGATATTTAAGGTAGTCTCCGCATCGATGCGCCCCTGGCTGCAGCTGCCCAGGAACCTGCCCGCCATCTGTCCGGCGTTGATGCCCTCCTCCGGTGCAAATCCCGCATGGGCTGCCTTTCCCTGAAAGGTCAGTTTGAAGGAGAGAAGGGTGGGCTCGCGCAGGGAGGCTTTTCCGGTGGGACCGCTGATGTCCAGTACGTAGGCTTCTCTGGATCTGATCTTTGTATAATCAAAGAGGCGGCTGCCCTGGGTATAGGCTTCCTCTGCCACGGGCAGCAGCACTTCTACGCTGCGCCGGGGGATCTTCTTCTCATCCAGGGTCTGCAGGGCTTCGAGGATGGAGGCGACGCCGGCCAGGTCGTCTGCCCCCAGCACGGTATCGCCGGCGCTGGTGATCCTGCCGTCTTCCTGCACGATGATCTTCTTGCCGTTTCCCGGGGCCACGGTATCCATATGGCCGGAGAAGAGCAGGGGGTCTCCCGGCAGGGTGCCGGGGAAGTAGGCATAGAGGTTGCCGGCATTGCCGGATAGTTTCTCACCGGCGTCGTCCTCGGTGATCTGCTCTCCGCCCAGGGCTTTCAGTTTTTCCCGGAGGATGTCGGCCATCTGACGCTCATGGAAGCTTTCGCTGTCGATCTCGGCCAGGCTGCAGAAGGTGTGGAGGAGGCGGGACTGGTTGATGAGGTCCTCCTGATTCGGACTTTCTGATCTATGCACTGTATATTCAACATCCTCTGCTTTTGATGCCATTGTTCTCTCCCTCTTCTAAATTTACATCGTGAATTCTAGGTTATCCTACATGATTAGTATGAATACTAGCATTGTATTTTTTTTATGTCAAGAAGTAAAAGATATTTATAAAGTTTCTGTGATACATCTTGGCCTCCCGGCCATGCCCCGAGCCGGCACAGATGTCTCGCATCAGTTGCATCACGCACCGTAACAGTTCGCTGTTACGGTTTAAGTACAGTCTTCCTGTTATCCTCAGTTCATCGAAAGCAAACAACCACCTGGACGTGGAGAAATATATCAAACGACGGCAGACAATGCCGACACAACCAGAAAGGAGAATGATTATGTTAACAATTTTAGGCGTAGTTGGACTGGTAGGCGGCACCATGGGAGGTGTTTTTGGATTAGCCTATGGTATAGTCAAGCTCAACGATTTTCTTTTCGGAGACAAGAAAACAAAATAAAAGAGCTGCAAAAATGAACAGCTTATATAGAAGAGCCTTCGGTTTTATGAAACCGAGGGCTCTTCTCATTGTTTTCTGTGTTGCATCCTGGCCTCCCGGCCATGCCTCGAACCGTCACAGATGTCTCGCATCAGTTGCATCTCGTACCGTAATAATCTGCTGTTACGCTTCTATTACGCCTTGATTGTTATTATTAGTCCATCAAAAGCAATCAACCACTTGGATGTGGGAACACAAAACATACTTCGGCAAAAGACGCCGGTACAATCAGAAAGGAGAACGATTATGTTAACTTTTTTAGGAGTAGTTGGACTGGTAGGCGGCACTATGGGCAGTGTTTTTGGATTAGCTTATGGCATGGTCAAGCTTAGAGATGCTATTTTCGGAAATAAAACTAAATAAAAGAGCTGTAAAACGAACAGCTTATATAAAAGAGCCCTCGGTTTTATGAAACCGAGGGCTCTTCTTATTGGAGTACAAACTTTCACGTTCCTGAACATCTGCGTTTATGCGTCTTGCTGCGCCTGTTGTTTCAGGGTCATCAATTCGTCCCAGCTGTCAAAGAGATAGATCTGCCAGCCGTAGCCGTCCACATAGACAGGCTCTCTGCCACTCTCTTCCAGGTAACGGAAGTACTCGCTTTCGTCCCTGTCGATCAGAAGGAAGAAAGTCCCCTGGGGTGGTGTATCGTGGGTGGTCTTCTGCAGCCAGGTATGGGTGGTCAGGGTTTCGGCATCAATATCCCACACGTCCAGTTTTCCGTTGGTCAGCTCTGTCATGACATTGGCATTCCAGAAGGTAGCGCAGCCCTGATGGCAGGAAGACTCCTCCAACCAGTCTGCCACGGCTTCGATGCCCTCTGGCGCTCTGGGGGGATAGGTCACAAAGTGCATCATCGTCTCTGCACTGCAGCAGAGCATGGTCACCAGGAAAGCAGTGAGCACAAGCTTTTTCCCATTTCGTATTCTGTAATTTTCCGTATGGGCCTCTACAGCCATCACCAGAAAGCAGACGGGAACTACGGGAATCCAATAACTGGCGTTGCCGCCGCCCCGACCGTTCATCCAGGAAAAGACAATGCCATTGATCAATGCTGATGTCAGCAGCAGCATCCATGTGATTCGCTGCAGGAAGGTGAGCTTCTCTCTTCTCTTCCACAGTCGCCAGCAGCTAAAGAGCAATAGGCCGATCAAAACCAGGGAAAAGGCGCTGAGCATCCCCTGCAGGGAAATCAGGTCCACTGGATGGTTGCTGTAGGCTTCATTTTCCACCTTCCAGATGCGATCCATGGGATAGCCGAAGAGGCTGAGAAAATCGCTCCAGGTCTGCAGCAGAGAGGAAAGATCCAGGCTGGTCCACTCCCGCTCCGTGGTCTCAAAATGGTAGATATTTGAGAGCACTTCCCTGTTTACCAGATAGCCGGCCGCAGCCCCCGCTGTCCCAAGGACCGTGATCAGCAGTATGCGAAGCTCTTTTGCTTTCCGTCCCGGGAAACGCCCTTCCCGGTGCGCAGTTTTTCCATAGACATAAAGGCAGGCTGCCAGCAGGGGCGCGAAGAGGTTTAAAAGGATGCGAAGGCCGTTCAGTCCTGCGCAGAAGCAGACCACCAGCAGGAGGATGAGGTGAATTTTTCCCAGGGAGTGGGAGGAAAGTCGTCCTTCTTTATTTACTTCCGTGCTCTCTCCGTCCCGGTATACCGCATAGATTATTCCCAGGATCAGGACGGCAAAGAAGATATGGACCATGTAAAAGCCGCCGAATATGCAATGGAAGGTATACCAGTAGCCAAAGGGGCAAAGCAGGGCCGCTGCCCCGTAGATGCCCCATTTCCCCAGCTGCAGCTGCTTCGCGCAAAACAGAAAGGCGCCGGTCATCACGGCCATCAGCAGGGCCTGGGCGGTCAATCTGGCCAGTCTCCAGTGGGTAGGGAAGAGCCACAGTCCCAGCTTAAAGAAGATCTGCTCACAAAATACCCGCAGCTCCGTGGAATAATACCAGTTGGTGGAAAGGAACTTTCCTTCCTTATTCAGCAGGTTCGCCAGCACCATCTCCGAGGACATATCACTGTCGAGGCAGTGTCTCATATAGACGAACTGGATCATCAGCACCACCAGGTAGGTCGCCCCCAGAACCAGCCAGGGGATATACTTCTGCAGTCCGTGCTCCTTGTGAGATTGCTCCTGCCGGGCGGCCGGTGCTCCTTTTACTTTGGTCTTTGTATTCATCTTTACCTCATTATCCGATGTTGGGGCAGAATTTGGTACTCCCGGTTGATACCGGACTGCGCCATGCCCCTGGCAGGCGCATATACTGTACTCTGTCTGTTGTCTTAAGTCTCTCCAGGATAGTGTATCACCCGGTAAAATATCTGTAAAACCAAAATCCAACCGCGCTTACAGCCGCAAGGTCTGCTTTGATTATATTCTCCAAGCATACCGCAATTACATAACGATTTTATTTGAAAACGATACAGCAGATATATGATTCGGCAATCTTCGAATCGGCTTCAGAAATGCAGACGGTTTTCTATCGATGTCTGCTGTAAAACCTCTGTTAAAATGTGGTCATGCGCACAGACAGAGGTGATCGGAACTGATAAAATGAAATCAGCTATCAGTACGCAATAATCCATAACTAACAGCTTGTAATTCAGTAATCGGCAATCACCAGTCTAAGATCTGCAAACAGATACAGTCGATAGAAGCCTA
>CAVKQI010000037.1:0-20829 GCA_963658405.1 bacterium | reverse complement strand
TTCGCCTGCGCGAAATTCTCCTCGTGCTGCCGCTGCAAGCAGCGGCATAGAGAGGTAAAGCATGAAGAGCGAAGATGAAAAAAGAATAAGCAGACACAACTTCCGCTCCAATACACTGCCGGCCCTGTGCATGACAGGTCCGGTGACCGTATGGCTGCTGGTTTTTGTGGCGGCGCCCCTTATCTATGTGGCGGTGATGAGCTTTTGCTCCATCGATCAGAGCTACAACGTGGTATATCAGTTCACCACAGCCAACTATCAGAGATTGTTTGATGTCAACTACATGCAGATCTACGGACAGTCACTGGCCATCGCCTTTCTGACTACCGCGCTCTGCATCCTGATCGGTTATCCTTTTTCCTTCCTGATCGCCAGAGCCACGGGAAAGAAAAAGGGCATCCTGTATATGCTGGTCATCATCCCTTTCTGGACCAATTCCCTGATCCGTATCTATGGATGGAGAAGCTTCCTTGGAACCAGCGGATGGCTGAACAAAGCCCTGATGGGGCTGGGCATCATCAGCGAGCCCCTGGATCTGCTGTTCCATCAGGGGACAACGGTACTGGGCATGGTATATTGCCTTTTCCCCTTCATGGTGCTGCCGCTGTATACAGCCATTGAAAAGCTGGACAAATCCATGATCGAGGCTTCCCAGGATCTGGGAGCCCACGGCCCCACCACCTTCCTGAAAGTGGTGCTGCCCCTTACCGCCAGCGGTATTTTTTCCGGTTCCATCATGGTATTCATTCCCTGCCTGGGCTACTTCTTTGTAGCGGATATCCTGGGCGGCGGCAACTCGGACGTCATCGGCAACCTGATCGAGCGGCAGTTCCAGAGCGGCAACAACTGGCCTCTGGGCGCAGCACTGTCCATCATGCTGATCATCATCACTCTGATACTGGTGAAGATCTATCAGAAGTGCGGCGGTGATATGGAGAGCCTGGGCGTATAAGGCCGGAGAGGAGACGCTTATGAAATTACAGACGAAAAAGAAATGCAGCAGCGTCCTCGGGGCCGTCTACTGTGCACTGGTATATATTTTCCTGTTTCTGCCCATTGCGGTGATCGTGGTGAACTCCTTTAACGCCACCACTTCCAAGCCTTATCTGACCTGGAAGGGCTTCACCCTGGACTGGTACGGCAAGCTGTTTGAGAACAGCGCCCTGCTTTCCTCCTTCGGCACCACGATGATCATCGCCGTTGCCAGCACGCTGCTTTCCACCTGCATCGGCACCATCGCTGCAGTAGGTATGTATAAGTACAAATTCAGAGGAAAAAACATCATCGATGCCCTGTTGTATATCCCGGTGGTCATTCCGGAGATCGTCCTTGGTATTTCCCTGCTGACCCTGTTTTCCAACGTGCATATTCCCAGAGGATATTTATCCCTGATCATCGCCCATGCGACCTTCTCGATCCCCTTCGTGATCTTTAATGTGCGGGCCAGATTGTCCGGCTACGACAATTCCATCGAGGAGGCTTCCATGGATCTGGGGGCTAACCGGGTGGAGACCTTTATGCGGATCACACTGCCGGTACTGGCACCGGGCATCGGCGGCGGCGCCCTGCTGGCCTTCACATTGTCCATCGACGATGTCATCGTCAGCTACTTCACCAACGGTCAGGTCAAGACCTATCCCCTGCGGGTTATGGACAGCATCAAGAGCGGCGTGGCACCGGATGTCAATGCCCTCTCGACATTGATCCTGCTGGGTACGGCGGTTCTGGTCATCCTGACGCAGACAGATCTGCTGAAGCGGAAGAAGTTCTAGTCATCGGAGAATTCGCCTGCGCGAAATTCTCCTCGTGTTGCCGCAGACAAGCTGCGGCAAAGGGAGGTAATTATGAAAAAAAGAGTACTTGCAGTTGTGCTGGCAGCACTGACCGTTTTTTCCATGACCGCATGCGGCAGCGGCAGCAGCGGCGACAGCTCCTCCGCCAAGGCCGGGAGCAACGGTTCCCTGAATGTGTTTATCTGGACAGAATACGTGCCGGATTCCGTTATCGAGAAGTTTGAGGATGAGACAGGCATCAAGGTCAATGTCACCACCTTCTCCAGCAATGAGGACATGCTGGCTAAGGTGAAATCTGAGGAGGAAGGCACCTACGATGTCATTCAGCCCAGCGATTACATGGTACAGCAGATGGCAGCCAATGACATGCTGGAGGAGCTGGATCACGATCAGCTGCCCAATATGTCCAATATCGGCGAGGCTTATTTAAATCCCAGCTACGATCCGGACAATAAGTATTCCATGCCTTATGCCGGCGGTGTCGTGGCCATTGCCGTAAATACAGATAAGATCAAAGATACCATCACCAGCTACGATGATCTGTTCAATCCCGATTATGCCAATACCACCGTGGTGCTGGATGATATGCGGGCCATCATCGGTGTGACAGAGCGCAGCATGGGACTTTCCATGAATGAGACAGATCCCACCAAGCTGGCAGAAGTAAAGGATAAGCTCCTGAGCTGGAAGCCGAACATCAAGCTCTATGACAGTGACAGCCCGAAGTCAGCACTGATCTCCGGCGACTGCACCATCGCTGCTGTATGGAGCGCTGAGGTAGCACTGGCTATGGATGAGAATCCGGCTATTGAGTGCGTATTCCCGGAAGAGGGCGCTTATAAGTTTATTGATAACTGGGCAATCCCGAAGGGCTGCAAGAACTACGACAATGCCCTGAAGTTCATCAACTACATGATGGAAGCAGAGACCGGCAAGGCTGTATCGGAAGAGTTCCCTTACCTGAATCCCAACGCAGCGGCCATGGATCTGATGGATGATGATTACAAGAACAACCCGGCAAAGAATGTGCCCCAGGATGTGATCGCCAAGGCAGAGTTCATTGAGAACCTGGATACCGATACGCTGGCAACCCTGGATGATATGTGGACAGAGTTAAAGAAGTAAGCAGTTGCTGTGGATAAACCTGCGCAGTGCCGTAAGTGCAATGCGCAGGTTCGAGGCAATTTAATTGCAGGTAATCCGGAAAAGAAGGGAGAAGGGATTATGGCAGAGATCAAAAAGATGTATATTGATGGAGAGTGGACAGAAGGCACCAGCGGGAAGACCTTCAGCGTCATCAATCCGGCCAACGGGGAAGTGCTTGCAGAGGTGGCAGAGAGCAGCCTGGAGGATACCAGAGCAGCGATCGCCGCAGCAAAGCGCTCCTTCTATGAGACCAGAGAGTGGAGAGATATGGATTCCCAGACCAGAGGCAATGTGCTCCTGAAGATCGCAGATCTCATCGAGGAGAATGCCGCAGAGCTGGCGATGATCGATACCCTGGACAACGGCAAGCCCCTGCGTGAGGCAGAGGGAGACGTCAGCGACGGCGTACACTGCTTCCGCTACTATGCAGGCCTGATCAAGGCGCCCTACGGCGGCTGCTATGATGTCAATGAGGGCTTTGGCAAGATGCACTCCTATATGGTGCACGAGCCGGTAGGTGTGTGCGCACAGATCACCCCCTGGAACTATCCTTTCCTGATGGGTGTCTGGAAGCTGGCACCGGCGCTGGCAGCGGGCAACAGCATCGTCTTTAAGCCCAGCAGCAATACCCCGCTTTCCACCATTCGTCTTTTTGAGCTGTTTGAGGAGGCAGGCCTTCCCAGAGGATGCGTCAACCTGGTCATGGGCCCCGGCTCTACCGTAGGCAATGAGCTGGGCGAGAGCAAGGACGTGGACATGATCACCTTCACCGGCAGCACCGCGGTGGGCAAGTCCCTGATGCGGGCCGCTTCCAGCAATGTAAAGAAGATCGGCCTGGAGCTGGGCGGCAAGTCCCCCAACGTGATCTTTGCCGACGCAGACCTGGAAGGGGCTGTGGAATGGGCAATGATCGGTATCTTCTTTAACCAGGGCGAGGTTTGCTCCGCCGGCTCCCGGATCATCATCGAGGAGAGCATCAAGGACAAATTCGTAAAGCGCCTGGCAGAGAGAGCCAATGCCATCACCATCGGCGATCCCACCAAGAACCCGGATATGGGACCGCTGGTGTCCGAGGCACATATGAATGATGTGCTTCGCTATATTGAAAAAGGTAAGGAAGAAGGCGCAACGCTGGTTTGCGGCGGTGAGCGCTATACCGAAGGGGAGTGCGCAAAGGGTTACTATGTGCGTCCTACCATCTTTGATAACTGCACTTCCGATATGACCATTGTGCGGGAAGAGATCTTCGGGCCCGTAGTGACGATCCAGACCTTCCGCACCAAGGAAGAGGCCATCGCACTCGCCAACGATACGGATTACGGCCTGGCAGGCGGTGTATTCACTTCGGATATCACCACAGCCATGACTGTCATCAAGGAGATTCGCGCCGGTATCACCTGGATCAACTGCTACAATCCCACCTTTAACGAGGCTCCCTGGGGCGGCTACAAGCAGAGCGGCATAGGCCGTGAGCTGGGCATCCACGGACTGGAAGAGTACCAGGAGGTCAAGCAGATCAACCTGAATCTGACCCCCGGACCGGTGGGCTGGTACGAGCACTAGAACCAGAACAGTACATGGCGGCGGCAGCCGGTGTGCGCATAGGTACAGCAGCTGCCGGTTCAAAACATTATTTGCTTGATGCAACCGCAGGGTTGTTTCAAAAATACATTTTTTACACATGCCGCAGGAAAATGCGGCGGGAATTAAGGAGGAAGAAATGGAAGCAGGAGCATTACCGAAAATCATCACTGAGACTGTGCCCGGCCCGAAGGCCAAGGCCATCATCGACCGCAGAGCGGCAGCTGTGCCCAACGGCATTCGCTGCAATTATCCCTGCGTGATCAAGGAAGGCAAGGGCGCAGCTTTTGAAGACGTGGACGGCAATATCTTCCTGGACTGGATCGGCGGTGTAGGTGTACTGAATATCGGATACAGCCAGCCGGAGATCGTGGAAGCAGTCAAGGCACAGGCAGATAAGTATTTCCACGCTATGCAGAACATCGTCGTTCATGAGGGCTATGTAGAGCTGGCAGAGAAGATGAACGAGATCGTGCCGGTTCGCGGCGACGAGCACAAGACCATGTTTGCCAACAGCGGTGCTGAGGCAGATGAGAATGCGGTAAAGATCGCGAGATCCTATACCAAGCGTCCCAATGTCATCGTATTTTCCGGTGCATTCCACGGCAGAACACTGCTGACCATGGCTATGACCAGTAAAAAGGCATACTCCATCGGCATGGGCCCCTTCCCGGATGGTATTTACAGAGCACAGTTCCCTTATCTGTACCGTCGTCCGGAGCACATGAGCGAGGAGGAGGCTATTGCCTTCTACATCAAGTCCCTGGAGGATATGTTTGAGACCGCAACACCGCCGGAGTATACCGCAGCCATCGTGGTAGAGCCTGTACAGGGCGAGGGCGGCTTCATTCCCGCACCCATCGAGTGGGTAAAGGCAGTGCGTGCCATCTGCGATAAGTACGGCATCCTGCTGGTAGCCGACGAAGTACAGACCGGCTTTGGCCGTTCCGGCAGGATCTTTGCTTCCCAGTACTGGAAAGAGGCAGGCTGCGCACCGGATATCATGACCAGTGCAAAGTCCATCGCAGCAGGTATCCCGCTGTCCGCTATCACAGCCAGCAAGGAGATCATGGATGCGGTTACCCCCGGCACCATCGGCGGCACCTTCTCCGGCAATCCGCTGGCCTGCGCAGCAGCACTGAAGGTCATCGAGATCATGCAGCGTGACAAGCTTCCGGAGAGAGCACTGGAGATCGCAGCAAAGTGCACCGCAGTGTTCGAGAGCTGGAAAGAGAAGTACGGCGTAGTAGGCGATGTCCGCGGCACCGGCGCTATGCTGGGTATCGAGTTCGTCAAGGATCAGAAGACCAAGGAGCCTGCACCGGAGCTGGTGGCATCCATCATCCGTGAGGCAGCACAGCACGGTCTGCTGGTAGAGAATGCCGGCACTTACAATAACGTGATCCGTTTCCTTTGCCCGCTGGTAGTCACCGACGAGCAGCTGGATGCCGGCATTGCGATCCTGGAGGAGGCATTAAAGGCCAGCCTGTAGGAGACAGAGACCTATCAAAGCAATGCCATTAAGCTGGAAAACTCAGGCATAGATTGATCAAACGTTTTTCTTTATGAGGCCATGATAGCACTAAAAATCGTTAAAAAAAGCATGGCAAACAGGCATATAACGAGACAACGGATTTCAAGGAGAAAAGCGTCAGATACATAGAGATCAGACATTGGATCAGCCATCTGAGGAGCCGGATGCGGGAAAGCCGCACGTCCGGATCTGTGAGGGGCGCACCACCGTAAGGGGGTGCGCCTACTCGGCTTTGAAACAAATGCAGTTGTCATCAGAGGCAAGGGACTCAACCCACAATCATGCCCTAAGCCTCCAATATTGACATCTTTTTAGTAGACTGACAGAGGTGATTATCATGATTAATTCAGATGAAACAACGCAAACTTCAACATGGAAATCTAAGATGCGGGCTTTAGGACCGGGAATTCTGATGGCATCTGCAGCGGTAGGCGGTTCCCATATAGTTTCGTCGACTCAGGCGGGAGCTATTTATGGTTGGCAGATGGCCATATTGATTATTCTGATCAATGTATTCAAATATCCGTTTTTCCGTTTCGGTTCCCAGTACACTATGGAGAACAAAAAAACTCTTATTGAGGGCTACGCTGAAAAGGGGAAAGGCTGGCTTGTGGTTTTCTTTGCATTAAACGTATTTTCTGCTCTTGTAAATACGGCCGGCGTCGGCATTCTGTGCGCGGCAATTCTTTTTAATATTGCTCCGAATGGCTTCGGACTTTCGATTTCACAGCTTACAACGATTATCATCGTGATTATCTGGGCGATGCTTTTGATCGGCGGCTACAAGTTTCTTGATACATTGTCAAAGTGGGTTATGACGGCCCTTACGATTGCCACGACCTTAGCGGTTGTGATTGCACTTTTCAGACACCGTGAGTATGCACCGAATTTTGAGGCACCTACACCGTGGAGACTGGCTGCACTTCCATTCATCGTTTCCCTGATGGGCTGGATGCCTTGCCCGATTGAAATTTCGGCAATCAATTCCATGTGGCAGGCTGAAAAAAGAAAACAGGTCAGCGACATGTCCATTCAGGATGCATTTTTTGACTTCAATGTGGGATATATCGGAACAGCAATTCTTGCAGTTATATTCTGCGCACTCGGTGCGTTGATTCAGTTTGGCTCAGGCGAAGAGGTTTTGAGTGCATCTGCCGCATATATTGCCCAGTTCGTAAATATGTACGCATCTGTATTTGGCAATTGGTCGAGACTTCTCATTACATTTATAGCATTCCTCTGCATTTTCGGCACTGTTCTTACAGTAATTGACGGATATTCACGTGCAAATAATGAGGCACTGCGACTTCTTATGGGTAAGAAGGAGTCAGGAAAGAAGTCCCTGGCAATCTGGACGACTGCGACATCGGTTATCGGACTTATCATTGTTTATCTCTTCTCAGGCAATGTTGCAACCATGCTGAGATTTGCGATGATAGCTTCATTTATCACGACACCTGTCTTTGCGGTTTTAAACTACAGTCTTGTAAATACAAAGGAACATAAGGTTGCACCGTGGCTTCGAACAATGTCTGTCATAGGACTTGTATACCTCTTCGGTTTTGCGATATTCTTTATTGTCGCATGGCTGACAGGAAACGTATAATACGGATGTTTAGTTCAGATGTTTTTGTTCGCAATGAAAAACGGCGTAAAATCAAGGATTGTAGAGAAAGGCATAAAAAGCTGTTAAGCTAGCCTGCTAAATGGCATTGCCTATCAAAGGGATTTCAGCATTTGAATTTCAGCGGGTGTGAGCCGACGGCTCTCACCCGCTTTTAATGTCTCATCCAGGACCAGGGGACCCATGGAGAGGCGCTTTAAGTAGAGCACTTCCTTGCCCACGGCCTGGAACATGCGCTTGATCTGATGGAATTTGCCCTCCCGGATGGTGACTTCCACTTCCGAGCCATCCGGTGCGGCGGAGAGGACCTTCAGCACGGCAGGCAGAGCAGTGAGGGATTCATCCACTGTAAGCCCTGCGGCAAAGCGGTCCACATCCTCTTTGGTGACCATGCCGGATACCCGGGCGAAATAGAGCTTGTCCACGTGCTTTTTGGGGGAGAGGAGACGGTGAGCCAGGTCGCCGTCGTTGGTGATGAGCAGAAGACCCTCCGTATCCTTATCCAGACGTCCCACCGGAAAGAGATCCTTTCGGGCGGGATCCTGCAGCAGATCGATGACGGTCTGCTGCTTTTTGTCTTCGCTGGCGGAAATGACCCCGGCAGGCTTATGGAGCATGTAATAGACGTACTGCTCGTATTGCACGGGCCGGCCGTCATAGGTGACGGTGTCAGAGGCCTGCAGCTGCAGACCGGGATCCCGGACCGGCATACCGTTGACCGATACACGGCCCTTGCGGATATCCTTTTTCAGTTCGCTTCGATTGCCGACGTTCATATCGGCCAGAAATTTATCAAGACGCATGGCGGGAAAACCTCTTTTTGCTGTTTGCTGTGTGGGTTTTTATTTTGATATTTATATCTGTTTAGCCCCCATCTCGAATTTGCTTCGCAAATCCTCGATGTGGCTGGCCAGAGGCGCTCCGCGCCTTGGCCGCCTGCCAATTTCAAACGTGAATATGCCTGCAAGCAGTCAATTCACGATTGAAATTAGCAGGTGCTGAACAGATATCATTGTAGCAAATCCCCATCTGTACAGTAAAGGCGGATGCCTTTATAATAGTCAGTATGAAATCACGTAAGGAGGATGCGGCATGGAGGAAAAGACTTTTAAACTGATAAACGGCGGCGGAATACTGGATATCACGGTGGGCATCGTCGTTATGGTGACAGGGATCGCAGCCGGAGTGCTGCTGATCGTCAACGGCGCCAGGATGCTGGCACATAAGAAGAATCTGATTTTCTGAAAAAGAACATGGGGAGGCGCCAGGGCATTAGGGGATTGCCCTGTCCCTGATTGATGCGGACATGGGGCGCCATCCATGCACCTGCCCGGCTGTTATCTGCTTTCAGAAAAACCACAGAAAAGAGCTCCTCTTCCGAATATTTTGTACGCGGAAGAGGAGCTTTTTGTCATACAAACTATATGAATTTTGTTCCGGAAAAACCGGAATGCGGCACTCTACGGGAAGATACCCTTGAGCTCTTCTGCGTAGACCAGACGGCGCAGGGCCACGATATAGGCAGCCATACGGTAGGTGCAGCCGCACTCTTCCTGCACAGCCTTCAGATCGTTAAAGGAGCGTGTCATCAGCTTTTCCAGCATCTCATTGACATGATCTCTCTCCCAATCCAGCTCCTGGATGTTCTGTACCCACTCAAAGTAGGAAACGATAACACCGCCGCCGTTTGCATAGATATCGGGAATCAGCGTGATGCCTCTCTTTTCGAGGATCTCATCGGCCTCCTCTGTGGTGGGGCCGTTGGCAGCCTCGACGATGTAGGAGCAGTTAAGGAGAGGTGCGATCTCAGCGGTGATCTGGTTTTCCATAGCGGCGGGAACCAGGACGTCGCACTTGCAGGTCAGCAGCTCTTCGTTGGTGATGTGGGTTACGCCGGGCGCATCATAATCCTTGAGCAGTGCTCCCTTGGTGGCCAGGAAGGCAGAGATGGCTTCGATATCCAGACCCTCCGGATTGTAAATGCCGCCGGAGACATCGCTGACAGCCACGACCTTGACACCGCGGTGATAGAAGATGCGGGCGGCATTGCTGCCTACATTGCCCATGCCCTGAATGGCAACGGTGGTGCCGGCCAGTTCCTTGCCCTCGGATTTCAGAAGCAGCTTGGTGCTGATGACCACGCCGCGGCCGGTGGCGGAATTACGGCCTCTGGAGCCGCCCAGTTCTACGGGCTTGCCGGTGACGACACCCGGGCAGGGCTTGCCCTGCAGCTGGCTGTAGGTATCCAGCACCCAGGCCATGGTCTGGGCATTGGTGTTGACATCCGGTGCGGGGATATCGGTATCTGCACCGATGATGGGAGCGATGGCGAAGGTATAACGACGGGTCAGGCGGCGAAGCTCACCCTGAGAGAGGGTGGCGGGATCTACCTGGATACCGCCCTTGGCGCCGCCGTAGGGAATGTTGGCGACAGCACACTTTAAGGACATCCAGGTGGCCAGAGCCTTGACCTCATTTAAGTCACAGTTCTGATGGAAACGAATGCCGCCCTTGAAGGGGCCGCGGATATTGGAATGCTGGACACGATAGCCCTCGAAGACGCGGACGGTGCCGTCATCCATTTCAACCGGCAGGTAGACCTTGGTTTCCCGCTGGGGGTTTTTCAGGATATCAAACATAGTTCTGCTGATGTGGCCAATCTCCATGGCCTTATCCATCGTATCGATTACGTTCTGATACGGATCGTACTTTTTACTGCTGACAGACATTGCTGTTCTCCTTTCCAAGTCCTGCGCGCTAACTTGGTTTGCATCTTAAAACCCTGTCGAAACAAAGTCAACGAGATGCGTGAAAAAGCGTGCAAATAAAAATAATGCGGCAAAAAACCTTTTTTATAAAATAAATCAGCCAAAAAACCTTATTAAATTAAGCGAAAGAAGGGAAATGCGGAGGGAGACCGTTGACAGACGGGAAAGGAAAATCTATAGTAGTGGTGGAAATAAACAGACAGACTGCAAGGGCGCAGATTTCGAAAGGAATCTGCGTCTTTTTCTGTCTTACGGATCTAAACGATTCCTGCAGGCAGGAAGTATGGTCCTTTCGATGCGGGTATCATGCAAAGAGGTAATTATGATCAGAAAAAGAAGAGAACTGGATGAGATCGACACACAGCTGATCAATCTGCTGCAGAAACACGGCAGGGCGCAGCTAAAGGAGCTTTCGGCTGAGGTAAAGCTCTCCCCGCCGGCCACGGCCAGCAGGATCCGGCAGCTGGAAAATGAGGGGATCATTGAGGGCTATCAGGCCCAGGTCAATCCCACGGCGCTGGGGCTGGATACGAAGGCCTTCATTCTGCTGGAGGTAAAGCCGGAACAGAAGAAGGAATTCTATCCTTATATCAGAAGATGCCGGAATGTGACGGAGTGCAGCTGCGTGACAGGAGAGTACTCCATGCTGCTGGAGGTTTTCTTTGCGAGCACCATGGAACTGGATCAGTTCATCGGCGAGCTGCAGCACTTCGGCAGGACGAAGACCCTGATCGTATTCTCCACCTCGGTGGAGCATCGAGGCGTGGAACTGCCGGAGGAAAATCCGGCCTGAATGCTGAAAAAGAGGGGATTGCGGGAAAGCGGCGATAGTATATAATGGTAGCGAGTGAGAAGGCGTGATCGCATCGGAGAATTCGCCTGCGTGAGAAAGGAAACCATGAGCAAGAAAGCAGCCGTTTTTGATATGGATGGAACGATCCTCAATACCCTGGAGGATTTAAAGGATACATTAAATTATGCACTGCAGCAGGCAGGGTATGCGCCCCATACCCTGGAAGAGGTGCGCAGCTATGTGGGCAACGGTATCCGGCGCATGATCGAGTGCGCGGTGCCGGCGGGAACGAGCGCAGAGGAGTGCGATCGGATCCAGGGCATTTTCATGCCCTATTACCAGGAACACTGCGCAGACAAGACCTGTGCCTATCCGGGCATCACAGAGCTCTTGGAGAAATTCCGGGCCGAGGGAGTCCTGACGGCCGTGGTGTCCAATAAGGCGGACAGCGCCGTGCAGGATCTCGTAGAGGTATATTTCAAAGGACTCTTTGATGTGGCTGTAGGAGAGCAGGCCGGCATCCGGAAGAAACCGGCGCCGGATATGGTGCAGAAAGCACTGGACGCTCTGCAGGTAAAGAAAGAAGAGGCAGTCTATATCGGCGATTCTGAGGTGGATATGGCTACGGCGGAGAATGCAGGTCTTGACCGGATCATCGTGGCATGGGGATTTCGGGATAAGGATTTCTTAAAGGAAAGAGGCGCCGAGCGCATTGCAGATAATACCCAGGATGTCTACCGGTATTTTCAGGAACTGTAGACAGGTAAAAGACTTAGAGGGATCCAAGACAAAGAGAGATTTAAGACATAGAGAAATCAGAAACATAGAAAGATTAAAGACATAGAGAGATCAAAGACATAGAAGGATCAAAGATATAGCGGGATCAAAGACAGATCAGGAGAAAAGAAACGCCGGCCAGCGTTTCTTTTTGCGCGAAATGAAAACATCGGGGCACTTTTGATACAGAGAGGGAAGAATATGGCCTGGATCACAGAGAATATCGACATCACAGACGAGAAGGATTTATCCTGCGGAGCAAAGGCAGTCCTTCGCCGCAAAGAGGGAAGGCAGTTCAAGGCCGGCGGCCCCTGGATCTATGACAATGAGATCGACCGTATTGAGGGTACATGCCAGGACGGCGATATCCTGGCGCTGACGGATTACGACGGCTTCTTTCTGGGATATGGATTCATCAATTCCCGCTCCAAGATCCGCATCCGCATGCTGACCAGACATACAGAGCAGAAGGTGACGGCCGCCTTTCTGGCAGGCCGGGTGCAGGCAGCCTGGGAATACCGCAAGAAAGTCATCGACACCTCCAGCTGCCGCGTGATCTTCGGAGAGGCGGATTTTCTGCCCGGACTGACGGTAGATAAATATGAAGATGTACTGGTGGTGGAGTCTCTGGCACTGGGCATCGAGCGGTTAAAGCCCATCCTGCTTAAGGCACTGGTGGAGGCACTGGCCCGGGACGGCATTGCGGTGCGGGGCATCTATGAGCGAAGCGATGCCAAGGTGAGAGAAAAGGAAGGCATGGAGCGCTTCTGCGGCTTTTTAAGTGACCCCTTTGATACGAAGGTTTCCATCACGGAAAACGGAGTTCACTACTATGTGGACGTGGAAAACGGACAGAAGACCGGCTTTTTCCTGGATCAGAAGGAAAACCGGCGGGCGATGCACAAGGTCTGCAGGGGCGCAGAGGTCCTGGACTGCTTTACCCATACCGGCTCCTTTGCCCTGAATGCGGCAGTGGCTGGGGCGGCCCACGTGACAGCGGTGGATGCCTCGGATCTGGCTATCGAACAGGCGAGAGAAAATGCAGCTCTTAATCAGGTGCAGGACCGTATGGACTTCGTCTGCGCCGATGTCTTTGCACTGCTTCCGGAGCTGGAAAAAGAGGGAAAGAGCTACGATGTGGTGATCCTGGATCCCCCGGCCTTTACGAAATCCAGAAGCTCCATCAAGGCAGCGGCGAGGGGCTATCGCGAGATCAACCGGCGCGGCATGGCACTGGTGAGAAACGGCGGTTTTCTGGCTACATGCTCCTGCTCTCATTTCATGGATCCGGAGCTCTTTGCCAAGACCATCGGGGAAGCAGCCAGGGATGCCCATGTGCGTCTGCGGCAGGTGGAATTCCGCACCCAGGCACCGGATCATCCGATCCTCTGGGCTTCGGAGGAGTCCTATTATCTGAAATTCTATATCTTCCAGGTGGTGCGGGACGAAGAGTAAAAAGTTGAAAGGAAATGCCGGATGGCATTTCTTTTAAATCCCTGATCGGGATGCTTCCTGCAGGGCAGGAAAGAGAAACAGGAGAGATCATGGAACAGGATATGACACAGGGGAAACCCCTTTCTATTATTTTGAAATTTACGTTGCCCCTGATCATCGGCAATATATTCCAGCAGTTCTATAATATGGCGGACACCATCATCGTGGGTCGGTTTGTGGGGGCGGGAGCGCTGGCAGCGGTAGGCTCCACCGGTACGGTCATGTTCCTTTTGACCGGTTTGTCCCAGGGCCTGACGGCGGGGTTCAGTGTTCTGACGTCTCAACGCTACGGGGCCGGAGACGAGGAGCATGTGCGAAGGAGCGTGGCCAACGGCATCCTTCTTTCCCTGCTGGCAGCGGTGATCCTGACGGCCTTCAGTGTGTCGATCATGCGGCCGCTTCTGGGTCTGATGAATACGCCGGCGGATATCTTTGAGGACGCCTACAGCTATATCATCATCATCAGCTTTGGCCTGGTGACGAATGTGTTTTACAATCTGTTTTCGGCTTTTATGCGGTCGGTGGGAAACAGCAAGGTGCCGCTGTTTTTCCTGGTCTTTTCCGCCTGCGTGAATGTCGTGCTGGATCTGGTGTTCATCATCAATTTCCACATGGGAACGGCAGGCGCGGCGGTGGCTACCAACCTGTCCCAGGGAATCTCCGCGGTGCTGTGTCTTATCTATATTTATAAGAAAGTACCGGTGCTGACGCCGGCGGCAAGACACTGGCGGCTGAACGGGGGCGATACGAAGCATCAGCTGACCATGGGCATTCCCATGGCGCTGCAGTTCGCCATCACCGCGTCCGGCACCATGATCATGCAGTCGGCCATCAACCTCTTCGGCTCTACGGCAGTGGCAGCGTTTACGGCTGCCGGCAAGGTGGAGAACCTGGTGACCCAGGGCATGATGGCTATGGGACAGACTATGGCCAGCTACGGCGGACAGAATTACGGCAAAGGAGATTACAAACGCCTGAAGGAAGGCGTCCGGGCCGCGGTGCTGATCAGCTGCATTTACTCTGTGATTGCAGCCGTGCTGGTGGTGCTGCTCTTAAAGCCGGGTCTGATGCTGTTCTTCTCCGGGGATGTGGATATCAATGAGATGCTGCCCTGGGCGAAAACGTACATCTATATGTCGGTGTTCTTCTTTGTGCCGCTGAGCATGATCTTTATCTTCCGGAATATCATGCAGGGCTGCGGTTTCGGATTCCTGCCCATGATGGGCGGCGTGGTGGAGCTGCTGGCCCGGCTGATCACTGCCGTGGCGGCCATGCATATCGTCAGTTATCCCCTGGCCTGCTTCAGCGACCCCATGGCCTGGCTGTCGGCAGGCATTTTCACCGGTGTGGCCTGGCTGTTTGTGTCCAGGCAGATCGAGAAAAGATTAAACCCGGCGGGAAAAGAAGCCTCTTGACAGGCGGGGCGGAATCTTGTATGATGTGATGTGTCGCAAAACGCGGCACATTAAATCGAAGCGTGGCTCAGCTTGGTAGAGCGCTGCGTTCGGGACGCAGAGGTCGCGTGTTCGAATCACGTCGCTTCGACGATGGAGAGTCTCCTGCAGGTTTCCTGCAGGAGATTTTTTTGTGGGAATTTTCAGCGTGCAGGCTGCACAGCCGCGGCGAGGAATCCTGCAGTCTCTGGGCTTTTACAACAACGTACCATGATTACAAAACAAAACGACATAGAAGAGCATTTTGGCATATAATATACTTTGAATATCTTCAGCAGTCGTAAACGTCATCAATTCGTAATCGCATCAGGGAATTCGCCTTCGCGAAATTCCCTTCGCGTTGCCGCTGCAAAGCAGCGGCAGAAAGAGGAAAATTTGAAAGAAATGCCCGATGGCATTTCTTTCAAACGCCATGGATGCCGCAGGCGGCATCCATGGGGATCACATCGGAGAATTCGCCTTCGCGAAATTCTCCTCGTGCAGCCGCTGCAGGCAGCGGCATAGGAGGAAAAATGAGTATTTTCTACGATGAAGCACAGAAAATTTTCAAGCTGGATACCAACAATACGACATATATGATCGGCATCACACCGGATGGGTATGTGGGGCATCTTTATTATGGAAAAAAGCTCCGGCATACCTGCGGCGCTTACTGTATGCGCACCAATGAGCTGCCGTTTACCCCTGCTGTCTTAAAGAGAGAAAAAGCGGGATTCCTGGATGTGTTCCCCATGGAATATCCCACAGGCGGTGTGGGCGATTACCGCAGAAGCTGCCTGGATGTTCGGAATGAGCAGGGACAGAACGGTGCAGAGCTGTTTTATGCAGACCACACCATCACCAGGGGCAAGCCTTCCCTGGAGGGACTGCCGGCTTCCTTCGGCACAGAGGAGGAAGTGGATACGCTGTGTCTGGTTCTGGAGGATAAGATACTCTCTCTGCGCGTAGTGCTCTTATATTCCGTATTTGCAAAGGAAGATGTCATCACCCGCAGCGCCCGGATCGAAAACAGAGGCACAGCTCCCCTGATGATCGACAAGGCCTACAGTGCCTGCCTGGATATGGACAACCATCACTTTGAGATGATCACCCTGACCGGTGCGTGGGCGAGGGAGAGAAGGATCCAGCGGGAGAAGGTGCATTTCGGCACCCAGGCGGTTTCCTCTATCCGCGGCAAATCCAGCCATCAGGAGCATCCTTTCATGGCACTGGTGCGTCCGGAGACCACCCAGGATGCAGGAGAAGTCTACGCCATGCATTTTGTCTACTCCGGCAATTTCAGGGCCCAGGTGGAGCGCACCCCGCACAACAGCGTGCGGATGAGCATGGGCATCAATGAGGAGTATTTTACCTGGAAGCTGGAGGCAGGAGCGCATTTCCAGACACCGGAGACGGTGATGGTCTACTCCTCTGAAGGATTGAATGCGATGACCCATTCCTTCCATGATTTTTACAGAAATCACCTGATCCGCAGCCCTTATCTCCATCAGCCCCGCCCGATCCTGATCAACAACTGGGAGGCTACCTACTTCGACTTTGATACGGACAAGCTCCTGGCCATCGCCGCAGAGGCAAAGAAGTCCGGCATCGAGATGCTGGTCATGGATGACGGCTGGTTCGGCCACCGCAACCTGGACAATTCTTCCCTGGGAGACTGGTATGTCAACGAGGAAAAGCTCCGGGGAGGCCTGCCGCACCTGGTAGAAGAGGTAAAGAAGCTGGGGATGAAGTTCGGTATCTGGTTCGAGCCCGAGATGATCTCCCCGGATTCCGATCTGTACAGAGCGCACTCGGACTGGGCACTGCAGCTGGTAAACCGGGAGCCTACCCAGAGCAGAGAGCAGTATGTGCTGGATCTTTCCCGAAAAGAAGTGCGGGATCATGTGTATGACAAGGTGGCAAAGATCCTGCACAGCGCCCCCATCGACTATGTGAAGTGGGACATGAACAGAGAACTTTGCGATATGGGCAATGTCATCCTGCCGGCCGAGCAGCAGCAGGAGCTGTTCCACCGATTCGTCCTGGGCGTCTATGATCTGCAGGAGCGCCTGGTGCAGGAGTTCCCTGACCTCTTGCTGGAGAACTGCTCCGGCGGCGGTGCGCGCTTTGATCCCGGCATGCTCTATTACAGCCCTCAGATCTGGTGCTCCGACAATAACGATGCCATTGAGCGTCTGCGGATCCAGGAAGGAACCGCCCTGTGCTATCCGCTTTCCACCATGGGCGCCCACATCGGGGATGTGCCCTACGGCATGGTGGGAAGGACCACTTCCATGGCCACCAGAGCAGCGGTGGCGCTGGCAGGTACCTTTGGCTATGAGCTGGATATCACCAAGCTGCCGGAGGAGGAAAAGGCGCAGATCCCCGGACAGGTGGCGCTCTATCACCGCTATCATGAGCTGGTGGCAGAGGGTGATTACTATCGCCTGCATTCCTGGGACGGCGAGGAGACCTTTGACTGCTACATGGTGGTGTCCAAGGATCAGAAAGAAGCCCTGGTCACCTATGTGCAGGTGCTGGCGAAGTCCACAGCCCGGAGCCTGATGATCGGCCTGCGGGGACTTTGCAGCGATGCACTCTATAGCGTGGAGCGCGTGGCGCTGACACCGGAGGAGGAAGCGCAGAAGAAGCCGGAGAATGTGCAGAAGCTCTACGGCGATGAACTGATGCAGTGCGGCCTGCAGGTGGGCAATGAGCCCGGTGATTTTGCAGCCCGGCTGTATCATCTGCAGATGGCAGAGTAAAGAATGGAGCGCTAAAGGCTCTTTTATATTTATGGCGTGACGTCCCGGCGCCGTTTTGGATGAAGGATGGGAAAGACAACAGTGGGAAAAAACAGCAACAGCAACTTTTATCATCAGCTGCTGATCATTGTTCTGCCGATGACATTGCAGAACCTGATCAGTGCGGCAGTCAATTCGGCGGACGTCATCATGCTGGGCTATGTCAGCCAGACCGCTATTTCGGCGGTCTCTCTGGCCAACCAGGTCCAGTTTATCCTCTATCTGTTTTATACAGGACTGGCCTCCGGTATCGTGGTCATGGCGGCGCAGTACTGGGGAAAAGGGGATAAAAAGACCATCGAGATCCTGCTGGGAATGGGTATCAAGTTCTCCATGGCAGTATCTCTGGTCTTTACGATGGCAGCGGTGTTCGCACCGGGGATGCTCATGCGGATCTATACCAATGATCCGGAGCTGATCGCCACGGGAGAAGTCTACCTGCGGGTGGTGGGCTGGTCCTATCTGCTCATGGGCGCATCCCAGGTATATGAGTGCATCATCAAGAGTATAGAGCGGGTGCGGACAGCCACGGCTATGGCCGGCGCGGCGCTGTGCATCAATATTTTTATGAATTCGGTATTTATCTTCGGTCTTTTCGGCGCACCGAAGCTGGGCGTGCTGGGCGTGGCCATCGGCACCCTGATCGCCAGAAGCTGCGAGCTGCTGATCTGCATCGCAGATGCCCTTCATCAGAAGGATTTTCAGATAGACGCAAAGCTCCTGAAGGCATGGAGCAGGCCGCTTCTGTCGGATTTTCGCAAATACTCCCTGCCGGCACTGGGCAATGAGTTTCTGTGGGGGGCGGGATTCTCCGCCTATACGGTGGTGCTGGGCCATATGGGCACGGACATCGTGGCGGCTAATTCCATAGTCTCTGCGGCCAGAGACCTGTGCAGCGTCTTCGTCTTCGGTGTCTCCTACGGGGCGGCCATCGTCATCGGCAAAGAGATCGGTGCCGGCCATATGGACCAGGTAAGAGACCATTCCCGGAGAATTCTGTGGATAACCTTCTGGTCCTGCCTGGCAGCCGGTGGATTGATCGTCGCCATCAAGCCGCTTATTCTGATGTTTACCTCCCTGTCTGCCGTGGCGCAGAGCTATTTAAGTATCATGCTGTATATCAACTGCGTCTGCATCCTGGGACAGGGACTGAATACCACCATGATCTGCGGCCTCTTCCGGGCCGGCGGAGATGCCCGATACGGTCTGATCATGGATACCGTAGCCATGTGGGTGGTCTTTGTGCCGCTGGCTTTCCTGAGTGCCTTCGTGTGGAAATTTCCGCCGATGGTGGTGTATCTGATGACCTGCTGCGATGAGATGTTCAAGATGCCGTTTAACTTTATTCATTATAAAAAAGGAAAGTGGCTGAAGAATATCACACGGGATGATATAAGTTAGAAATAAACAGAAAAGCTGTTTCGTGTGACCTGGAGGCGGGGACACGAAACAGCTTTTTTAAAGGCCTGTTTTTCGGTTTTGTCATAGGAATTCCTTTATTGTGAGATAATCTATATTAAAGCAGCGGTCCCTGCAGAGGGCTGTGCGTTGCGGTGCAGTGATGGACGGAGTGGGTGGAATGACCGGTATGAGCGGCAAGATCCGGTGCAAATGCTACATAAACGCCGGCGACGATAATACCCAGGACACATAACATAATCATAATGATCATTTTTTACCTCTTTCTGCTGCTTCCTGCAGCGACTGCGCTATAGAGCAATATCGATATTAAAAATTAATCTGCTTCAAAAGTGTATTTGTTTTATCTGACAAGGTCAGTATAGTAGCAAGGGTGTAAGATAACCGTAACAGGATGTGTAACAGGAGATCCGGCAGAAAAACAGGGGCAGGCATGACAGCAGAGAATACAGACGAAAAGAAAAAAGAACATTTCTACACAGAAAAGGCAAGGCGCCAGCTGGAGCGGAGCCGTCACTCCTATATGACGGTCCTCTGCGCACCGGTGCATTTCGGCAAGCTGACCTTTGCCCGGGACTGCGCAGAGGCGCTGGAGAGAGAGGTAATGCTTTTTCCGTCCAGAGAGGATGAGCAGAAGAGAATGTGGGAGCAGTTTCTGCAATTTCTGTTTGAGGGCCGGGTGCCGGAAGCGGTGGAGGGCTGCAGGGATTTCTGCCTGAATCAGCGGCAGCGCCGGATCATTATGGAGAGGATGCAGGAGATCTGGAAAAAGAGGCGCCAGAGCGGCAAGCCGGGCATAGCGGTGGTATTTGGCGGCATGGAGCGGGTGGACGAAGCGGATTTTTATGCGTTTCTTTGCAAAATGGGGTCATCACCGGTGCCGGGATGGCGGTTCTTTTTTCTCTATAATGAGAGGGAAAATTACAGACGGGATGAGCTGAGCAGAAGCTTCCTGACGGATATAGCCGAAAAGTCCGAGGTGCTGGTGGTGGAGGCAGAGGATCTGCGGCTCCATGCAGAGGATATCTATGATTATTTCCTGCTGCACCGCATACCCGTGACGATCGAGGCAGTGGTCTCCCTGCAGCGGCACAGCGACGGCGCCATCGGCGAGATCGCGGAGGTACTGCAGCTGCAGCTGCGGGGCAAGGCGGGTAATGTACAGAAACTGACCAGGCGGGAGCAGGAGATCGCCTCCATGGCCTCCCAGGGACTGACCAACCGCGAGATCGCAGAGCGTCTGTACATCAGTGAGAACACGGTGAAGTCGGCGATGAAGAGTATTTTCTATAAATTAAAGATCACCAGCAGACGGAAGCTGATCGGGAGCATGCACCCGGAAAATTCCCTTAATTTCACAGATTCTTAACAAACTTCAGCGAAAACCACCCTGTACGGGTGGTACAAAAACAAAAAGCCAGTGCTAATATACTTCTCGTATTCAAACCTTGTTTACAATTTGTTCATAAAATAAAAGGAGATTATGTATTATGAAGAAGAGAATCGTTGAAGCAGTCGTTGTTTGCGCACTGGCATCTACTTTCCTGTTTGGCTGTGGTTCTTCCAGCGCTTCCGCTGAGGCATCTACCGAGGCAGCAGCTGAGGAGACTACTGAGGAAGCAGCAGCTGAGGAGTCCACTGAGGAAGCAGCAGCTGAGGAGTC
>CAVKQI010000036.1:2116-20910 GCA_963658405.1 bacterium | reverse complement strand
TATTTAAGACCGTGTAGATGCCGAAATCAATAAAGAAACAGATGACACCCACCACACCGAATTTCATGATCTGTGCGAATAATTTTTTCATTTCTTTAAAACTTTTCCTCTCTATGCCGCTGCTTTGTTATCTTACCCCAGCAGGCTCTCCCGCAGCATTGTCAGTGCTGCAGCCACCGCGCTCTCCCGGATCTTCTGTCTGTTGCCGGAAAACTGATAATTTTTTGCCTTCACCTTGCCGTCGATGCAGCAGCCGATATAGACAAGCCCCACCGGCTTTCCCTCGGAAGCATCCGGTCCGGCATTGCCGGTGATGGACAGGGCGGCATCGGTATGGGTCCTGGCGGCTGCGCCGGCTGCCATGGCTTTGGCGGTCTTTTTGCAGATCGCTCCCTTTTCCTTTAAAAGGCTCTTCGGCACGCCCAGCATCCTGTGCTTTTCCTCGCAGGTATAGGTCACAAATCCGCCCGCATAGACGGCCGAGACACCGGGTACACCCGTGAGGCGCTGAGACAGCATACCGCCGGTGCAGGACTCCGCCAGGGACAGGGTCATGCCCTTTTCCTTAAGAAGCTCCACGATAGAAGCCTCCAGCGTCACCTCTTCCCGGTCTGTGTAGACATGCTTTCCGAAACGGCGCAGCACTTCCTTTTCCACGGGCTCCAGGATACGCGCCGCCTCTTCCTGCGAAGCAGCCCTGGCCGTGATGCGGATATGCACCTCGCCGATCTTGGCATATGTAGCGATGGTGGGATTGGTCTGGGCATCGATCAGATCCTTTAACATCGTCTCTGCAATGCTCTCACCGATACCGCATTCCTTTACGGTGCGGGAATAGAGCTTCTCGCTGCTCATCTGCTCTAAGTAAGGACGGACCAGATTCTCAAACATGGGGCGAAGCTCTCCGGGCGGTCCCGGCAGCAGCACCACTCTGGTCTGCCCCTCTCCCTCTATGATGATGCCCGGGGCCGTGCCGTTGGGATTATCCAGGATCACGCTTCCCTCCGGGATCAGCGCCTGCTTGGCATTATTCTCTGTCAGCTCCAGACCGCGCTTTTTAAAATAGCACCGGATTTTTTCCATCCACGCCTCATCCATGTGCATGGAGCGCCCCATCACTTCGGCCGCAGTCTCCTTCGTCAGGTCATCCTCGGTGGGGCCAAGGCCGCCGCAGAGAAGGATGATCTCCGCTCTCCCCAGAGCTGTCTTAATTACATCCGCCAGGCGTCCGGCATTATCGCCCACCGTCTCCTGATAATAACAGGAAAGGCCTATCCCGGCGCATTGCTGCGCGAGATAAGCCGCATTGGTATTTACTATATTGCCCATCAGGATCTCAGTCCCTACGGTAATGATCTCTGCTCTCATTTTGTCTCCGCCAGTACCTGCTTGTTTTTGACAATGTAATCCACCAGGGAAATGATGGTCAGAATGACGGCGATCCACATCACGACAGTGGTGAGAATGGCCAGTGCCTGGATGTCAGCGATCAGCAGGATCACCATGATCATCTGAAAGACGGTCTTCATCTTGCCCCACTTGCTGGCTGCGATCACCACGCCGCCCTCGGTGGCCACCAGACGGAAGCCGCTGATCATAAACTCTCTGGCAATGATGATGATCACCACCCAGGCCGGCATCTTGCCCATCCCCACCAGGCAGATCATGGCAGAAGATACCAGCATCTTGTCCGCCAAAGGATCCATGAGTTTGCCGAAATTCGTGATCAGATTGTATTTTCTCGCGATCTTGCCGTCCAGCATGTCTGTCAGGCTGGCCAGGATAAAGATGGCAAGGGCGATCCATTTGCTGGCTTCACCGCCGATGCCTGCCAGTAATACCACTACAAAAAAAGGAATCATGATGATGCGAAGCATCGTCAGTTTATTGGGTAAATTCATACTGCCTCCATTCCCCGTGTGCCGTGCACCGAAGAAATATCAAAGTAAATAGTATCTGCTTGGCCTCATCTCACATTTGCCTGCAGGCAATGTACGTGGAAATATGGCAATTACTAAACAGATACATATAGATTAACAGAGTTCACCGATCAGATCGTATTCCTCGGAGCCTGTGATCTTTACATCCACCAGCTCACCGCTTATCAATTCCCGCTCGCTCTCCACAAAGAGCAAGCCGTCAATATTCGGTGCATCCTTGTAGGTCCTGGCGGTATAGACAAAGCGCTCCCTGCCGGTCTCCCAGTCGATGCTGTCGTCTTCTACGATCCTTCCCTCGATCAGCGCCTGCAGTTTTCTGCCCTTCATCTTTGCAGCCTGCTTAAAGGCGATCTCCTGCTGCAGAAGCATCAGCTCCTTCTGCCGCTGCTTCTTGACGCGAGCCGGCACCTGCGGTTTCATCTTCGCAGCCGGTGTGTCCTCTTCCCGTGAGTAGGTAAATACGCCGAGTCTGTCAAACTTCATTTTCTTAATGAACTTTTTCAGGATCTCGTGATCTTCCTCGGTCTCTCCCGGGAAACCGGTGATCAGGGTCGTCCGCAGACAGATATCCGGTATAGCCTCCCGGAGGGCTTTGATCCGCTCCTCCAGTTCCTGCCGGTTCGTGCGCCGTCCCATTTTGCGCAGGATCTCATCGGAAGCGTGCTGAATGGGCATGTCCAGATAATGCAGGATCTTTGGCTCCTGCGCGATCACCTGGATCAGTTCCGGTGTGATCTCCTCAGGATAACAGTACAGAATGCGGATCCAGTCGATGCCCTCCACCTGACATAATGCCTTCAGGAGCTGGGGCAGGCGCTTCTCGCCGTAAAGATCCAGCCCATAAAGGGTGGTCTCCTGGGCTACCAGGATCAGCTCTCTGACGCCGGCCTCTGCCAGGGACTGCGCTTCCTTGATCAGATCCTCCTGCGGTACGCTGCGGTAGGGTCCCCGGACATCCGGGATCACGCAGTAGGTGCAGCGCTTATTGCAGCCTTCTGCAATCTTTAAATAACCTGTGGCATCTCCCGAAGTGCGCATGCGCTTCTGATTGCCGGTGGGTGCCTTGGAGAGATCTTCGAGCACCAGTTTTTCCCGGTCTTCTCTGCTGCCCAGGATGGCATCCAGCTCATCCCCCAGCACATCCGTGGCCGTGGTGCCGAGCACCGCATCCACCTCCGGGATCTCCTTTAATACCTCATCCTTATAGCGCTGTGCCAGACAGCCGGTGACTACCAGGGCCTTCAGCTGCCCGCTGGTCTTCCGCTCTGCCAGTTCCAGGATCGCATCGATGCTCTCCTGTTTGGCATCATGGATAAAGCAGCAGGTATTGACCACTGCGATCTCTGCTTCCTCTTCATCGTCGGTAAAGGAATATCCGCGATCTGCCAGGGCGCCCAGCATGACTTCCGTATCTACCAGGTTCTTATCACACCCTAATGAAACAAAGAGAATCTTCATGCCTGTACTGTTTCCTCTGCTGCTTCTGCGGATTCTTCTGCTTCCTTCTCTTCCTCAGCCTTTTCATCGGCCTGCTCAGCTGCATCCAGCTCGCTGATCTCCATGCCCTCGGTCTCGGAGATTTCCACATTTTCCTCTGCCTCGTCGTCCTCTCCCAGGATCTGGATCTTGCCCTGGTTTAACTCATCTACAGCGATGGAAAGGGGCTTTCTGCCGTCCTCACGCACCAGCGCTTCCTCGCCGTCTACCAGCTGTCTCGCGCGCTTGGCCGTAGCCATCACGATGGAATAACGGCTGCTGATAACAGGCTCTTCGCCTTCCTCAACGCCCTGGTTTACTACCTTCATCAAATCTACATAAGAGGGATGTAACATCTTTTTACCTGCCTTTCTGTCTGCTGTCTGTTGCTGTCATATTGCCGTTGTATCTGTTGTATCTGTTGTGTCTGCGTATTGCTGTATATTTATCTGCTGTATCTGCGTATTGCTGTATATTTATCTGCTGTATCTGCGTATTGCTGTATGTTTATCTGCTGTGCTGCTGCCGTTATCGGTGCTCTGCGGCAGATCTGGTGTATCTGTCCGTGATCTGTCTGCGGTTCTCTGCGGCTTTTACCCGCCGGGTTCTTTGCCCTTTAAAGTATGCCGTCTTCAAAGCCCTCTGCCCCGGAAGCGCCGTGAAGTCCGTCTGCGAACTCCTTGATAAAGACCACATTGCGGGTCGGTGCCAGCCGGGCCGCCTCGATGACCTGATGAACGGTGGTCACTGCATCCTCGAGCACGTCATTGACGATCAGGTAGTCATAATCTGCCATCAGCGGCACTTCTCTGGTGGCTGCCTGCAGCAGACGCTGCCGGATCGTCTCCTCATCCTCGGTACCCCGGCCGGTCAGCCGATCCCGCAGGATCTGCGCGGAAGGGGTGGTGACAAAGAGCAGCACTGCCTCCGGGAAGAGCTGCTTGATCTGTCTGGCGCCCTGCACCTCGATCTCCAGGATCACATCCTTGCCCTCTTCCATTTTCTGCTCCACATAGGCCCGGGGCGTTCCGTAGTAGTGGTCCACATAGCCTGCGTATTCCAGCATCTTTCCTTCCACTATGGCCTTTTCAAATTCCTCTGTGGATACAAAGAAATACTCCCGGCCGTCCACCTCCCCGGGGCGGGGCTTTCTGGTGGTCATGGAAACCGACAGGGCATACTGATCATACTCTGTCAGCAGTTTCTTTACGATGGTTCCTTTGCCGGCTCCGGAAAAACCGGAGATCACGACCAGCTGTCCTCTACGCTTCATCTGTATTTTCATCCTCCGTCTGGGCTCTGCCCCGGATCGTCTCCGGCAGAAGCGCCGAAAGCACGATGCGGTCATCTTCCATGACCAGCACCGCCTTGGTCTTTCGCCCCTGGGTGGCGTCCACTGTGCGTCCTGTCTCCTTGGCCTTTTGTACCAGCCTTCTGACAGGCGCCGCATCCGGGCTCACGATTGCTATGATCTTGTTGGCATTGACGATATTGCCAAAGCCGATATGAATCAGATTATTCAATATTCTGTATCTGCTCCCTGACCTTTTCTATGCCTGTCTTTAACTCGATGGCATGGGCGGAAACCTCCAGGTCGTCGGACTTGGACAGAATGGTATTGGCCTCTCTGTTCATCTCCTGCGCCAGGAAATCCAGCTTTCTGCCTACACCCTCGTCCCCGGAGAGCGCTGCTCTGGTGGCCTCTATGTGACTGTGAAGTCTTACCAGCTCCTCATCCACGCAGACCTTGTCGGCATAGATGGTCACTTCCTGGAGAATGCGGCTCTCATCCACGGTGGAATCCTGCAGCAGCTCCTGCACCTTCGACCGGAGATTCTCTCTGTAATCTGCCACGATCCGGGGTGCTCTGGCTGTGATAAAGTCCACATGTCCCAAAAGCTCGTCCAGCTTCGTCTCCAGATCCTGCTTTAAGTATTCACCCTCCCGGACTCTGCTCTCCACAAAGCCGATGGCCGCCTCGTCGATGGCCTCCTTGACCAGGTCCCACAGCTCCTTTTCGTCCACGGTCTGTTCTTCCATGGTGAAGACATCGGGAAATCTGGCAATGGCGGAGAGAGATACATCATTGCGCAGCTGCAGATCCTCTGCCATCTGCTGCAGATAATGATAGTACTCTGCGGCCAGCTCTTTGTTGTACTTGACGCATACATTATTCTCTGTTCTGTCCTCGTAGGTCAGGAACAGATCGATCTTGCCGCGCTGGATGAACCGCTTGAGCTCTGCGCGGATAGAAGCCTCAAAAAAATTGAGCTTCTTCGGCATCTTGATATTCACATCCAGATAGCGGTTATTGACGGATTTCATCTCCACGGTGATCTTGCGCTCACCCCGGCTTATCTCACTGCGGCCGTAGCCTGTCATGCTCTTAATCATGGTTACCTTCCTATACCGCAGTATGTCTGCGGCTGCGTGCGGAGAACTTCGCACAGACGGATTCCCCGACGCGCTTATCCATGGATGCCGCAGTCATTTCGCGGTATCACCTGCAAAAGGCGATGGATTTCCTATTTTTGTGCATACGGATTCATTATAGTAGACAGTGCAAAAAGCGTCAAGCAAAAGGGGTTCACCGCTTCGCCTGACGCTTCTGTTATCGCCGACAGGACCCGTCCCATAGCCGGCGTCCGAGTAGCCAAACACTTTTACACTTGTTTCAAGCCGGAAATATCCGTCCCCGCCATGATGGAATAGTTGGTGTAATATACCACAAACCCCGGCTTGGCGCCGCCCGGCTTCTTTACATTCCGTCTCTCCAGGTAATCGATCTCCACCTTCTCCTGCTGGCGACCGCTGGAATAGTAGGCCGCCAGAGAAGCTGCCTCCTCGAAGACCCGGTCCGGCACTTCTTCCATCTTTTTGCCGCCGGTCTTTACCACCACATGGGAGCCCGGCATATCATTGGCGTGGAACCAGAGGTCCGCGCCGTTGGCCATATGGAAGGTGATCTCGTCATTCTGGATATTGTTCTTGCCTACATAGATATCGTAGCCATCGCTGCTGATATAGTGAAGGGGCTTGCTCTCCGGGGTACGTCCTTTGGCGCCCTGCTTTGCCCTGCCCTGATTTCTGCCGTTTCCGCCCTGGCCGCCGCGCCGGCGCACCAGTCCGCTGTCCTCTAATTCCCGCCGGATCTGCGCTAAGTCTCCCTCATTTTCGGACAGATCCAGCGCAGTGCGGATACTCTCCAGCTGCTCGATCTCCGCCTTTACCTCTCTGGTCAGCTCGGTGAGGGACTGGGCGGTGCGCTTTAACTTCGTATATCTCTCAAAATACCGGCTGGCATTCTGCGCCGCTGTCAGCGTGGGATCAAGCGGCACCGTCAGCTTCTCGCCGGTATAATAATTGTCCAGCTCTGCCGACTTTGCCCCTGCCGGCACCGTATAGCCGTAGGTATGGAGCAACTCTCCGTAAACCCTGTATTTTTCCTTTTTCTCTGTATCCTTCATCTGCTTGCACTGCAGATCATACTTATGCACATCTCTCTCCAGGATGGTCTGCACCACATGCCGGAGATTGGCTGACTTCTGGCGGATGCGGGTCTGCGCATTCTTTTCCGCATAAAAGCTCTCCAGAAGCTCCGACATAGAAGAAAAAGAAGTGCCGCCTTCCCCGTACATCGTCAGGGGAACCGCCCCGTATTCCATGGGCATCTTCTGCCCCGGCTTGTAATAAAGCGTGGGGGCAAAGTCTCCCCGGCGCACCCGCTCCATCAGGGAAGAAAATGCCTTCCACAGTGCTTCCTTCTCCTCACCGGTCAGGGATGCCGCGCTCTGGTCATGGACGATGTCTGCCTCATAGCAGATCTGCTCTGCCATTACATTGGAAAGTCCCGTGTAGCTGCCTGCCAGCAGACCTGCCGGAGGCTGCTGACTTTTCTCCCCGGCCAGGATCGCCAGAAAGCCTTCCTTCGTCTCCTCCAGAGGTTCCTTCTTCCCTCTGGTCTGGGGGATAAAATAGGTCCTGCCCGGCAGCACCTCGCGCACAGAGCTCACCATGGAGGAGATCCGCTTGATGGCGTCAATGATCTGCCCGTCTTCGTTTAAAAAGATCAGGTTGGAGTGCTTGCCCATGAGCTCCAGCACCAGGATATGTCTGCACAGATCGCCCATCTCATTGCGGTGTTCCACCTCAAAGCGAAGGATCCGCTCCAGACCGGGCTGGGTCACGGAAAGGATCCGGCCGTTCTGCAGATGCTTTCGCAGGAGCATGCAGAAGGCCGGGGCTGTCAGGGGTGCACTCTTTGTCTCCTGCGTCAGGTAGCAGAGGGGAAGGGTGGGATCTGCCGACAAAAAGAGCTTTACCTGCCCGCCGCCCCTGGAAACCTCCGGCTTGATGGTCAGTGTCAGCTCATCTGCCTCTGTCTGTGCTATCTTGTAGATCCGGCCTCCCGTGAGCTTATCTTCCAGCTCTTTTCGAAGGCAGGCCGTCGTAATTCCGTCAAATGCCATGTATTCCTCATTTCTGTACAGCCGGACCGTAAAAATGCAGGCGGAGATTTACGGTTCCGCCTGCCATGTCGGCTGTCTGTTTTCTCTTTATTATCTGTAAAGATACCGGGGCAGACCGTCCTGCATGCTGTGCGCCCGCTCTCCCTGGATCAGGGGCAGCGCATAGCGGACATAGTCCTCTGTCACGTCGTTTCTCTCCTCATTGAGCCAGCCAAGGGGGAATTTCTTTTCCTGATTGCACACATAGCCCACGTCCACCAGGGGATATTCCAATCCGTAGGTATCTCCCTGCACTCTCTGAAAGGCCACCATGCGGCCGGTCTCTCCTGCCAGGGCCGCCTTCACGCCTACCGCGCCTGCCATCTGTGCTTCTTCCACATCGGCGGCGGACTGCAGCAATGCTGCGCAGCGCTGGCAGACATTTAACTCCACGGATCTGGCCTTGACGCCGATCTTGCTGCGGACGGCATTTTCCAGTACCTTTCCGCAACCTGCCAGCATCTTGTGGCCGAAATTGTCCGTGCCGGCTCTCTGGCCGTACTCACAGATAAAGCTGCCCTCGGCATCGGCAATGCCTTCCGATACGCAGACCACGATATTGGCTCTCTTTTTCAGGGCTTCCCGTACATCCTGTATGAATTTTTCCATATCGAAGGCCACTTCCGGCAGGTAAATGAGCACCGGATTGTCACCGGCCTCTTTTCTGGCCAGAGCGGAGGCGGCGGTGAGCCATCCGGCATTTCTGCCCATGAGCTCCACGATGGTGACGGACTGCTGCTCGTAGACCGAGGCATCCAGCACGATATCCCGCACGGTGGCTGCCACGTATTTGGCTGCGCTGCCGTAGCCGGGCGTGTGGTCCGTGGCCACCAGGTCATTGTCGATGGTCTTGGGCACGCCGATAAAGCGGATGGAGGAATCGATTTTTCTGGCATACCGGGAGAGCTTGTCCACGGTATCCATGGAATCGTTGCCGCCGATATAGAGGAAGTAACCGATGTCCAGCTTCTTTAATTTTTCAAAGAGGCGTCTGTAGACGGGCATCTCCATTTCTTCCGGCAGTTTATAGCGGCAGGAGCCCAGGTAAGCCGCGGGGGTCCCGGACAGTAGGGTCAGGGCTTCTTCATCCAGGGTGTCGCTCAGGTTCACATAGCGGCCTTCCAGGAAGCCTTCCACGCCGTTGATCATGCCGTAGACGCTGCCGATCTGTTCCTGCCCAAGGGCTTCTCTGATGACGCCGCACAGGCTGGCGTTGATCACTGCTGTGGGGCCGCCGGATTGTCCGACCAGTATGTTTTTCATGGGTGTTCTCCTTCTATCGGTGTGTATGGTAACTTTGAATTTTATGGCCTCCCGACCATGCTCCGAAACGTGGCAGATGGCTGGCACCGTGCACCTTATGCCGTTTTGCTAAGGTTCGCCTCTTGTCTGCGGACCTAAGCAAAACTGACATTCGGTGCAAAGGATGCCAGTCATTCTGCCCCGTCCCGGAGCATTGTGTCTGTAACAAAATCAACTACAAGTGGATACGATTTTGCCATAACCTCTACTCGTCGTCCTCGTCGAAGTAATAGTCCTCCTCAGAGTCCTGCCGATAAGTCGGCTCCCGGTAGGCCGGATGCCTGTAGACCGGTTCCCTGTAATCCTCTTCCCGGTAAGACGTTCTCTCATAGCGTGATATATTGCGCTCTGCCGCTCTTTTCGTGCCGATCTGCTCTTCGATAGGCAGGTCTGTCACATCTCTGCGGCCTACGCTGTGCGCATTTTCTCTCTCCGGAGGCAGCCAGCGCAGTTTCGTCAGCAGGCTGATCACGAGTGTGCCCTTGGGGACGCTTTGCAGATCGCTCCTGGTCATGGCGCCGGAGCGCACCAGGAAGAAGGCGTAGCTAAGGACGGCCACAGCCAGAGTGGGTACCATGGCGATGAGGTTTTTAAAGTAATCGGAGCCAAGGCCAGCCAGTCCCAGGAGGAGGTGAAGCAGCTCATAGGTGACAAAGGCCAAAACGCCCATAAAGAGCGCCGCCAGGATCGGCATGATATAGATCTTCATGATATCGATCCGGGGACGAAGGTATCTGCGGATAAAGAGTTCGTTGCAGATAAAGATCATCAGGGAATAGAGCACGCTCACCAGCGCCAGTGCATAGATGCCGAGGTCTGTGAAGTTCAGAAGCAGGAGCAGCACCAACGTCTGCACCGCCAGGGCGATGCCGGCGGAGACCAGGGGCATGTTCATGCGGCCGATGGACTGCAGCACCGCATTTGTGATGGTGGAGACGGAATAAAAGACCACGGTCACTGCCAGCAGGGCCAGCAGGATGGAGGCCTGATCGATGGAGGCCTTCTGCGGAAAGAGCAGCATGGTGATGGGCTTGGCCAGCACCGCCATGCCTACGGCGCAGGGCACCGCGATGATCATGGTGATCCAGGAGATATTCACATACCGTCTTCTGGTGTCCTCATAATTACCCTTGGCAAAGGAAGCGGAAATAGCGGGGATGATGGCGGAAGCCAGCGCGGTGGCCATGGAAATGGGGATATTGGTCAGCACCACTGCCTTTCCGGAAAAGATGCCGTACTGCGTCGCCACGGACACCTGGTCCAGTCCCTGTCCGTCCACCAGCGTCCGGATATAAATGGTCTGGTTTAAGGAGGTGGTCAGGTTCAGGATAAAGCTGCTGAGGATGAAGGGAGTCACCACCCGGATGGTCTCCTTCATGATCTCTCCGTAGGGCTCCAGCCGGTGATGCCGGTCTCTGCGCACCTGTCTGCGGATGCCGGGCCGGTTGATCTGATACATCCATATCATGAAAAGCAGGGCCGCCAGCACGCCGCTTCCTGTGCCGAGGGCAGAGCCGATGGCGCCGTCAATGGCCTGCTGGGTCTGGCTCTTGCCGGCATCGGCTGCCATCTGCATCAGCAGATGCGCGGCGCCGATACTCACGATGGCATTGAGGAGCTGCTCCAGCACCTGGGAAACCGAGGTCTGGAGCATGGAACCGTAGGCCTGAAAATATCCTCGCAATACGCCCAGAATACCGAAGATAAAGATGGTAGGCGCAAAGATACGAAGTACCGGCGCGGCATTGCTGGAGACCAGGATCTCGGCCCCGAAAAACAAAAGGCCGCCTCCCAGTGTGCCCACTATGCATACATACAAAAGCGCGCATTGGAAGATTCTCTGCGCGTTGCGGTACTCCCCCAGTGCCAGCTTGCCGGCCATGATCTTGGAGATGGCCGAGGGCACGCTGTAGGAGGAGATGATCAATATAATGGTATAGAAGTTATAGGCGGAATTGTAATAGCCATTGCCCTCGTCGCCGATGATGGCTGTCAGCGGTCCCCGATAGACCAGACTGATCAGCTTGACGATGATGCTGGCCACAGCCAGGATACCTGCCTGGACGAACAGTCCGTCCTTCGCTTTCTTTTTTCCCATTGTCCTTCATCCGTTCGTAAAAAACCACGATGTACCATGACCCCCGAAGGGGCCATGGTACACAGCTCTTTTTCTGATACGTTTATACTTATTCTGACAGGTCTGCACCTGTTTTGCCCTGTACAGGATCCTTCTTCTAGTTGCCGCAGAGCCAGTCGTACATCAGCTGGTACTGACCGGCGGATACGGTCCAGGAGAAATCTGCCGCCATGGCGCGGTCTACCATCTTGTTCCACTCTCTCTTCTTGTCGTAGAAGATCTTTTCTGCGTAGCGGACGGTGGCCAGCATCTCATGGGCATTGTAATTGGTGAAGGAGAAGCCCGTGCCGGTGCCCTCGTACTCATTGTAGGGCTCCACGGTATCTTTCAGACCGCCGGTCTCCCGGACGATCGGGATCGTGCCGTAGCGAAGGGACATGAGCTGGCTCAGTCCGCAGGGCTCGAACAGGGAAGGCATCAGGAAAGCATCGGATGCCGCATAGATCTTGTGAGAGAGGTCCTCGGAGTAGTAAATATTCGCCGATACCTTGTCATGATACTTCCAGTCAAAGTGGCGGAACATATTCTCATAGCGCTCTTCGCCGGTGCCCAGGATCACGAACTGTACGGCATCCTGGCACATCTCCTCAAAGACGCAGGAAATGAGGTCAAAGCCCTTCTGGTCGGTCAGACGGGAGACGATGCCGATGAGCATACACTTGTCATCTCTGGCAAGGCCGAGCTCTTCCTGCAGTGCTCTCTTATTCTTGATCTTTTCCTTGCGGAAATTATTGGCATCGTAGCAATGCTTGATGCGCTTATCCGTGGTGGGATTAAAGTCCTCGTAGTCGATGCCGTTGAGGATACCCCGCAGGTCATTGGATCTGGCATTTAAGAGGCCGTCCAGTCCCTCGCCGTAGAAGGCGGTCTTGATCTCTTCTGCATAGGTAGGGCTCACGGTGGTGACCGCGTCGGCATATACGATGCCGCCCTTTAACAGATTGGCATCCTTATAGGATTCCAGCTTGTCCGGTGTAAAGAAGGACTGGGAAAGTCCGGTGATGTCCTCCACATCCTGCACATTCCAGCGTCCCTGGAATTTGAGATTGTGGATGGTCATGATAGTCTTGATGCCTCTGTAGAAATCACCGCCCTGGAATCTCTCCTTTAAGTATACCGGCACCAGACCTGTCTGCCAGTCGTGGCAGTGGATGATGTCGGGCCTGAAGTCAATGACCGGCAGGATGGACAGCGCTGCCTTGGAGAAAAATGCGAATTTCTCGATCTCAAAGAGCACATTGTCACCGTAGGGCTTAAAGCCGGTGAAGAATCCCTCATTGTCGATGAAGTAATACTTGATGCCGTCTACTTCTGCGTAGAAAATACCTACATATTCATTTTTCCAGTGAAAATCCATATAGAAGTTTGTGACATACTGAAGCTTGTCCACCATCTCCTGCTTCATACAGGAATACTTGGGCAGGATGACGCGGACATCATAGTACTCCTTGTCAATGGACTTAGGCAGGGAACCTACCACATCGGCCAGTCCTCCTGTCTTGATAAAGGGCACACCTTCTGATGCTACAAACAAAATGTTCTTCATAAACTGACTTCCCCCGTTACTTATGCCGCCTGCCGCCTCAATTCCTGAAGGTTCCCCGGGCGGGCAGGCATGTTCATTGATCCGTTTCTATTATAGCACTTCCCCTGCATGCTTACATAGTTTTTCTCAGCAATGTTCTGCAATATCGTAGATCAGTTTTTCCGTGGATTCCCAGCCAAGGCAGGGATCCGTGATGGACTTGCCGTAAATGCCTTCGCCGATCTTCTGCGCGCCGTCCTCGATGTAACTCTCGATCATCAGTCCCTTTACCAGGCCGGCGATCTCCGGGCTCTTGGTGCGGTTGTGCATGACTTCCTTGGCGATACGGACCTGCTCGATGAATTTCTTGTTGGAATTGGAGTGGTTCGTGTCCACGATGCAGGCCGGATTGATCAGCTCTCTCTTCTGGTAGAGCTCGCACAGACGGACCAGGTCCTCATAGTGATAGTTGGGAATATTGCGTCCGCTGGCATCTACAGCGCCGCGGAGCACGGTATGCGCCAGCGGATTGCCGCTGGTATGCACTTCATAGCCTCTGTATACAAAGGAGTGCGGATGCTGCGCCGCATAGACGGAATTGAGCATGACCGTCATGTCGCCGGAGGTGGGATTCTTCATGCCGCTGGGCACATCAAAGCCGCTGACGGTCAGACGGTGCTGCTGGTCCTCTACGGAACGGGCGCCGATGGCCACATAGGAAAGAATGTCCTCCACATAGCCCCAGTTGTCCGGATAGAGCATCTCGTCTGCTGCTGTCAGACCGGAGACCTCGATGGCATGGATCTGCATGTGACGCATAGCCATCAGGCCGGCCTTGAAATCAGGCTTTCCCTCGGGATCAGGCTGGGCGGTGATACCCTTATAGCCCTCACCGGTAGTACGGGGCTTATTGGTGTAGACACGGGGGATCAGGATCAGACGATCCTTTACCTTTTCGTTTACCTTCCCCAGTCTGCTGACATAATCGCAGACAGCTTCCTCATTGTCTGCCGAGCAGGGACCGATGATCAGCAGGAACTTATCGCTCTTGCCGGTAAATACATCGGCGATCTCCTGATCTCTCTGTGCCTTGAGGGCAGCCAGCTCTTTGGGCATCGGCAATTCCTCGATGATCTCCTTCGGGGTGGGCAGCTGCTGTGTGAATGTAAATGACATGATGTTATACTCCTTTGTTTTACTTAAAATATACCTGCCCCAGCAGTTCCTGTACGGTCTGCGGGTCAGCACCTCTTTCCTGCAGATCCCGGGCAAAGGATCTGCGCAGCATGGCAGGGGAGAGCTTTTTATCGATCCCCGCCTGGGCGCCGCAGCGCCTGACCATCTGCCATACCGCCTGTCTGGAGAGAACCTTTCCGTTTTCTCCTGTAAAAAGAAGGGCCTCGTCTGCGGGGCCGTCCTCGCCGGCATCCGCATAATGGCTTCTCACTTTTCTCTGATAGGTAAGAAGGGCGGCTCTGGTCTGACGGCTCACCGGCACGATCCGGGCACCTTCCGGCATCTCCCGGTCCGCATCTGCCCCGCGCGCACGGCTTCCCGCCTTCGGATCACGACGGCTCGCTGCAGATGTCCTGCTGCCGGTTCTGCGCACTGTGATACAGCCGGCCTGCAGGTCCACATCCCGGATCTGCAGGGCCAGCAGCTCTCCGGTCTTTAGGCCGGCGCCGCAGAGCAGCTCCAGCACTGCCCGGTCCCTGATCCCCCGGGCGGTGGCAGTATCCGGCTGCTCCAGCAGCCTTTCCATCTCCTCCCCGGTGAGGATCTCCTCCGGGGCAGGGGCTGTCTTTGGTCTTTCCAGGGCATCGGCGTAATTATACTCGATCCTGCCTGCATGATACCAGTAGCGATAAAAACCTCTCACCGCCGTCATCTCTCTGGCCACGGTGCTCTCACTGGCACCCTCCTCCCGTCTCTGCCGGAAATGAAGCTGTAAGAGCACATCACCGGTCTCCCGGATGTCCTCTATGCCCAGCTTTTCACAGCGGCGGCGCAGATGGGCCAGATCGTACCGGTACCCCTCCAGGGTGGCAGGGGATTTGCCCTTTTCTTCTTTAAGCCAGGAAAGGTATTCCTCGATATCCTCTCCCAGTCCCCGGGGCTTTCCGCAGCCGGGGCCCTTTTTCCTTACTTTTTCCACTGGATCCCGTACTTATTCACATAGGCCAGGATGGCGGAGACCGTCTTGGCATCCTGCATCTCTCCTGCATAGATGCGCTCCATCAGATCAGACACCTCGCAGGGCACCACATTCAGAAACTCGTCCGGATCCAGATGCTGCTCGCCGGGCTTTAAGTCGGTAGCCACATAGACATCGATGGCTTCATTGCAGAAGGCCACGGTGGTGCGAAGGCTCAGAAGCCGCTCCAGGTGCTCACTGGTGTAGCCAGTCTCCTCGGACAGCTCTCTCTTTGCCGTCTCCAGCATGGGCTCCTCCCGGCTGGTACGGCCGCCTGCCGGGATCTCCAGCGTCTCCCGCTCCAGCGCATTGCGGTACTGACGCACCATGAGGATCCTGCCGTCCTCCAGGACAGGTACTACGGCCGCTGCCCCCTTGTGATCTATAAAATCCCACTCTTCCACCATGCCGTTAGGAATGGACATGGTATCTACATATTCATCAATAACGATTCCCTTGCGGACCAGTCTGCGGGAAAGACGCTCATATTTTCCGTTTGCCATAATACACCTTTCTATTCAGCATCCTTGGAGTCGGAAGGAAATGCCATCAGGCATTTCTTTACGACTTTGCCTCTCTGTGCCGCATCCTTGCGGCACCGCGAGGAGAATTTCGCGAAGGCGAATTCTCCGATGCGATCCCCCAAGGAGGCCGCTCGCGGCATCCTTGCAGTCGGAAGGAAATGCCATCAGGCATTTTGTTCCGACTTGTTACTCTTCTCCGTAATACAGATCATATAGCCATGCGTTGCGGTCCTCTGCCCAGGTCCAGCGGCGCATGTACTCACCGCTGTAGTTATTCATGGGCTCCATGTCTCCGTCCAGGATCCTGTAAAGATCGCAGTTTACCTTCTTGCGGTTGATGTAGCGCTTGCGGCCGTCGGTGACGATGACATCACTGAGCTTTAAGTCTGCCAGCGTATCCAGCAGACGCTTGGAGGTATTGCGGTAAAGGGCGCGGCTGGTATCGTCGGAGGGGCGATCCGGCCACATGGCATTGATGGCATCTCCTACGGAGACACCGGCCTCTGCTCTGTCTACCAGAAGGCCCAGCAGCTCTTCCACCTTGGGGCCGAAGGTGATGGGATGACCGTCCACCTTGAAGACAAAGTCGGGGATCGTCTCGATCTCCACTCTGCTCTTGGGCACAGGCTTCTGCTGCAGCACCTTGTCCAGCTCTCTGCGGATCTCCGAAGCGGTATAAGGCTTCATCACATAGCCCACGGCATCCACGCCGAAGGCCTCCAGTGCATACTGGCTGAAAGCGGTGACGAAAACGATGCTGATATTCTGATCGATATCCTTTAATTCCTTTGCCAGCTCAATGCCCCGCTGCTCCGGCATTTCCATATCCAGGAATGCGGCATCGACCTTATTGTTCTGTGCCCACTCCAGTGCCAGCTCTCCCCGCTGGAAGAGCTGAAGATCCTCAATATCCGGATACTTGGCCACCGTCATCTTAAAATTTTCCAGCGCAGGGCGCTCATCATCTACACATATTACTCTCATTCTGCTGTCTTCCTTTCCGGCATGATCAGTTTCGTACTGGTTCCCTTGCCCGGCTCCGAATGCACCTCCATGGTGCCGTTCGCCATGCTCTTTAAGCGGAACTGTACGTTTCTCATGCCCACTGAACCTACTCTCTCATTACCGACGACATAACCTACGCCGTCATCGGATACGGTGATTTCGATATTATCTCCCACCTTGTGTACGGAAAGCGTAATAGTGCCTCCCTCTGCCTTCGGCCGCAGGCCGTGCTGGATGCAGTTCTCCACGATGGGCTGCAGCAGCATGGGCGGGATCAGGAAATCCATGGTCTCAATATCTGTCTTGAATTTCAGTACATCCTCGCCGAAACGGATCTGCTCCAGTTTGATGTAGTCGGACAGATGATGGAATTCTGCGGTGAAGGGATGCAGTACATCCTCCTCCATCATATCCACATTGGCGCGCAGATACCGGGCAAAGCAGATGACGGTCTCATCCGCCTTTTCCGGATCATATTTGCACATACCGCTGATGGCATTTAAGACATTAAAGATAAAGTGGCTGCGGATCTGGCTCATAGCCAGGAAAATGCGGCTGTTCTTTAACTCCTCTTCGATCTGTTCGGCTTCCTTTGCCCTGCGGTAGCTCCTTCCCATATCCCGGAAGGCCTTTACCACGTAGAAGATATAGACGATCAGGAACAGAGGTTTCATGATCACGCCGCCTCTGTAATACCCTAAGTCCATATTGACCATCTCTACCATGACTGCCAGAACGATCAGCATGTAAAAGATCTGTATGGGCCTGCGGTATTTGATGAATTCTGCAGCGCAGCAGGTCAGGGACGCCAGATAGGAAAGGAATATCACCGGCATCCAGTATTTCCAGGAAGAATAGATACCGATCCGTCCTGTCAGTACTACGATCAGGATCACCGCTATTTCGACGCCGCTCACTGCTGCCGCTATATAGCTGTACTTTCTGCGCTTCGAGGACAGAGTATCCGTGATGCAGAGCAGGAGCGAAACGCCGGCCAGCATCAGGGATATCTCCCTGCCGTAGGTATCCAGCGCGATGCTTCTGAAGTTCAGATTGAAATTAACGCTGTCAAAGATATAATAGCCTGCGATAAACAGCGTAAAGACTGCCCAGAAGATCATATGGCGGGCCAGCTTTAAGTCGATCCGCGCAAAGCTGATGGCGATCAGGGCCAGCAATACGGCAGAAGCCCCGCACACCAGACCCACGGTCCAGTCGAGCTGATAAATCTTCTGCATGCAGGGGACAAAGGAAGTCTCCTGACCGATATACATATTATCCAGGCAGTACCACATGCCGTAGCCATTGCCTCTGGCATGCGGATTGTACAGCTCGATCTCGATCAGATCATCCTGGCTGATATCTCCGTCTGTCAGCCATGTCACCCACTGGCGGCCGCATACATCCCGGAGATGATTTTTAGGATCCAGCACATCTCCCTGATAGGAAAATCGCTCCTCGCCATTGACCCGAATGGAAATGGACAGATGAGGCAGATACAGCTGCACGCAGGAATTGTCCGGTACATCCATATCGAAATGTCCCCGCAGGGAAAGGTTCTGTCCGATCAGGTCCACATCATCATTCAGCGTCTCGTATTCGCTGCCGTCCAGACTGTACTCTCCTTCAAAATAGAGCCACAAAGGATCTGTCTCACTGCCCTGCTGACTCATCGCAATGCCCACAACCATGGTGATGACCGCCAGCAGGGTCAGAAGCGGCAGGCAGAGCGAATAGACTCTGTTTCTCGTTTTTTCCGACATATAGTTTTCTGTTTCCTCCCCTTATAAAAGGTATCCGGGCAAATTCTCACCCGCTTACTACAATAGCACCGATTTGCCTTCATGTCAGTAAAATTCGACACAGTAATACGCAATTAAGATGTGGCAGTGCCTGCAGGCTTCTGCTATAATGACGATACCTGCGGAGTTTTCGTGTAACTCTCAGAATGAAAGGAGTACTTCTTATATGAAAAAAAGAAAAATTGCATTGACACTTTTACTGTCTGCCGTGATCACCGGATCTATGTTCACAGGCTGTGCCGGCACAGGCAGCCAGGATACCTCCTCTCAGGAGACAGCTTCCGCGGATGAATCCGCTTCCGAGGATACCGCTTCCGATGCCTCCTCCGAGACACAGGAGACTGCAGAAGAGAGCGAGGATGCCTCTGCCGAAGAGGATGC